>DASSGJ010000211.1:0-4760 GCA_035693545.1 Candidatus Acidiferrum sp.
GATTGGCGCGATTGACTTCGGCGCGTTGACGAGATTGTGCCGCGCGCTTTAAAACGGACTTTTTCTTCTTCTTGATTTTGGTAGCCTGACCTTGAGCCATCTATTGCTCCTTAAGCATTTTGACGCATTGATTTCAAACTAATAGTTTGAGGCGAGGCACACCGCTTTGTCAAACGAAGGTAAACCGCAACTGAGGCCGTTGCAGCCGCCGCCGATGGCGCCAACTGGCGGGATTTGCGTACCGGCTTTGAGCGCAAAGCGCGCGGAACTGGGGCTTTTGGTGAACTCGCGCAACCCCATCGTCACCGTGGAGACGAGTGAGGAAGCGCGGCTTTTGACGTTGGTGGGGTGCGTGGCGGAGGAGTTGGGGATTCCGCTTTATGTGTGGAGCGTGACGAGCGGGCTGGGAAGATACGGCGGGGCGGGTTTGTACAACTCGGACCAGCCGGAGCAGGCGCTGACGAATATCGCGACGATTCAGGGCGATGGGATTTTCCTGTTGAAAGATTTTTGCCGGTATTGCGACAACGACCGGATCAGCCGGCGGTTGCGGGACCTGGCGGATGGATTTCGGACGGCGCGACGCTCGATTGTGTTGCTGGGCGCGACGGTCCAATTGCCGCCGGAGTTGGAGGCGGATGCGGTGGCGTTTCAGCTGGGACTGCCTTCGGTGGAGGAGTTGGTTGGCGGCGTGAAGGCGACTTTGGCGGAGTTGAATCGCGCACAGGGAATTGCGACTTCGCTGGACGCGGCGGGCGTGGGGCAGTTGGCGAAGAATCTGGCGGGGCTTTCGGAAGACGATGCCCTGCGGGTGTTGCGGCAGGCGGCGCTGGCTCGGCGGAAAGCGGATGCGGGGCTGCTGGACGATGTGCTGGAAGCGAAGCGGCAGGCGATGCACACGGGCGGGTTGCTGGAAACGATCAAGCGGGATGCGTCGTTTGCCGACGTGGCGGGTTTGCAGAGATTGCGGGAGTGGATCGGGAAGCGGAAGAGTGCGCTGACGGCGGAGGGGCAGCGATTTGGTCTGGTGCCGCCGAAGGGTGTGCTGATTACCGGCGTGCAGGGTTGCGGGAAGAGTTTGGCGGCGAAAGCGATTGCGGGGGAGTGGGGATACGAGTTGGCGCGGCTGGATGCAGGGGCTTTGTACGACAAGTTTGTGGGCGAGAGCGAGAAGCGGCTGAAGAAAGCGCTGGATGTGGCGCAGAAGATTTCGCCGGCGGTGCTTTGGATTGACGAGATTGAGAAGGCGTTTGCTTCGGCGGGGTCGAGTGGGGACGCGGACGCGGGATTGTCGCAGAGGTTGCTGGCGGCTTTGCTGACGTGGATGCAGGACCGCGAAAGCGGGGTTTTTCTGGCGGCGACGTCGAACAACATTACAATTTTGCCGCCGGAGATGCTGAGGAAGGGAAGATTCGACGAGATATTTTTTGTGGATTTGCCGGGTGTGGCTGCGCGGACGGCGCTGTTTGCTTTGCATATTCGAAAGCGTAGGAGGGATGCGGCGGGATTCGATTTGGCGAAGCTCGCCGCGGCGAGCGATGGATTTTCGGGGGCGGAGATTGAGCAGGTGATTGCGGCGGGATTGTATACGGCGTTCGGGTTGAAGCAGCAGCTTTCGACGGAGATTTTGCTGGCGGAGGTTGCGGCTACGCAGCCGTTGAGCGTGACGCGGGCGGAGGAGATTACTTCGATTCGGAATTGGGCGAAGAGTAGGGCGGTGGCTGCGGATTGAAATCGAAAATCGAAAAGAAAGAGTTTTAACACAGAGGCCACAGAGGGAAGAGCACAGAGGGCACAGAGAAGAGGGCTGGCTTAAAAGACCAGCGCTACATATAGGAAATAGGAGAATCGGAAAGGAAAAGGCCCGGCGTGGGGACGCGCCGGGCCTTTTTTTGCGTGGGGGAGGAAAACTTTTATTCGAAGGAAAAGGGGAAGTCGAAGACTAGGTCGCCGACGGAGATGCGCAGTGAGAGTTCGTGCGCTTTGGCGTCGCGGGCGTACCAGAGTTCGCCGGAGGTTTTCTGGCCGGGGGCGAGATTGGCGGCCTTGAGAGCGATGTCGCGCACCGAGGCGGTGTCGTCGCCCAGGCCGAGGTAGTCCTGCACAGGGGCGAAGCGGTAAGACACGGCGGAGACCTGCGGGGCCGAGCGCTTGTGCAATACGACTGCGCTGGGCGGAGGGACGGCGACGTATTCGCTGTGCATGAGTTGGTGGTTGACGGCACTGTGGGCGAGCTTGGAGGGATTTTCTTCGCGCAGGTTGCGCAGCGTGGGAGTGAGTTCGTCGAGCGTGACGAGCGAGGGATGAACGTAAATTTGTGCGCCGCTGGCGTTGAAGACGGCGACGCTGGCGTGGAGCTTCCAGCCGGTGTCCTGCAAGGAGACTTGCACGGTTACGCCGTTGGCGGTGGCGGATTCGACTTTGCGCCCACGGCTCTCGAACTGGTCGCAACCGGCGGCGCCGGCGTTCCAGCGGACGATGCCGTCGACGGGAGAGGCGGCCGGGGTGTCGCGATCGGTTGCGGGCTGCGGCGCGGGGGTTGCGGTGGTGAGATACATGCGGGCGACATAGCCGTCTTTGCCGTCTGAAGTGCGAATGTGGGCGGTGTAGCCTTCGTTGTCGGCGAGGACGGCGACAGGCTGACCGCAGGAGAGCGTGGCGATCTGGCGCATGGGTAGGGCTTGTTCGGCGTCCGCGGTCATCGGGACGTTGGCGATGCCGGGGCAGTTGACGTAGGCGCGCGGCATCGGGGCTACGCTGGAAGCGGCGGCGGTTTCGTTAGCGAAGAGCGGCGAGCCGGCGAGCAGCAGGGCGGCACCGAAGCACATTTGTCTGGCGGACAGAACCATTTGCGAACCTCCCTCAGGAAGCAAGACGAATTCTTTTCTTTCGAGCGTGAGTGAAGTTTTGCGGAAGCGGGAGTTTGCGTCCATAGGACGCGCGTACTAAAGGACAGGTAATGCGAATGCTAATAGGGACAGGTGCGTTGGAGTAATAGGTGAATTCGAAGGGCGAAAATAGAAAATCGAAATTAGAAAATGGGGAAGAGAAGAATTTAACGGGGGTGTAACTTGACCACAGCGAAAGGCTGCGCTACGGTGTTGGTAGTTTCTCCGTGTTCAGGTTGCAGAGCAGCCGGAAGTTTGCAGGAGGAATCCCATCGGCCACCCGATCCGTTCGGCAGAGATACCTTCCAAGTGGATGAAGCGCACCATACACATTACCGGAAAAATTGAACCCTTCTTTGGCACTTTGGACGAGAACATCCGTTCGCTGGAGGAGTACCTGCGCGTGCGGACGCACCTGCACGACACGCGGCTGACCGTGGAAGGCGAGCAGGAGAGCGTGGACCAGGCGGTGCGGATTGTGGAGGAGTACAACCACCTGACGCGGCACGGGCGGGAGTTGACGAGCGCGGAGGTGAAGTCGCTGCTGCGCGTGGCCATGGACGAGCCGCATGAATCGCCGCGGGGGATGTTTGAGCACGGGCGGACGCGGTCGTTCGGGAAGAAAGTGGTTACGCCGAAGACGGCTACGCAGCGGAAGTACATGGAAGAGATTGAATCGCACGACATGACGTTCGGGATTGGACCGGGCGGGACGGGGAAGACTTATCTGGCGGTGGCGATGGCGGTGAGCGCGCTGCTGACCAAGCAGATGAATAGAATTATTCTGGCGCGGCCGGCGGTGGAGGCGGGGGAGCGGCTGGGATTTTTGCCGGGGACTTTGCAGCAGAAGATTGATCCGTACATGCGGCCGCTGTATGACGCGCTATACGACATGCTGGATGCGGACAAGCTGGAGCGGTTTTTGGAGAAGGGGATTATTGAAGTTGCGCCGCTGGCGTTTATGCGCGGGCGGACTTTGAATGATTCGTTTGTGATTCTGGATGAGGCGCAGAACACTACCAGCGAGCAGATGAAGATGTTTTTGACGCGGCTGGGATTCAATTCGAAGGCCGTGATTACCGGGGACATTACGCAGATTGATTTGCCAGCGGGGAAGAAGAGCGGGTTGATCGAGTCAATGGAGATTTGCGGGAAGATCCCGGGGATCAGCACAGTGCAGTTTGGGGAGAAGGACGTGGTGCGGCACAATCTGGTGCAGCAGATTATTCGGGCTTATGAGGAGCATGATATGGGGCAGCCTCAGCGCGGGGGGAATGCGAAGGTTGCGGCTAAGGAGCCGGTGAAATTGGAGTAAGTTGGAAAATAGAAATTGGAAAATGGAAAATTGGGCGGAGAAGAGAGCTGAACGCAGAGACACTGAGGACGCAGAGAAGAGCACAGGGTGTGATTGAAAACCACCAGCGCGGGGTGCGGGTGGCGGTGGGGCCGCTGGAAGAGTTCCTAGGAAAAACCGTGGAGGAGATCGGGCTGGGACCGGAGAGCGTCGCCGTGCGTTTGATTGGCGATGCGGAGATGGCGCGGCTGAATGAGAGGTATCGGAAGAAGAAGGGGGCGACGGATGTGCTGTCGTTTCCGGTTGTCGCGGATTCGGGGAAACCTGGAACATTGAGTGCGCAGGTGCGTAGGGCGCGCGGGGAATTTTTGGGGGACATTGCAATTGCACCTCGGGTGGCGCGGCGGAACGCGAAATCGCTTGGGCGCGGGCTTCCTGAGGAACTGAAAGTGCTGATTCTGCATGGCGTGCTGCATCTTTTGGGATACGATCATGAAACCGACCGCGGGGAGATGGAACGCGTCGAGATGCGATTGCGGCGGAAATTGGGAATCGCGTAATGCAACAACTCTGGCAAA
>DASSGJ010000212.1:0-5206 GCA_035693545.1 Candidatus Acidiferrum sp.
TCTTACGGTGAATGACGGAAACTTTGATACCGAAGTTCTGACTGCAAGCAAGTCGCAGCCCGTCATGGTCGATTTCTGGGCGGAATGGTGCCGCCCGTGCCACATGCTGGCGCCCACAGTCGCGGAAATTGCCCAGGACTATGCGGGCAAGCTCAAGGTCACCAAGCTCAACGTGGACGAGGCGATGAATTCCTCCACGCGCTATGGCATTCGCGGCATCCCCACTCTGCTCGTGTTCAAAGACGGCCAGGTGGTGGAGCAGATCGTCGGCGCAGTGCCCAAGGATCAGATCACCAAGGCGCTAGACCGGCATCTCGGCTGATTGTTCTCTGCGTCTCGCAAAAAATCGGAAACAAAGCACGGCTCGCTTCTACAGCGGGCCGTTGCCGTTTCTATACCAGTCAGTCGCTGTTGGAGGATGAGATGGCTGAACCGAAACGCGAACTCGTGCGCTGCCCTTGGGCCACCAATTCCTTGAACATTTCCTATCACGATGAAGAATGGGGCGTTCCGGTCCATGACGACCACCGCTGGTTCGAATTCCTGATTCTCGAAGGCGCGCAGGCGGGTTTGAGCTGGGACACGATTTTGCAAAAGCGTGAACGCTATCAGAAAGTCTACGCGGCGTTCGACCCGGCAAAAGTCGCCCGCTTTGACGCAAAGAAATCGCGCGAACTCCTCGCCGATCCCGGCATCATCCGCAACCGTCTGAAAATCGCCGCCGCCGTCACGAACGCCCAAGCTTTTCTCAAAGTGCAAAAAGAATTCGGCAGCTTCGACAAATACATCTGGGATTTCATCGGCGGCTCACCAATCCAGAACAAATGGAAGCAACGTCGGCAAGTACCGGCGGAAACGCCGCTGGCAACGGCTCTGAGCAAGGACCTAAAAAAGCGCGGCTTCCGTTTCGTCGGCCCAACCATCGTCTACGCTCTGATGCAGGGCACCGGCTTGGTAAACGATCACCTGCAAACTTGTTTCCGCTACAAACAGCTATCGCAATCCTAGCTATCGCAAACCTAGCTTGCGGCCATTACCTTCCTTTGCTAATTTAAGAACAGAGCGGGCGTCGTACAATGGCAGTATAGAAGCTTCCCAAGCTTCGGACGTGGGTTCGATTCCCATCGCCCGCTCCAACTAAATCAACTATTCACAGACGCATCAAGCCGCTTTGCCTGCTCCATTTGAATCCAATTAAAGGAAGCGCATACGTGACGGATTCCTTCTCGCGGAGTTTGTAGCGCGTTATCCGACGGCACAGATTTTGATAACCCGTTCTGTTTTCGACGCGCCGGCCTCTTAGAAAGAGAATCATTTTCAGTGATGCTGCCTGAACGTGTGCCCTTGAGCTATCAAATGCTTTTGACGCTCCCCGTTCGTACACGGCGAAAAAAGGGAGATTGACAACGGAAGGAAATGAAAGTAAAAGAAATGAATCGAAACTAGTCGTAAGGCGCCGGATTTCCTTCCAATTTAATCCGGTCGCGGGGGTGGGGGGATGCGAAGCGTGTTTCACAGTTCTCGAAGTTTGCAAATCGGACTTCTCGGGATCTTCTTCTTGATCTCCGGGTTGGGGACGCGACTGGCAGCACAGGCAACCTACACGGCCCAACTGACCGGTGTGGTCACCGACGCTTCCGGAGGTGTTGTGCCCGGTGCAAAGGTGACGCTTACCGATCAAGCCACCAATGTCAGCCAATCCTATGCGACCGACGGCCGAGGCGTTTACGTTTTCACGGGAATTCGGCCGGGAACTTACGACATCCGCGTTGAAGCGCCGAAGTTCGGGACGCGCGAACGCAAGGGCATGGTCCTGGCGGTCAGCCAGCAAGCCACTCTCGATTTCACGCTCTCGCCGACCAGTGTATCTGAAAGCGTTACGGTGACGGGTCAGGCGCCCTTGCTGGATACCGGAAACGCCAGCCTGGGTACGGATGTTACTAACGAATATGTCCGGGATATCCCGCTGCCTGATCGCAGCTTTTTCGGCCTGGTGTTTCTCTCCGGCGGTGTAACCGAAACCGCCGGGCAGGGCACGACGGACTCCTATCCTCAAGGGACAAATTTCGTATCCAACGGCCAACGAAATGCGACCGCCGAAATACGGGTTGACGGCGCCCTGACCAGCGCCCCGGAGCAAGGCGAAGGAGCAACGACCAACGTCTACTATCAACCCTCCGTGGAAATCGTTCAGGAATTCAAAGTGGAGAACAACAGCTTCTCTGCGGAGTTCGGGAACAACGGCGGGACAGTGGTCAATATTGTGTTGAAAGAAGGCGGCAACAACTTTCACGGCAGCGGCTGGTGGTTCGGGCAGAGGTCCGCGCTCGACGCCAACGACTTCTTCAACAACGCCCAGGGCATTCCCAAGCCGGACCATCTCCGCGATCAATACGGATTTTCCCTCGGCGGGCCGATCAAAAGGCAAAAAACCTTCTTCTTTGTTGATCTTGAAAAAGTTCGTCAGCAGGACCCGGTAGAAATTAACGCCTTCGTGCCGACGAAGGCGGAACGCGGTGGCGATTTCCGCAATACCTTTGTTCTCTGCACCGACCCGACCCAAGGTTGCACGGTCGGCCAGGCCGTCCAGCAGCAAATTTTTAATCCGTTCAATGTAGACAGTAGCGGGAATCGCCAGAACTTCACTGTCCCGAATCTGATCGACTCCAATCTGATTGACTCAATCGGCCAGAAGATCATCAATCTGTATCCGCAACCCACCATCGACAATGCCGCTCCCGGCAGCCCCAATTTTCACCAGGTCGTTCTAAGCAGGACGGACAGCTGGCAGTTCGACGTCAAGGTGGATCACCACTTTAGCGACAAGAACCATCTTTCCGCCCGCTATAGCCAGTCTCACAACACGAATGACGTGCCCACTGTTTTTGGAGACGGCGACTTTAACGACGGTTTCAACAGCATCACCGACGTCCACAATTCCGTGCTGGAAGACAATTGGACCCCGACCGGAAGCCTGGCATGGACCAATCGCTTTGCGATTGACCGCGCCGTTTCACCGGTGACCGAAAACTACCCAAAGCTCGACACCGTATTCAACGCCCCCGGTGACGCAATTCTCAGCCAGGTAAACGGCCTCACGCGCATGCCGGTCATCCAGATGGATAACAATGCTACCTCGCTGTTCAACCAGTGCTGCACGGACACCGGTTTTGCGCACACCCTCTTTTCCTATAGCTCCGGGCTGTCGTGGGTGCGCGGCCGGCACATCCTGAAATTCGGCGGCGAACAAAGAATCTTCTTCAATAACTTTTTCCAGCCCAATCCGCCGACGGGCTTTTTCCATTTCACGCAGGGTGAGACCGAGCAAGTGGTCGGCGCCGGCAATTCTCTCCAGGGCAACTCCTTTGCCAGCTTGCTGCTCGGGTATGGGGATCCCAGCACCAGCAGCCTTTCTGTTTTCAAGTCCGTTGCCAATAAATCCAAGGAAACCGCGTTTTACGTCCAGGACGACTGGAAGATCAATCCGAAACTGACAGTCAATCTTGGCGTGCGTTACGAGTGGAGCACGCCCTACACGGAGCGAAACAACCTGATCCAGTTCAGTAATTTTACCGGTGCGAGCAATATCGCGGTGCCGATCGACATTCCAGGACTCGTCAACCGCTCCGGCAATCTCACTGGCGTCACCAATTTCCCGACATCCGGAAATCGCAATTCCCCGGTGGACCGCAACAATGTCGCTCCCCGCCTGGGATTTGCTTACGCTCTCAACCCAAACACGGTAGTTCGCGGGGGAGCGGGGATCTATTATGGCTTGAACGTCGCGACCAATTTTCAGTTCACAGGTACAGCCTTCGGCAATTCGCATCCCATCCTGTTCACAAAAGACAATTTTCAGACGCAGTTTGCCACCCTCGAAAACCCATTTCCCAATGGCTATGCCCCGCCGCAGGGCAACAAGTATGGGGACCTTGCCTTGTGGGGGTTTCCGAATAACAACAGCCTGGACACCGGCACGGCCCGCAACGCGGAGATCTATCAGTGGAACCTCGGCGTTCAGCACTTGTTCCCGGGAGGAATTACGATTGGTGTCGATTACTCCGCGAGCCGCAGCACGCATCTCCCCTACAGTTCGTTTTCTGGCACGGCGAATCGCAATTTCCTGCCTTCTTCCATCCGCAACCAGATCGTAGCGCAATACAACGCTTGCCTCGCGGGTCCGACTCCAGGCAACTGCACATCCCCGACTAACACTCTGGCAACCTTGACCGACAATCCATTCCAGCCACTCTTCAGCGGACCAAACGCTATTTTCAATGAACCCGAGTCCATCTATAACGATGATCAAATTCCGCTCATCAACCTCCTGCGGCCATATCCGCAATTTGACGGCGCCTTTAGCGGGCTGACGCGGCTTAGTGCCAGCGCGTGGTACAACTCGCTTCAGGTGCGCTTCCAAAAGCGTCCGAACCACTACGTCAGCTTCGAAGGCAACTATACGTTCTCGAAGGCCACCGATAATTCTTCCGCTGGGGCAAATTCCTTCATCACTCCAAGCCTGAGTTCGGGTATACCGCAGGTCTACGACAATCTAAAAGCCGAGAATTCCATTAGCGCTAATGACGCCACACACCGTTTTGTGATCGCGACTATCGTTGACGTTCCTGTGGGAAGAAAACGGTGGGTTGGGCGCGATATGAACCGTGTACTTGATGGCGTTATCGGCGGATGGGCCATCTCCGCCTTTGTCACCTTTCAGACCGGCACCCCGATCAGCATTGTCATGGCCAGTCCCCGCCTCGCCGATGGCAATCAGCGGCCCAATGTGCTTTGCAGCGCGGTCAGCTCCGGCTTCAGTTATCATCAGGCAGCCGCGAACGGCCAGGACATCTCCAGCGGCGCGAACCTGGACCCCAATTCCGCCTCAGTCTTTAACGCGAACTGCTTCGGCGATCCCGGAGATCAGATTGCCGGGACTGCTCCGCGCTATTTTTCCAGTTTGCGCGGAGACGGCATCCACAACGCCGATCTTTCCTTCAGCAAGGAATTTGTTATCCGGGAAGGAATGAAACTTCAGGTGCGCGGAGAGTTCTTCAACTTTACGAACACGCCGAGGTTCAATTTCCCGAATACTTCGTTTGGCGATTCCGCCTTTGGGCAGGTGACGAGCACACTGAACACGCCACGGCATACCCAAATCGGCGTACGGTTCGAATTCTAGGAGCGCACCAATGTCCGCGCACTT
>DASSGJ010000213.1:0-2001 GCA_035693545.1 Candidatus Acidiferrum sp.
AATAACCAACGAGTTGGCATCGGCGAAGCCCGCTTCAGCTAATTTTCTAGGATAGGCATTGTCGGCGGAGAAGAAAAGATCGAACGGCGCGCCGTTTTGGATTTGCGCGAAGAAATTGCCGCTGGAGCCATAGGTGATGGCAAGTTTGGCGCCAGTTTGTTTTTCGTATTGGGCAGCGAGATCGGGCAGGACGAATTGCAGATCGGAAGCAGCGGCGACACGCAGGGTTTGGGCGCCAACGCCGGAGCACAGAAAGAAAGAAAACAGAAAAAGCGCCCGCCTCCCTTCCCTCGCCAAGGTAACCAGAAGGCGGCCGCAACAAGGGCGAGTTGAATTGTAATTCGCCTTGGGCATCGGAATCAGACGCGGAGAATCATGACTTCAGTGGATTTGACCAGGGCCGCGACGCGTTCGCCAGGCTTCAACCGCATTTCCTTGGCAGCGTCGGCGGTGATGATGGAGGTGATGTGCTGCTCACCGATAGCAAGCGTGATTTGTGCGAGCAGGCCGCTGTATTTGATCGCGGTGACTCGACCGATCAACTGATTGCGCCCGCTGATTTTGCGGAAATTACCGCGGCGGGAAGACGGTTCGCCGCGGTTGAGGGAAGCGGGAATCAGGCGGTCGATCTCGGATTCCGGGACACGGTGGTGGCCGCCGGGAGTTTTTGCCGTTTTCAATTTGCCGCGATAGATCCACTGTTTCAGAGTGGGATAGCTGATGCCAAGAATGTTGGCGGCTTCCCGCGGCGCGAGCAGTTTTTGCATGTAATAACGATAGACGATTTTAAGCGAGAGGACAATACGGCTTTATGCGGTTCACCCTGTAGCTCACCCCTTTACGGGTGAGGGTTTTCCTTACGCCGGCGAGTTCGCGGTCCGCCACGAAACGCCTGAACGCCTGAACTACAGCGGCTCTTAATTGCGCAGCGGTTTGCCCGTTTTCAACGTGTGGACGATGCGTTCCTGGGTTTTCTTCTCGCCGCAGAGGGAGACGAAGGCCTCGCGCTCAAGGTCGAGCACATACTGTTCGCTGACAAGCTGTGGTGAAGAAAGTGCGCCACCTGCGAGGATGTTCGCGAGTTTGCGGGCGACGTGCGCGTCGTAATCGGATGCGTAACCTCCGCGAGTCATCATGTGAATCGCCAGCTTGGCTGCGGCCAGGAAGGATTCACCCAACACTTTAATCTGCGTGGATTGCGCACCTTCCTGCCAGGACGACGCGGCGGGCTTCCATCCGCCTCGAACGAGAGCTAGCGCGGTTTGCTTGGCGTCGAACACGAGGCGTTCGCGATTCATCGAATACTTATCGCTGCGCCGCAGGTAGCCGAGGTCGCGGCATTCCTCGGCGCTGGTACCGACTTTAGCGGTGGCGATGTTTTCAAAAAATGGACGCAGTGTGTGAAAGAGATCGAGGTCGTCCCCCGAAGCCGCGTTTTCATTCGCGCGGATCAGCATTTCCTTTGTGCCGCCGCCGCCGGGAATCAGGCCAACGCCGACTTCAACGAGGCCGATGTAGGCTTCCGCGGCCGAATGAATCTTCGCGGCGTGCAGGCTGATTTCGCAGCCGCCACCGAGAGCCATGCCTTGCGGCGCCGCGACCACCGGTTTCGGCGCGTACTTGATGGCGAGATTGACGTTCTGGAATTGCTTCACGGCCATGTGCAGCTCGTCCCACTCCTGCTCTTGCGCGCCAACAAGGACAAGCATGAGATTGGCGCCAACGGAAAAGTTTGTGGCCTGATTGGCGATGACCATGGCGTCGAAATCGGTATCGAGACGCTTGATGCCTTTGTGGATCATGGCGATCAGGTCGGCGCCGATGGCGTTCATCTTGGAATGGAATTCGCAGCAGACAACCCCGTCTCCGAGATCGATCAGGCTGGCGCCAGAGTTGCGCTCAACTTCGCGGCCTGCGTCTTTAAGCGATTTGAGAATGACAATGCCGGCAGGCTCTTCGACCTTTGTCGTTTTGCCGGTGCCAAGATCGAATACGGACGTT
>DASSGJ010000214.1:0-13272 GCA_035693545.1 Candidatus Acidiferrum sp.
CGAATCGAAAGACGGAGTGGTGTTTTTCGACGTCAGCGATTTGGATCTCGAGGGCTACAACAAATTCATCCCGTACCTCTTGCACCCGGAAAGCGTCTATTCGGTAAGCGTGAGCGCATCGCCCGTGCGCGCCAAGGTCTCGCTCGGCACCAATCCCTGGAATCAGGCCAACGCCAACCAGAATCTGGCCACACTCGCTGAAAAATATGGTGGTGGTGGCCACCAGCGCGTCTCGGCAATCTCCTTTGATCCGAATGACCTTGCCAAAGCCAAGCAGGTGGCAAAGGATCTTGCGGCGGTGCTGCGGAGCAAGTAACGAAAGTATCGCGCTTTAAATCGTACAGAGGGCGTCAGGTTCTGATCGAAAGGTCCAATTTGTTCGCACAGCTCAGAGTCGACAACAAATTTCAGACTGTGTAAAATAATAGTTTCCCCGTGGACCGGTAGCTCAATGGTAGAGCAGTTGACTCTTAATCAACGGGTTGGAGGTTCGAGTCCTCCCCGGTTCACCATCTCTTTCCTAAACTCCACTGTTCCAACCAATTTGGGCTTTTCCCGGGATGCGCAAGTTTGAATTCTCGAAACTGTACCCTTATGGTTTTTCCACCCGACTCCAGTGAGAATCTCTTGCCGGCTCTGACTATTTCCCGTTGGTCCGGGAAAGAAAGAACGGGCATAGCCTCGCGTGGCTGATTCGAAAAATCAAATTGGGATGCAGCCGGGGTTTTCCATAAAGAGGTGCACGTTACGACACTCGGCCGAGAATTCCTTCTTTTCTCGTTTCAGAAATCAATGTGAGAATGCACCGCTGAAGCACCGTGATTTTCCTCTCGCTCACCGCGCTCGGTAGTTTGTAGTGGATTTTATCGAAGTACCCCCTTCCAGCTAAGGAACCTTCCGTTAAAAACGGGCACTTGCGCTTCGGCGGCTGAAACAGCGCGCTCTTGCTGAGTTCACGGCATTCGCAATTGCCTTCTCGCACCGCACTTTCATCTTTGCTCACCTCAGGAAGAGGGTCCGGACGAAAGAGTCATAGAGAGGACACCATCCGTGAAAATAGCCACACCTGTTTGCCGTCGTATCTCGTTTCGTTTCCTCCTCAAGTTGCTCTCTGCATTTCTCCTCTTGCTGGCGCCTGCCGCCCAATCGCTTCCTGCCCAATCCTCGACAGCCACGACGACAACTGTGGCGGCCTCTCCAACCACAATCACTCTGGGCGCTAAGGTGAGCTTCACCGCCACGGTCACCGCGGCGACCGGAACACCAAGCGGCCTGGTGACGTTTTTCGACGGCAACACGCCACTGGGCAGCGCCACGCTAACGAATGTTGCTGGACAGATGCAGGCGAGTTTTCAGACTTACCTGTTGTCCGCAGCCGGATCGCCGCATTCCATCACCGCGGTCTATCAGGGCGATTCTACCCATACCGGAAGCACGTCGTCGGCTTCGAGCGAGACGGTCAACCCGCGCGCCAGCACCACTGGCGTAGTCCTGAATCCGACAACCGTGGTCGTGGGTCAGTCCAGCACCGCGACGGTCACGCTGACGGACTCTGGTACTGTTCCACCGGGCACAGCCGACACTTTTTCAACTACAGGAGCGCCGGCAGCAGGCCGCACGGGATTTACGGCGACTTTATTCGCGAACACGCTGGTGCTTGTTGCTGGCGGAACGGACGCAAGCAACAGCGTCCTGAATAGCGCGGAAATTTACAGCTTCTTAGGTGCTGGATTCAGCGCTACCGGCACTCTGAACACGGCGCGCACGGGCGCCGTTGCGGTGCTGCTACCAACTGGCAAGATTCTGATTGCAGGCGGCTCGAGTAACGGCGCGGCGAACGGTGCGCTGAATACCGCTGAACTCTACGATTCTTCCGCGGGCACTTTTGCATTCACCACACAAAACCTGACCGCTGCCCGCTTTGGCGCTACCGCAACGCTGCTGAACAACGGCAAGATCCTTATCGCCGGCGGCGAGAACAACGGTGGCGTACTCAATAGCGCTGAGTTGTACGACCCGGTAGCCGACACATTTACGGCCACGGGAAACCTGAACACTGCGCGCAGCGGCATGAGCGCCACGCTGCTGGGGACCGGCAAGGTGCTGATCGCGGGAGGCTCCAGCGACGGAACAGCCAATGGAGCGCTGGACACGGCCGAGCTTTTCGATCCCGCCGGCAATAGCGGTGCGGGAACATTTACCGCCATCAGTGGACCTGGTTCAACCCTGGTTGCCAATCGCTGGCAGCCCGAATCGGCGTTGCTGCCTAGCGGCAAAGTCCTGATCGCGGGTGGACAGAACTCCGGTGGAGCGTTCGCCAGCGCTGATCTTTACGACCCAGTCGCCAACACCTTTACGGCCAGCAACCACTCTATGGCCCAACCACGTGCCAATGGCTCAGCGATTAGTTTGCCGAATGGCATGGTGCTGCTGGCGGGAGGAACGACCAGCCAGGCCGTGGATCTGTACGACCCAGATAGCGACAAGTTCAATACTACTGGGAGTCTTCAGCAATCCGACAACGGGCTCATTGCCACGCTGCTGAACAATGGCGACGTGCTGGTAGTTGGGTTGACCACCGCCGTTACTCCTGCATCCGATACCGAACTCTATGCACCGTCGTTTAATCCGGCGGGCGCCGTTAGTGTGACCTCATCCGAAGCAACCGATACTATATCCGGTGCCTGCGTACTGACCCCAAGCACAAGCACCACATCAACTTGCACTTCGACCGTCACCCCGGTGAATGTCGCGACCAGCCCCCACACCATTACCGGAACTTATCCCGCCGACACCATCCACTCCACCAGCAACAACACGGCGTCATTGACCGTCAATAAAGCCGATACGTCATCAACGCAAACTTCTTCTGTGAACCCGGCGGTCTTTGGGCAATCGATCACCTTCACGGTCACGGTTTCGGCGGTGGCGCCGGGATCAGGAACACCCACCGGAACGGTGACGTTCAAGGATGGCGGTAGTTCGATCGGCACGGGTACCCTGACCGGTGGTGTAGCCACATTCACTACGTCCGAATTGTCCGTAGGCAATCACACCATCACCGCGAGCTATGGGGGAGACGGCAATTTCAACACCAGCAGTGCCGCGCTTGCAGGTAACCCGCAACTCGTCGCTAAAGCCGATACAAACACCACCGTCACTTCTTCCGCAAATCCTTCGGTGTTGGGACAATCGGTGACCTTCACGGCCACTGTCTCGCCTATTCCGCCCAGCACGGGAATCCCCACCGGATCCGTAGTCTTTCTGGATGGCGGAAGCCCCATTGGGTTCGGAGCACTCAATGGCTCAGGAGTGGCTACGTTCACCACCTCCTCGCTCTCCCTCGGGAGCCACCCCATCACTACGAACACGGGTGGCGACTCGAACTTCAACGGCAGCATTGGCACACTGACCGGAACCAATCAGGTGGTCAACAAAGACAACAGCACAACGACGGTGACTTCTTCTGCGAACCCGTCAGTCCTCGGCCAGTCGGTCACGTTCACGGCAACAGTTTCCGCGGTTGCTCCGGGAGTAGGCACACCCAGTGGGACCGTGACGTTTCTGGATAACGGCAGCCCCGTTGGTTCCGGATCACTCAACGGCTCAGGAGTGGCTACTTTCTCCACCTCCGCGCTCTCGCTCGGCAACCATCCCATCACCACGAGCTATGGTGGCGACTCGAACTTCAACGGCAGCACGGGTACGCTGACGGGAACCAATCAGGTGGTGAACAAAGCGAACCCGTCGGTTGCGGTAACTTCGTCTCTCAACCCATCCGTGTTTGGGCAGTCAGTCACGTTCACGGCAACGCTTACGGCTGCGGCGCCGGGAACGGGCACGCCGACCGGAATGGTGACCTTCCTGGATGGCGGCAGTTCGATCGGCACAGGGACGCTAAGCGCCGGCGTGGCCACGTTCACGACATCGGCGTTGGCCGTAGGCAATCACACCATCACGGCGAACTATGGAGGAGACGCCAATTTCAATACCGGCAGCGGCTCGCTCACGGGCAATCCACAAGTGGTTAACAAAGCGGACACGTCAGCAACGCAAACGTCTTCGCTGAACCCGTCGGTCTTTGGGCAATCCATCACTTTCACGGCCACGGTTTCGGCGGTGGCCCCGGGGGCGGGCACGCCGACTGGAACGGTGACGTTCAAGGATGGCGGCAGTTCCATCGGCACGGGCACCCTGAGCGGTGGCGTAGCCACATTCACTACGTCCTCCTTGCCAGTAGGCAATCACACCATAACCGAGAGCTACGGGGGAGACGGCAATTTCAATACCAGCACCGGCTCGCTGACGGGGAACCCGCAGGTCGTCTTTAAAGCCGATACGAGCACCGGCGTTACTTCTTCGTTGAACCCCTCCGTCTTCGGACAATCGGTTACCTTTACCGCGACGGTTTCCCCCGTGGCACCTGGAGCGGGAACGCCGACTGGAACGGTGACCTTCCTGGATGGCGGGAGTCCGGTGGGTACGGGAACGCTCAGCGGAGGAATCGCCACGTTCACCACGTCGGCGCTGTCCATCGGCAGCCATCCCATCACCACAAGTTACGGTGGCGACGGCAGCTTTAACGGCAGCACGGGTACGCTGACGGGAACCAATCAGGTGGTCAACAAAGCGAACAGTGCAACGACGGTGACTTCCTCGGCGAACCCATCCGTCCTGGGGCAGTCGGTAACGTTCACGGCGACGGTTTCCCCTGTGGCGCCGGGAGCGGGCACACCGACCGGAACGGTGACCTTCCTGGATGGTGGGAGTCCGGTGGGTACGGGAACGCTCAGCGGAGGAATCGCTACGTTCACCACGTCAGCGCTGACCATTGGCAACCATCCCATCACCACGAGCTATGGTGGCGACTCGAACTTCAACGGCAGCACGGGTACGCTGACGGGAACCAATCAGGTGGTCAACAAAGCGGACTCCTCGACCGCCGTCACCTCGTCGCAAAATCCATCTGCTCTCGGCCAATCGGTGACCTTCACCGCCACGGTCTCTGCGGTCGCACCGGGTGTGGGAACACCCACAGGGTCGGTGACCTTCAAGGATGGAGGCAGCTCGATCGGCACAGGGACGCTGAGCGGCGGCGTGGCTACTCTTTCCACATCGTCCTTGACCGCGGGGAGTCACACCATTACGGCCACCTATGGAGGCGATAGCAACTTCAACGGCAGCACGGGCTCTCTCACTGGCAATCCTCAGGTTGTACTCACTCCTCCGCTCATCAGCAAATCTTTTGGCCCAAGCGCTATCCCGGCCAACGGCGTAAGCACGATGACCATCACCATTACCAATCCAGCGGCGAACACTGCTGCCCTGGCCGGTCTGGCTTTCACCGATAGTTTTCCGGCCGGCCTGGTGGTGGCAACTCCCAATGGGCTGACAAACAGTTGCGGGGGAACCGCGACAGCGGCCGCGGGATCGGGAACGCTGACGCTTGCAGGCGGCACCGTCGCGACCAATTCGTCATGCACCGTGAACGTGAATGTGACCAGCGGCACGATGGGAACTTTTGTCAACACGACCGGCGCGGTCAGCTCCACCAGCGGCGGCACAGGTGGCACGGCTTCGGCGACACTGAATGTTGCCTTGCCGCCCGTCATCGCCAAAGCCTTTGGCGCATCAACCATCCCGCTCAACGGTACGACTTCCTTGAGCTTTACCATCACCAACCCCGCATCCAATACCATCTCGCTTGCAGGAGTGGGCTTTACCGATAGCTTGCCTGCCGGTTTGCAAGTGGCTACCCCGAACGGGTTGAGCGGCTCCTGCGGCGGAGGCAGCATCACCGCTGCCCCAGGTTCTTCCTCCGTGTCGCTCAGCGGCGCGACCCTGCCGGCCTCCGGCAACTGCACCTTCGCCGTGAATGTGACCGGAACGTCCGCCGGTGCAAAGGTCAACGCCGTAACTGTGAACTCGACAACCGGCGGTGCCGGAAATACTTCCACCGCCAGTATGACGGTGATAGGGCCACCCACACTGCAGAAAGCATTCGGAGCGGCCAGCGTTAATTTGTCTGCTTCTACTTCGCTGACGTTCACGGTCACCAATCCCAACGTCAGCAATTCGCTGAGCTCTATCGCTTTCACCGATACGCTGCCCGCGGGTCTCGTGGTGGCGACGCCTAACGCGCTTACCGGCAGTTGCGGCGGAGGCACCATTACTGCCGTCGCGGGTTCGGGAACGGTGGCATTGACCGGGGCGACGCTCGCGGGAGGCGCGAACTGCACATTCTCCGTGAACGTCACTGCGATTGCAGGCGGGGTGCAAAACAATACGACCTCGACCATCTCTTCCACGGAAGGCGGAGTGGGTGGGACCGCGTCTGCATCCGTGAGCGTGCTCGTCGCGGACCTGATCGTCACCAAGTCGCACTCCGTCACTTTCAAGCAAGGTCTAACGGGTGCGACCTACACCATCACCGCCAGCAACCGGGGCGCAGCCCCAACCGTGGGCACCGTAACTGTGACCGATACTCTCCCGTCGTCTCTAACCGCGACGGCCATTTCCGGCACGGGCTGGACCTGCACCCTGGCTGCGACGAGTTGCTCACGAAGCGACGCTCTCGCCAACGGAGCGAGTTATCCGCCAATCACTCTGACCGTTAATGTTTCCGGTACTGCGCCCACCTCTGTCACGAACACGGCGGTTGTGGCGGGCGGCGGCGAAGTGATTACGGACAACGACACCGCCACGGACGTAACCCCGATCACTGTGGTTCCGCCGGACTTCTCCATCACTGTGGGAACGGCGGGCGAAACGGTGAAAGCGGGGCAACTGGCAAGCTTCTCGTTTACTGTGACTCCCCTCAACAATGTGCCCGTTTCGACGCCCATTACATTGTCTGTTACAGGTCTGGCACCGCGGACCAGCGCTGCGTTTGTGCCCTCGTCCGTTACACCAGGGCTGATCGCCGCTACCGACACATTGGTCATCACGACCACACTGTCCGATCCCTTCCTCGCACAAAATCTGGACAGGATAGAACCATCGCGCAAAATCCCTGCCCTGCGACTGGCTGCGTTTGACCTTTTGCGAGATCCCGCGAGGTTCCCGCTCGGATCCCTGGCAGCGTTCGCCTTGCTGCTGGTCGGCTTGGGCCTTCTCCAGCGCGGGCGTTGGCAGCCCAGAACAATCCGGCTCCTGCTCTTGCTGGGACTGTCTTGCTGCGGGCTGGGCCTCTATGGCTGCGCCAGTGCGCAGAATTTCCGCAAACTGGGTACGCCTCCGGGGACCTACACCATCACCGTCACAGCGACCCTGGCGAACGGCAATGTTCAACACTCCGATACAGTCACTCTGACGGTGACGCCATGAATCACGCCAACAAATCGCAATTCCGCGGAGGAGGGCGCACCTTAATGAGTTCGAATCGGGCGGTTATTTTTGTGAGCGGGACATTCCAATACCTGGTGGGCCATGCCCGGCGGCTAGAACGCGAGGCTGGTCTTCCACTTACTCCACGGGCCGCAAAAACTGGCCGGGACATCGCTTTTCCGTTGAACGCCGGCGGCTGGCTGGCAAAAGCGTTAATCGTATGTGGGCTTATGGTTGGCTTCACAGCGCCGGTATATGCGCAACTGCGCGCAGGCATTACAAATCCGCTCGAGGTTGGGGGAGGCTACGCTTACACGCGAGGTTACCCGGCTGACGGAAGCTCAGGCTTCGACCTCAACGGCGGTACCGCTTCGCTCGCTTACCGTTTCGGCGATCGCATCGCGTTGGTTGGAGACTTCGGTGTCTATCACTTCAATAACAGCGGGCCTGGAATTACCAGCACCATGTACACCTACCTGTTTGGGCCGCGCCTGGTACTTCGCCATAGCGGCGGAGAGAGCCGTTTCGCACCATTTACGCAAGTGCTGGTTGGAGGTGGGCGCCTCAACGCCAGCACAGTCGGCATCAGCGCGGGAGAAAATAGCTTCGCCCTCGCCGCAGGCGGAGGTCTTGATATTAATTCCGGAGGTCACTTTGCTTTTCGGATTATCGAGGCAGAGTACCTGATGACACGCTTTGCCCATCCGGACGGCTCCTCAGCCACGCAAAACAACGTGCGCATTTCCGCAGGCATCATCTTTCGCTTCGGCCACCGGTAACTGCGCAAAACAGGATGTGTAACCCGACGGCGGAAGATTGCGACGGGCCTCTCGACCCCAATTTCAAAAATATCCGTGCCTGGGGCTGACCTGACAGTTTTACCAGTTGCACTATCAGGTGTTTACCTGCATCAGTTTACAGTCTTCACCTTCTTGTCGTTTTTCCTGTGAAGTCTATTGTGGCTATGGGCTGGGCACCGCTCCCCAGTCCGAGTAGATTTTCCCGGTGGGGGAAGTCAGGACTGGGGCGCGGTGAACAATGCTTCCAAGGAGAGTTCAAATTGTCGCTCAGATTTGAAACCGGCGGTTCGAGAACCGAACGTGTCCAACGAGACCACCAGGACACGTCTTTTCCGCCGGCCGTGGACTGGCAAAGTTCTCCCAACAACGCTTTCGAACAGGCACCTCAAGACAAGACGGAAATGCTCAACGACGGTTCCTTGTTCGTGGCCTCCAGCCGCGCCATGCTTTCCATTCTTCAACAGATTGAAAAAATTGCCGATTATGACGTTCCCGTCCTGATTCTGGGAGAAAGCGGCACCGGTAAGGAAGTTGTCGCGCGATTTCTTCACGGCCGCTCCGCAAAAGCCCGCCGGCCATTCCTGAAAGTAAATTGCGCCGCCCTTCCAGGGCCGCTGCTCGAAAGCGAACTGTTTGGCTACGAGCGAGGGGCCTTCACGGGCGCCGTGCGCAGCAATCCCGGCAAATTCGAAATTTGCAAATCCGGAACCATCTTGCTCGATGAGATCGGGGAAATTTCTCCCGCGTTACAGGCCAAGCTCCTCCACGTCCTTCAGGACAAATCCGTATGCCGTTTAGGCGGAAACACTCCCATTAGAGTTGATGCCCGCGTTATAGCTGCCACCAACGTGGACATTCGTGAAGCGCTCGAATCCGGTGCCCTCCGCCAGGACCTCTATTACCGGCTTAATACCTTTGTCCTTCGAATTCCGCCGCTGCGTTCCCGTCCGGAGGAAATTCCCCTTTTGCTGGAGCATTTCATCGGGCGATTTGCCCAGTTGTATGGTTGCCCGGCCGTTCTCCCGTCCCGGAAGCTGGTTGCCGCCTGCCTGGAATATTCCTGGCCGGGGAATATTCGTGAATTGCAGAGCTTTACGCAACGTTTCCTGATTCAAGGCGACGAGGAACTTTCTATCGGTGAATTACAGAGATCCGCGAAGGTCACCACTGTCAGTGTCGGCGGCCTGCCGGGAGAATCGTCATTGACGAATTTGAAAAAAATAGGCCGCAAAGTGAAGTGCAATGCCGAAAAACCGGCCATTGAAAGGGTGCTCCAGGAAACCCGCTTTAACCGCAAGGCTGCCGCACGCCAGCTCAAGATCAGCTACAAAGGGCTGTTGCGAAAACTACGGGAGTACGAACTGGATGGAAAAACATGCCGATTGTCTGGCCAGACCGCTGAAATTCAGGGGTTGACCACTTAAGGGAGAAGGCCATGAACGCCAAGCCGCTCAAATTGTTGTTGCTCGAGGACGGCTGCAAAGAGGCGCGCCTTCTGCAGAAAGCGGTCACAGACGGGGGCTCGTTCGAATGTGAATTGGTCAAGATGGATGAACTGGAAGAAGTTCTCTCTAAAAGAGCCAAAGAACCGCCTATCCTTTTGCTGCGCTCTGGCGATTCCAGCGCTCAACTCTCCGCCAACCTGAAGCGCGTCAGGGAAATCGCTTCCGACACTCCCGTGCTGGTGCTGCCGAGCAGCCAAAACGGCTTGATTCCACCCGGCTCTTCGGGCAGTGACGGCGAGACTAGCAGCGGTCCTCTCCATCTGAATTTGAAAAAGCTGGCGCGGATCCTCCGCTCCGGCCTTCGAAAGAATCAGATGGAATCGGAGTTCTCACACCTTGCCATTTCCGACGAGCTTACGGGTTTGTACAACCGGCGCGGATTCCTGCTTCTCGGCAGCGAGCGCATGAAGCTGGCGCACGGCATGAAGAAGAATGTCCTCCTGTTTTTTGCCGACCTCGACAATTTGAAACAGATCAACAACCAGTTTGGCCACCAGGAAGGGGACCAGGCACTCCTGAAGACCGCGGAAATTTTCAGGAACACTTTTCGGAATTCCGATATCACTGCGCGTTTTGGCGGCGATGAGTTCACCGCCCTGGTCATCGAAGAGTACGGCCAGACCGCCACCACAATCTCCAAACGCTTGCAGGACAATATGGCGGAACTCGCAGCCAACAACACCCAGTACCCGCTCTCCCTTAGCGTGGGCATGACCCGGTATGCGGCGGAAATGCGTTCCTCGCTCAAAAAGTTGCTGTCTCAGGCGGACCAGGCCCTTCACAAACAGAAGCACTCGAACCACGCAGCTCCGCGAGGGAATCCGGCCGTAGTGTTTCCGGGCTCGCGGCAGGGTTTCTCCCAATATGGATTTCGCGCACCAGGTATTTCTGTCTCCCAACGCTTGCCCGGGAAAATACGGAAGTCCTCGACCGGCACCCTGTAAGCCGTTGGAAGCAAGTCGTGGAATTGTCAATAAACTGAGGAGGTTGAACACCTTGAGGAACAACGGACGCGTGGAGGACAGGACTCCACAGGGGAGTGTCGGGCAACTGGAACTTGTGGGCAAACCGCACGATTCGGAATGTGCGTGGATTGAAAACTTCAGCAATCACGGCGCGCGCGTTATTAGCCGGCGTCGTTGGCGATCGGGGGATCATCTGCTCATTACCTCTCGCTGCCCGCCATTCCGTTCCAGCGCGGCGAAGGTCGTCTATTGCCAGGAACTTCTGGATGGATTGTACGCAATTGGCTGCGAGTCTCCGGATGGCGGCCTCCTTCAAATGTTGGGATACTCGACGCCGTCAAGAGTCGGGGACACTCTCACTTCGGAAACATCGGTTCGGCGTCCGAATCAAGTCGACCCGATGCACACAGAGTTTTGATTGACGATATCGAATAAGCTTGCAGAGAGTTTGGCGCCACTAGGGCAGTTCCAACGGGCGCCTCTCTGCGTTGTCCGTTAAGGGCTCTACCCTTCCAAAATCTTACGGTTCGACTCACCTGGGGAATCTTCCATATAATCCCGAAGGCATCCGCACCTTCTCGGGTTGTGGACATGCCAAATCCCGGGAGTTGACCCAATGAACCTGAGCGCCGCGGTGGTTGGATTGGGATTTGTTGGCAAGGCCCATGTGGAATCTCTGCGGCGCTTGGCGATTCCCGTCCGTGGCGCCCTCGGAAGTTCCGGTGAGACCACGGCCGAGGCTTGCAAGGCCCTCAATCTGGAACGCGCGTATTCCTCGCTCGACGAACTTGCAGCGGATCCCACCGTTGATGTAGTTCACCTTTGCACCCCGAATTATCTTCATTTCGAGCAGGCAAGCCGGTTGTTGCGCGCGGGAAAGCATGTCCTCTGCGAAAAACCACTCACCATGGATTCGGCGGAATCGGAATTGCTCGTCTCGCTCGCCCGCGAAACGCAAAAAGTCGGCGGGGTTGCTTACAATCTGCGGTACTACCCGTTGTGCCAGGAAGCGCGCGCTCTCGTCGAAAAGGGCGCAATCGGCCAACCCAAGCTTGTCCACGGCAGCTTCCTGCAGGACTGGCTCCTGTTTCCGAGCGACTGGAATTGGCGCCTCGATCCGAAGCTCGGCGGCCAACTCCGCGCCGTTTCGGACATTGGCACACACTGGCTGGACCTGGTGACCTGGATTACCGGGCGGAAAGTCCAGGAAGTGTGCGCCGATCTGGTGACAGTGGTACCCATACGGCAGAAACCCCGCGGCCGCGTCGAAACTTTTCAGAAAGCTGATACGGCGAATGCCGATCCCATGCCGATTGAGACCGACGACTATGCCTCGGTTCTATTCCACCTCGAAGGTGACTTAAGCGGCGTAATGACCGTATCGCAGGTCAGCGCCGGGCGTAGGGCTCGCCTGTGGTATGAAATCGATGGCACGGAAGGTTCGCTCGCGTGGAATTCGGAGGAGCCGGGAACGTTGTGGATCGGCCGGCGCGATCGCGCGAATGAAGAACTCCCCAAGGACCCCGCGCTCCTCAGTCCGCAGGCCCGCCGCTATGCCGCCTATCCTGGCGGCCATGCGGAGGGGTATCCGGACACGTTCGTTCAACTCTTCCGTGACTTTTATGAGTACATTGAAGCCGGGGATTTGAAGGCCCCGCGAACGTTCCCGACCTTTGAAACGGGAAATGAGGAGATGGTTCTGTGCGAGGCGATCGAACAGAGTTCCAGAACGCGTGCCTGGGTTTCCGTGGGCAACAAATAGCAACCAGTGGAAGTGTTTCAACTTGCGACTTAATCGCTTGCAACCGGTGTTGGAACAGCCGATTCCAGACGTCGCATGGGCGGTGCCAGCCTCTCAACACACCGCTCAGCCAACGTTGAGGGGGTTGCCTATTTTTCTATCTTGCGTGCGGCAAAAGGTCAAATACAGAGGAAATCAATGAGGCGATATCGCCAACGTCCATAACTGAATTTCGCTGCCGGATTCAGAAGGCCAATTCGAGAATTGCGGTGGCTTTCATATTGTAGAACGCTCCGAGCGTATGCCGCCGCAGCAGTTCGTCGGTAAGAATATCGGCAACATTTTCAATCTGCCGGAAAATGTTGGAATTGGGTTCGCAAACACTGTCAAAAACGACCACGGTGCTTTTCGTTGCCTCATTTTCCGCGCCATAGACATACCAGAAACATACCGAAGTCATGCGTGTCGGGCCCTCGCTGGTCTCCATCGGGTAGGGAAGTGGCCGGTCCGCGAGCAAAAGATGAAAATTCCGGCCGTCAGAACGCGAGATCATCGGAATCCCCTCGGACAACCGCGAGAGCATTGCCTCTTCTCCGTTCCATTCGCAGTGAGGGCAGACGTTAAAATTCCGGTATGCCGCCAGGGAGGGTTCCAGTACATCATGCATAATAAGGACACCTCAAGCGTGAGCGTCTAAGTAACTGCGGGCGCTCTCGGGCGGAGTGCTCGCAAGGGCCGGTGCGCGGAGTATGATACTTGAAGAGTAATATCGTCAAGGGAAAACTACATCAAGTAGTACCGACCCTCAATCAGTACCCTGCCCGGCAAGCTTCGTTCAGTGCCGCTGTGGCCTCGTTGTCGGAGTATCCCAGGTCGAGAAGAACCTTTCTACTGTGCTCGCCGAGCAGCGGTGGTGGCAGCCGGTAGACAATCGG
>DASSGJ010000215.1:0-5390 GCA_035693545.1 Candidatus Acidiferrum sp.
GGCGTAGTCGAGTGCGTTCGAGAGTTCCTGCGACGCCGTTTTGAAATCAAAACTCATATTGATCACGTTGGCGTTGTTTTGCGCAGCGTAGTAGATGGCGCGCAAAATGTCGGAGAGATAGCCTGTTCCATTCGATTGGAACGCCTTAAGAGGCAAGAGTTGGGCATTCGGAGCCACCAGATGGATCACTCCCATCACCATGGTGCCGTGGCCAAAGGCTGCGTATTGCACGTTGCCATCGAGAACCGCTGCGGTGGATTGATCGAGCACTGCTGCGGTGGACTGGTTGACGATCGCGGGCTGGCAACTGGGACACGGCGTGGGAGCGGGAGAAGTGAAATCGGTCATTTCCGAACCGCCGGGCTGGTTGCGCGTGAAATCATAACCCTGCAAGAGAACACTTTTCAGCGCGGGGTGATTCGGGTCCACTCCAGTATCAATGTCGGCGACGATTCCCTTGCCCGATACCTGAAAGGTGTTCTGCGCGTCCTGAACACGGACGATGCCGGAAGCGGGCTGGTTGGCGTATCCATTCCAGACCGTGGTGCCAAAATAATTTACGGGGGTGCTATCTGTAAGTGCGGCGGGCGGTGTAGTTGCGGCGTTAAGGCCACCCACCAAGCTGATTAGCTGATCGAGCTCCGCATCCACGATACCGGGGGTGTTGCGGAGGAGATTCAAAAACGTAGTCGGATCGATCGCAGAAGGGGTGGTAAGGAGAAAAACCTCATTTAGGCTGCCGTCAATCCCGCCTACGACGGTGCAACTTTGTAGGACGCACAATTGCGTGAGAGCGGTACTGCCCAAGGTCGAACGGACGATGAAACGATTATCGGCACGGGCCGGTGCAGTGAAGAATAATGTTGCGAGGGCAACCGCTAGCCAAAGTTGGCGTTTCATGACGGGGTTCTTCCTCCTCTACAATTCCCTTTCCTTGCTTGTCTCGGCCCCGGGTCAATCCTTTTTTGAAATCGATTCCGGCCAACTGTTCACCATCGGCAGCGGACACAAACGCTCGAACTCAGCCGATGCTTGCACACACCCACCCCAGGATGCAGATAAATAAAACCAAAACGAAGGTGATTCATAGACAGGAAAATACGGAAATCCCCCTAAGGTGAATACCTGAGGCTGGGTTTCGACCGCGCCGTCTCGCGCTGCCCCGCGTTATAAGGCAGAGGAGACGGAGGTGCCAGCGGCCGCGAAAACAGTGGACATTTCGGCTTGGGCAAAGGAGAGGAACGTTCGGACGACAGTTGGATCAAACTGAGTGCCGCTGGATTCATTCAACCGCCGCACAGCTTCTTCGTAGGGCAGGCCTTTTCGATAGGGGCGCGACGAAACCATTGCGTCGAAAGCGTCAATGACACAGACAATCCGGGAGACGACTGGAATCTCGGTGTTCTTAAGTCCAGCCGGATAGCCCTTGCCGTCAAATGATTCGTGGTGGTGAAGAATATCAAGCGCCGCGCGTTCAAAACCGGGTAGCATTCGCAGCACGGCCCAGCCGTATTCGGAATGTTTCTTCATCAAGGCGTATTCTTCAGGATCAAGACGCCCGGGCTTGCGGAGTATGGCGTCGGGAATTCCGACCTTGCCAATGTCGTGGAGCAGCGCGGCCACTTCGAGATTCTGCAGCTCAGATTCTTCCAGGCCCAGTTCCTGGCCCACGCGCATGCCCCATTCCGCCAGACGAGTGCTGTGCACGCCGGTGTTGAGGTCCTTGAGGTCCAGAAGCTGATTGAACGCGCAGATGACGGAGTTACGAAGCGCAGCGGACTGCTCTTCCAGCTGCTTGATGCGGAGAGACTCCAGCGTCGCGGAAACCGGGACCGCTTCTGACGACGCTGGAATCTGGTAATTCGGCATAGGAGTTAGTTGCAGAGCAACAGGCATGTGCCTGAGCCGGACGAGGAACTCGAGCTATTCACCCAGGCGGAGACCGCCTGATAGGCATCCAAACGGCCGTGGTTGAGGTCTGGGGTCAACACCACCGCATGGGAGAGCGCGCTCGCAGCTTGAGATTGACTGAGAGGCTGCTTTGCGCTGAGCATCAGGGCCACAGTTCCGGCCACCAGAGGAGAACTGAACGAGGTTCCGGATTCACTGGCGTAGGTCCCACCGGGATACGTACTGATAACATACTCGCCGGGCGCGGCAATCCAAACATCAGTGGAGCCGTAATTGGAATAGGAGGATCGCGCATCCCAGTCCGTGGTTGAAGCGATACCAACCACGTAGCCATTTATGGCTGCCGGATAAACGGCGGCACTGGTATTTTCATTTCCTGCCGCTGCCACAAGAACCACACCGGCCTTATTTGCGTACGAAACGACATGACTTAGCGCAGGCGAAGAGTAGGTGAGGTCGAAGCTCATGTTCACAACGTTTGCATTGTGCTGAACGGCATAGTAGAGGGCAGCGACAATGTTGGAAAGATAGCCTGTCCCGTTCGATGAGAAGGCTTTGAGGGGAAGAATCTTGGCTTTCGGAGCGACAAGGTGAACCAGCCCAGAAGTCATCGTTCCGTGTCCGAAAGCGACATAGGGAGAGCCGTCCAGAACTGCGGCAGTCGACTGATCCAGGACGGCAGCAGTCGATTGCTGAACGTAGCCGGGCTGTTGATTCTGAGTGTTGGTGTCCGTGTAACCATTCTGCATGCCCGTCACGTCAAGCCATTCGGAAGCGCCAGGTTGGTTTCGGGTGAAATCGTAGCCTTGCAGAAGAACGGGATACAAAACAGGGTGATAAGGATCCACTCCCGTATCAATTACAGCAACGATGCCCGTACCTCTAATCCCGAATCCATTTTGGGCGTCCTGGAGACGAATGATCTGAGCTGCGGGCTGCGCCGCGTAGCCGTGCCACACTACGGTGCCATAATAATTGACGGGCGAGGTGTCATAAAGCCCTGAGGGAATGCTCGGGAGCGACGGATGTGGTACGGGCAAGAGGCGATCCGCTTCGATGCTGACAATCCCAAGCAATGACTCCACCAAAGTGAGTGTAGTGCTCAAAAGATTCGTGGACGTCACGAGGAAGTTCTGGCCGACCGTACCGTCTAGGCCGCCCTGAACCTGGCAGCCCAGGAGAGTACAAAGATTGAGGACAGAGGACAGGCCGCCGCTGGTGCGAACGATATATCGATTTTGAGCGGCCGCGGGGTTGGAAGCGGCGAGCATGAGGACGGTCATTGCAGCGATGAGGGTGATACGTTTCATAGTTGCATCCCCTAAGGGGTTCTCCCAGAAATGGATTACTCGTCAGTTGGTTTGAATTAGTTCCCTAGAAGTTTCTAAGGGAAGCCTTATCGCGCCAATGGTACGAGCATGTCTTTCCGACCAAACAAACCTCCCACCAAACCTGGTACTTTCGTACCAGGGTGGGAATGCGGGGAAACTCTTTGGAATGGCCGTGTTTCATGCCTTTTCCTCCGGCATGCGGCCCAACGCTTCGCGCAACGAGATCACAATCGGCTCGCCGGAAGGCGTGGCGAAGGTCAACTGCAGGTCGCCGCTGTTTTTGACTTCGCCACTGAACTCACCAAATTGGTTGGCGCTCGTGTGAACGACATCGCCGTGCATATTGGACACGAGGATCCGGGTGCCGGCAGCGATGACCTTCGGATTGGTCAAATTCAGAAGCTGACCAGTCACCACGATGCGATTGCCGGTGGGCTTCGATTCCAATTGCACGTCGATCTGGTAGGGATCGGCGCGATAGAGCATCTGCCGCGTGCCGGTGCCGGCAGAGCGTACGCCTGCGAGCAAGGGCTGAAGAAAGCTGTCGAACAGGACTCTGACCTGGCTGCCCACTGCTTTACTTCGGGAACCAAGCCCTGCGCCGGCGTAGAATGCCTTTGCCAATCTGACAGCGCTTTCCGGAGGCTGGTAATTCCCTTCCGCGGCCGCCGACGCACGAACCCGTTGCCAGAGCGAGACGGTTTTCTGGCAGGACTTGCAGCCAAGATTCAGGTGCTTGTCCATCAGTTGCTGTTCGTGACTGGTGACGGCTTGATTCACAAAATCGATCCATTTCTCAACGCTAAAATGTTCCATCATTCCCCCAGAATCCTCTCGGCACCCCATGCACTCCCCAGTGGACGGGATGAAAGTTTTACCCTCGCTGGATAAGGGGATAGAGGACGGAGAAAAATATAGGGATTTTACAGTGAAGTAAGTCGTGCGGAATCAGTGACTTTACCTACCAAGACGAAAGGGGCCCAAAAATAGGGATGGGGATTTTGCTGGCGAAGTTGCTGCATAGCGTGCTGAAGGGCGCCAGCCATCTCGCCGGTGCGGAGATAATCGCGATAAAAGAATTGCATCAATTCGGCGGTGCTTTGATCGTGAACGTCCCAGAGAGACAGAAGGAGCGTGGAAGCCCCGGCGTAAAAAAGGCCGCGTTGGAGACCGAGCAATTCGTCGCCTGCAGCGACGAAATTCATGCCCGTGGCGCAACCGCTGAGCGCGACAAGATTCGCGTTTAACCGCATCTGGTAGAGATCAAACAAATTCAGGTAGCCGTCGCCGAGGCGAATTCCGGAAAACATCGGGTTGTCCTGGCGGTAGACGCCGTGGGTGGCGATGTGGAGCAATCCAGTCTGAGGACCCAGTTTACGAAGCACATTGGCGGTGGCTTCGTTCCCTGTGCGGAGCAATGAGTTCGGCAATAGCGCTGCAACGGATTGTGCTTCCTGCGAGATTTGGGGCGCGCGTTCGTCCGCGATTCCAAAAACAAGGGAGGCGGTGTTCGTGCTCGCGGATTTTTCCTGGCAGGCCAAAAATACCGAGGCACTGGGGGCATAGGAAATCGTGAACGAGTCACAGAGATACTCTTCGCCGGTTCTAAGAGCGTGGAAAGGCAAGAAGTGGAGAGGGCCGTGCGGCACGATAATCAGGTGCTTGCCCCGGCAGTATTGGCGAAGAGGCGTGATGAGCTCGTCGTAAAGGGATTCCAGGTGGCTCAGCGTCGCGCGCAGGAGCGGGTCTTCGAATTTCCGGACATATTCGCTGCCCATACGAAATTTGGAAAGCTGGAAGCGCAACAACTGAAGAATATGGGTGACACGCGGGAGCACAGTCACGGGCAGAATGTTGATTTCCTGGCGATCGACGACCGCGGCGAGGAGGCGGTCACCCGCCGAAAAGTATTCGATGAAAGTTGTCTCTGGCGGGAGAGCGGATTGCAGTTGTTCCACGGAGAGGCCGCCGGAAGTTTCAAGAGTAGTGCTTTCCCTTTCGCCGGCAGGAAGCTCTCGAAGACTCCGCAGCAGTTCCTTCTCGTGACTTTGCGCCTTCTCCCGCAGGGTATCGAGGCGCTCGACGGATTTCTCTTCGGGGCGAAGCTGTTCGAGTTCGATGCGGTGGTAATACCAGTTCAGTTCTTCG
>DASSGJ010000216.1:0-7391 GCA_035693545.1 Candidatus Acidiferrum sp.
GCACAGCCGCAAGAGGGAAGTACAGGGATGGCCCGGCACAAGGACGCGCCGGCAGTTGTAAGTGCGGTGGCCGTTGAGCAAGGAGAAGAAACACGAATCCGACCCGGGCTTACGGAGAGCATTTTACCCGGTAGTCGGAAACGTGTTCGCTGCGTGTTGCCTGATGTTTAAGTTCTGGTAGCTACCATTGCACGCCGGGATACAAGCTGGGCATGCGGAAGCCGCGATAGGCGTTTGCGTTGGAGGTCTTCAGATGCCAGACGGTCTGCGGAGCAGTCCCGGGAATGACTTCCAGGATGTCGGTTAGCGTCCCTCCTGAACCGGCGTTAAAGTCACCCTCCATATTTCCGTTGGCCAACTGCTGCGCCTCTCCTCCCCAGAAAGAATATTCTCCGGGTTTGTAATTGGAGATGATGGTCGCGGTCTTAGGAGTTACCGTTTCGTCCAGCTCCAGAAGGAGTGCGGTGCTGTAAAGGCATGGCGGTTCCCCTGTGGTGCCGCAGGTTACGCCGGTAGGGAAGACGCGCAGATTGCCATTGTCCATCACCGCCATCTGGAATTTTCCCGAACTATTAGGAGTGGCAAAAGCTGGACCGTGTTGCGCGGAAAACCAGTCCGTGGGATCGGTGCCGCCAACAAGCGTGAAGTCTCCCTGGTTGCCAAGATGCCAAATGATGTCCCCGGCACCCGTTCCGTTGGCATAATCAATCTTGATGATCCAGCTTTGATGGCGGATCGAGAGCAGAATATTGCCATCGTCTGTGTACAGGATTGCGTTGGAGTGGGTCCAGTCCGGATAACCCATCAGGGCCCGGGTAATATCCAGGTGATCAAAACTATTCCACACCCAGCCCAGCTTGAAGGTTCCGTCCCCTTGGGGAATAAGCTCGACCAGGGCGTCTCCGATGATTTCCGTGGAAGGTGTTGTGGGGCAGTTGGGAATACTGGAACACAGTTTTGCCAGTTGGATCAAGGCAATCCAGCGCCCATTTGGAAGCGCGATCACGTCGTGATGGAATGCCCGCGAGGTAATCGCAATGTTGGCCGCGGTGAACGCGGCATTCAATTGGATGGTGGACTCTTGCTGGATGGTAGTTCCGGCCAGGTCAATTTCGCGAACCGTGTCCGGAAATCCTCCGATTAGAAAATGGCCGTTCGGCAGAAGGTGAACACCCTGCACCGATCGATTGATCGGCAACCCCGTATATGACCAGATCACATTGCCAGAGAGATCGATCACAGCCATCTGAGATATTCCTACCACCCCACTGATCAGATCCAGCATCTCGATGCCGGGTTGCGGGGTCATACCTGGGCTTGTGGTGACCGTCATCGCCGGAATTGCTGCCGCGGGTAGAGCAGTTGTCGTGAACGTATGATCCAGATCATTGACGAGCGTGCCGTCCGGAGCCTGCACAACCGCCCGCATGTGATAGGGCGTTGCCGCCAGCATCCCCGCAACGAAAAAGCTCAGCGAGCCGGTCGTCGGTCCCGGCTGCGTCCACGTTTTCAGTTTGTAATTCGTGTCCGTGCCGAATTCGATGAAGACGTTCAAACCCGCGGGCGGCGTCAGCGTGTACAAAGCCACCTGCGGATTATTTGTGGCGGTGACCTGGCTTGGAGCAAGCACGGTGATGCTCGTGGAGCTGGTCTTCGTGGAATCCTTCTGGCTGGTCGCGGTTACGGTGACGGTGGTGTTTTGGGTAACCGCTGGAGCGGTGAAGTTTCCCGTGGGGTCAACGGTGGCGCCGGTAGTCCCGCTGACGGACCACATGACGTCCGTGGCGCCCACCGAATCCACGGCGGAAAGCTGGATCGTTTGGGTGGAAAAGACAATTGCGCTGGAAGGCGTGACGGTTAAGGTGACTGGAGCCGGAGGCGCGGAGGAATTACAACCGGCAAAAAAAAGTATCAGGGCAACGGACACAACTGCCGAAAACGGAATCCGGTTCATTATTCATCCCAAGTGGGAAGCGGAGGCTGGCGCCGACATCCCTGTGAAGTGTGAAATCGTCCAGAGCGTAGCACAGGAAAAAACAGCCACAAAATGGAAACTAAGAATGCATGCAGCCTCAACACCGGCGATTAAGTAATAGTGAAGTAAATATGGCAACGGTAAAAGAATGAATACGTAGTCATAACGCCCGCTATTCGTTGAACAGCCGAGGCTGAGTGGCAGCGGGAGCTGCCGGTTTGCGGCGGGCGACGCCAACCACACCGAGGACCGTCAATTCGGCAATCGCGGGGCGGGGAACATAGATACGATCCGTGTTGGCATTGAAATCGGGGGGCGAGAGGTGCAGGCCGTTGTCCAGAAACTTCAGGAGGTCGTTAGGGATGACGCCCTCAAGCGTGGCGTCGTCGCGGAAGCGCACCTTCACCCACAACCCGTCGAGTTTCGGCCGGTTCAAGAACGCTTTGCGTTCCGGTGCGAAGCGTTCGTCCAGGTCGCGTACGAAATAGACCGCCCGCACCTTTGCGACCGCAACTTCTTCGTGCTCCCCGTCCGGTGTTAGAAGATCCAGGGTCTCCGCGCCCACCAGTCGCGCCGGATTCAGGAAGCCGCGCAGGGCGCTCCTGTCTTCCAGTTCAATCACGACTTTTTTGTGCGTCGAGGCTGGGGCCCGCGTTTTCAAAGGGAATCACCGCAGCCTGGGCAGGAAACAATTGCGCAACGCTGCAAATGTATGTTATGTTAAGCACGGTTTTCCTGTCAACTCATTGTTTTTATTGGAGTTAGGCCCACGAGGGTCGGTCTTTGTCTGAAAAGAAGCAGATCCTAAAATCCGCCTCTATCATTTCGCTGGTCACCTTCGCTAGCCGCATTCTTGGCTACGTTCGAGATCAGCGCATCACCCTTCTGCTCGGCACTACCCTCAGCGCCGATTCTTTCGTCCTCGCCTATCGTATCCCCAATCTTTTCAGGCGTTTAATTGGTGATGGCACCTTTTCCGCTACGTTCATCCCTGTCTTCACCACCTACATGCGCGATCGCTCGTCCGAGGAACTCTGGCAGTTTGCCAATCGCTTCTTCTGGACGGTGGCACTGGTTCTGGCGGTTGTGGTCGTCTTCGGTGTCATTTTTTCGCCCCAGGTCATCCACACCTTCACCTCTGCCCAGGACAAAGTGGAGGGCTGGGACGAAGCAATCACCTTAAACCGCATTATCTTCCCGTATCTCTTCTTTCTGGGCTTGGCCGCCATCGGCATCGGAATCCTGAACTCGTTCCACTCTTTTGGGCTTCCGTCCGCAACCAGCGTCCTTTTGAACGTGGTGATTATCATTTTCTCGACCGCGGCGGTCTGGCGGTATTTCCAGAGTCCTGCCACGTCCCTGGCGGTGGGTGTGCTGGTCGGCGGAGCGTTGCAATTCCTGATGCTTGTGCCGCAGCTGGTACGCCGCGGAATGCGCTTCGATTTTGGCCTCTCCTTCACGCATCCGGCGGTCCGCGATGTGGCTCGGGTGCTCTTCCCGCGCTTCTTTGGACTCGGCATCTCGCAGATCAATTTTTTTGTGGACACCTACTTCGCCAACTCCGTCCGCATGCCCCGCGGCTCGCTGACCGCACTCTATGTGGCTGACCGCGTGATGGAGTTAATGCTTGGCGGGTACGCGATTGCAGTCGCCACCGCGATTTTGCCGATCATGTCGCACCAGGCCGCGGCCAACAATTACGACGGCCTGAAGAAGACGCTCACCTTCGCCGTGCGTATCGTGGCCTACATCACCGTCCCCGCGGCCATCGGCCTGATGACTCTGCGCGAGCCCATCATCCGCATGCTCTTCCAGCACGGGCAGTTCGTCGCTGAATCCACGCGGCTCACTGCAAGACCTCTGCTGTATTACGCGATCGGGCTGCCGGCGCTCGCTTGCGTCAAGCTCATCGTTCCCGCGTTCTATTCCGCCAGGGACACCAAGACGCCGGTGATCGTCGGCCTGATCTCATTCTTCTTGAATATTTTTCTGAACATCATTTTCCTTCAGAATTTCTATCTGTACCGCCGGTTTCAGAACGGCGGTCCGGCGCTTGCCACCGCCATTGCCACCCTATTTGACTTTGTGATCCTCTTTGCGGTTTTTCGCCTCAGGTATGGCTCGCTCGGAAGCTTCGCCATCCTTCGCTCGCTGGGCAAAATCTCGGTCTGCAGCCTGATCATGGGGGCCGGCTGCCTGGTGGCGAATCACTATGCCAATTTCACGCTGAACTCTGCCTTTTTGCTGCAACTCGTGGTATTTATCGCCATGATCCTTGGCGCCACGCTGGTCTATATCGGCCTGACCTGGCTCTTCAAATGCCCTGAAATTGAAGAAGTTTATGGCATCGCCATGCGGCGCCCGGGCGCGGCGGAAGGATTGGCAGGCTCCTGATGGAAATCTCAAACACCATCGCGTCGTTCCTCACCTATGTCCGGGTGGAGAAGGGTTTGTCCGCGAACACGGTTTCCGCGTATCGCCGCGATCTGGTGAAATTCGAGAGTTACGCCAAAAAGAAGAAGCTGACTCTTGAAAATGTAACCAGCGACGATCTGGTGGATTTTCTTTCCAGTCTTTTCCGGCAAAAGCTCGAAAGCCGCACGGTGGCCCGGCATCTGGTCACACTGCGCAATTTCTTCCGCTTTGCGCAGACGCAGGACCTGATTTCGGTGGATCCTTCGTCTAATCTTGAGTCGCCCAAAATCCGCCGGTCGCTGCCCGGCTATCTTCGCCTGGAAGAGATTGAGCGGCTGCTCGCCCAGCCGGACGACAAGACGCCCATCGGACTCCGCGATCGCGCCATGCTCGACGTTCTCTATTCCACCGGCCTGCGCGTCTCCGAACTGATTGGCCTGCGGGTGATGGATCTCGACCGCGCTGTCGGTTGCGTCCGCTGCATCGGCAAGGGCGACAAAGAACGCATCGTTCCCATCGGCAAGAAGGCGCTGGCCCTTGTGGACCGGTATCTGCGCGACGCACGTCCGAAACTCGTCCCGGCGGGGAAGCAGGTGAATTCGCCGACTCTATTCATCAATCGCCGGGGCAACACCCTGAGCCGCGTGGGCGTCTGGAAAATTCTTTCCGCCTATGGCCGGCGCGCCGGACTGCGCGTACCCCTGACGCCGCACATGCTGCGGCACAGTTTTGCCACGCATCTGCTGGAGGGCGGCGCGGACCTCCGCTCCGTGCAGTTGATGCTGGGGCATTCCGATATTTCCACGACGCAAATCTATACCCACGTCGTGGAAGAACGCCTGAAGCAGATTTACAAAGCGCATCACCCCCGGGCCTAGCGCACGGGGAAGGACTCATCGCGGGTATGGCATTCGCTGCGTGAATGCCAACTCTGAAGCGGAAGGAACGCAATGCCTGATTACATGTTTCTGTTGGAAAGCCGGCTTTCGCCGGAACAGCGCGCGGCGATGTTGCGCGTGCAGGAGCTCGCCGCGGTCCTGGGCTTCAACGTTTATTTGACCGGCGGGACGGTTCGCGACCTGATTACCGGCGCCAACCTGCGGGATCTCGACTTCACCGTTGAAGGCAATCCTTCGAAGATGGCGCGCGAACTCGAAAAGGGCGGAGCCAAGGTCCTCTCCGAAGACGAGAAATTCCGCCACGTCGAACTGCTTTTCGCGGGGGATGTCGAAGGCAGCATCTCCGCCGCGCGGGATGAGCACTATGTCCGCCCCGGCACGCGGCCCGAACTCCGCTGGTCCACCATCATGGAAGACCTGCGGCGCCGCGACTTTTCCTTGAACGCCATCGCCATCTCGCTGAATCCGGCGTCGCGCGGATTGCTGCTGGATCCCACCAACGGCCTCTCCGATATCGAACACGGGGAAGTCCGCGCCCTTTCCATTCACAGCTTCACCAACCAGCCTGTTCGGCTTCTTCGCGCTCTGCGGTTGGCCGCGCGCATGGGCTTCAAGCTGGAGTCGCGCACGCAGGAGTGGTTCAACCTCGCCATCGAACGCGAATTGCAGTTGACGATTACTCCCGAAGACGCCGGGGAAGAGTTGCGCAGCCTCAGCCGTGAAGAGCGCCCCCAACTGATCCTGAAAGAATGGGAAGACGGCGATCTGCTGGAGCGCGTTCACCCCACCATTGCAAAGAAGCATCCCGGCTACGACGCCGTCAATCGCCTCATCAAGGTGCGGGACGATCTTTTTATGGCTGGATTCCGCCCGCGCCTGGCCACGCCTATGCTGCTGGCCATCCTCAGCCGGTTGAAGGATCGCGAACTCAGCAGCACGCTCTCCAAGCTTAGCTATCGCTCCGCTGAAATCGAAGCGATCGAGAAGTTCCCGGAGAAGGCGCTCGAAATCCAGAAAGAGCTTGCGGGCAAGAAAACCAAAACGCCCATCGAGGCGTACCGCTACATTGAAAAGATTCCGATGGAGTATGTGGCCTATCTCCTGGCCGAATCCAGCAACTCCGCCGCCCTTTCGAAGCTGAAGGCGTTTCTGCACAAGTGGCGTCCGGTGCGCCAGGCTCTCCCGATCGTTGCCACGGAACTCGAAGCCCTGGGCATGCCGCGCGGCCCGAAATTCGACCAGGTGGTGCAGGATGTTTTCTCCATCCAGTTGAACGGTAGGGCCAAAACTCCGGAAGAGCGCGTGAAAATCCTGCGCAAGCTTTCCGGCATCAAGGAACCTCCCAAGAAAAAAGAAAAAGAGAAGAAACCCGCCAAGGCCGAAAAACACGTGGAGACGCCGGCGGAAAAGAAAGCCGCGGCCGCAGCAAAACACGCGACGCACGAACGCCACAAGGCCGGCATGAAAGCCGCCGCAGCCAAACACAAATCCAAAAAGTAGGAATGTAGTGGCCGGTCTTAAGACCGGCCACTACAAAGGCAAAGCCCTCATCACCTGTGCAAATCTCACAATCCCGTTCGCATTTCTCTTCGCAGCGTTTTACAATCAACTTCCATGGGCAATCCGCAGTTTGTTCATCTTCACGTCCACACCGATTTCAGCCTTCTTGACGGCGCATGCGAAACTTCCGAGCTTCTCGACGAAGCTTCGCGCCAGAAGATGCCTGCGGTGGCCATCACCGACCACGGCAATCTTTTCGCCGCCGCAAATTTTTTCAATGAAGCGAGCAAGCGCGACGTCAAACCCATCATCGGCTGCGAAGTTTATGTCGCCAAAGGCAGCCGCCACGACCGCGGAGAAAAATCCGCGACGGTCACCAACGGCGATCGCGGCGAAGCGGAGCCTGGCTCCCGCGGCAGCAACCATCTCGTCCTTCTCTGCGAAAATCTCGAGGGCTATCACAATCTCATCAAGCTCGTCTCCGCGGGATTCCTGGAAGGTTTCTACTACAAGCCGCGTATTGATCTCGACTTACTCTCCAAGCACAGCAAAGGCCTCATCGCTCTCTCCGCGTGCCTGCGCGGACCCGTCACCGAACCGGT
>DASSGJ010000217.1:0-6340 GCA_035693545.1 Candidatus Acidiferrum sp.
AACCTTCTTTACCTCCCTTCCTCTCCCCGCATCAAACTCACATGAAAGTTTTCCTGCCCTTCCCGCGTATCATCAACTGACGCCACCTCCATGCCCACCGCCGACTCCGCCATCCAACTCGACCGCGTCTCCCGCCACTACGCCATGGGCGAAACCTCCGTCCGCGCCGTCAACGAACTCTCTCTCTCCGTCGCCAACAACGAATTCCTCGCCCTTCTCGGCTCCTCCGGCTCCGGCAAATCCACTCTCCTGAATCTCATCGCCGGCCTCGACCGCCCCACCTCCGGCTCCATCTTCGCCCACGGTCAGAACATCGCATCTCTCAACTCTCTCGATCTCGCCCGCTACCGCCGCAATACCATCGGCATGATCTTTCAGTCCTTCAACCTTCTCCCGCGCATGACCCTCGAAGAAAATGTCGAACTCCCCCTTCGCCTCGCCGAAGTCGATCGCGCCGAGCGTCCCGCCCGCGTCCGCGAAGCCCTCGAACGTGTTCGCCTCACTCACCGCCTCGGCCATCGCCCCACCGAACTTTCCGGTGGCGAACAGCAGCGCGTCGCCATCGCCCGCGCCCTCGTTAATCGCCCTAAAATTCTTCTCGCCGACGAGCCCACCGGCAATCTCGATTCCGCCACCGGAGAAGCCATCCTCACGCTCCTCCGCGAACTCCAATCCCAACTCGGCATGACCATCGTCATGGTCACCCACGAACGCCCGCTCGCCGAAGCCTTCGCTGACCGCCTCGCCATCATGGGCGACGGCAAGCTCCTCTCCACCGCCAACGCGAAAGGCCCCGCGCAATGAAGCCCCGCGACCTCACCGATCTCGCTCTCCGCAATTTGCGCGAATCTTTTCTTCGCAACGCGCTCACCACGCTCGGCATCGCCGTCGGTGTCGCCTCCTTCGTAGCCATCATCTCCATCGGCGTCGGCCTGCAACAACTCGCTTCACGGCGCCTTTCGGAAAGCGGCCTCTTCGACACCATCATCGTCACTCCCAAAACCAGTCTCCGCGGCATGGGACGTCCGCAGCCCGAGCCGGAATCGGACAAGCCTCCGCGCCCGCTCGATGAAGACGCCCGCGAGGAATTTGAGAAACTTCCCAACGTCATCGAGGTCTATCCGCAAATTCGTTTTTTCACCGAAGTCCGCTTCAACAACAAGCCGTTCGCCACCGTCGTCGCCGGCATGCCCGACTCCTCCAGAAATTCCGGCTCCTTCGACGGCATGCAGGGCCGATACTTCTCGTCTATCAACGCAGACGAAGCCATCCTTCAAATCGAATTCGCCAAAGAACTCTCCGATCAGCCATCCTCGCTCCTCGGCCAGGATCTGATTCTCCGCTACGCCGAACGCCAGGCCCTTCCCTCCTCAACGACCGCCATCGATTCCACTGACAATTCCGGCGGTTCATCCGGCGGCTTCTCGGTCGTCCCCAAAGAACTCCGCCTCAAAATCGTCGGCCTCGTCGAAACCGAACCCGCCGCTGGCTACGGCGGCTACGGCAACGCCCGCCTCCTCATCCCACTCGCCACCGCTTCCACCCTTCGCGCCGCGCAGGTCAACGATCTCCGCGACATCGTCCGCGACTCCAACGCCGGCAAAACTACCTACGCCTCGCTTTCCGTCCGCGCCAAATCTCCCTCCCAGGTCGAAGCTCTCGAAACCTCCATCAAGAAAATGGGCTTCCGCGCCTTCTCGTTGCTCGACGCCTCGAAATCTCTCCGGATTTTTTTCACTGTCTTCGATCTCCTCGTCGGCATTTTCGGCAGCCTCGCCCTCGCGATCGCCACGCTCGGCATCGTCAACACCCTCGTAATGGCCATCCTCGAGCGCCGCCGCGAAATCGGCGTCCTCAAAGCCCTCGGCGCCTCCGACTCCGACGTCCAGCAACTTTTCTTTGTCGAAGCCGGCGTGATGGGTTTTCTCGGCGGCATCCTCGGCGTCGGCGCAGGATGGGTCCTCGGCCGCGCCATCACCTTCGGCACCAATACGTATCTCGCGCGCCAGAATCTCAATTCCATCCAGCTCACTTCCGTCCCCTGGTGGCTCGCCCTCGCCGCGCTGGTCATCGCCGTTCTTGTCAGCCTCGCCGCCGGCCTCTATCCTGCTTCTCGTGCCGCCAAGCTCAATCCAGTCGACGCCCTCCGCTATGAGTAGTCCCGGCTCTTTCTCTTTTGTTTCCGCAATAACGCGAAAATTCCAAGTGCTTGAGGGTGCCCCACCTTTCGCGCCTTTTGCGATAGGTGGGCTCTTACGATCTAACGCCACGACCTTTCGCTCTTTCCTTTACTTCTTTTTCCTCTTCTCTCTCATCCACTTCCCCGTCTTCGCCTCCACCGGCCGCGTAGAATGCAACTCCCTCCCCAGCAAAATCCTCTCTCGCAGCGTCCCCTACTGCATCGTCCTTCCACCGTCTTTCGACGCCGACAAGACGAAACACTTTCCCATCCTCTATTCCCTCCACGGTCTCGGCGACAACGAACAGTTCTTCATCCATTCCGGTCTCTGGAATCTCGTTGAAGACCAGCGCGAAAAACATGAGCTGAAAGATTTCCTGATCGCCACGCCCGACGGCGGCGCAGGCTTCTACATCAATGCCAAAGACGGCAAAAACCGCTACGAAGATTTCCTTCTCCAGGAATTTTTCCCGTTCATCGAAAAACGTTACCGCGCCGCGCCCGGCCGCGCCAACCGCGCCATCTCCGGTGTCTCCATGGGAGGCTTCGGTGCGCTGCATCTCGCCTTTCGCCATCCACAACTCTTCGGCTCCGTCAGCGCTCACAGCGCCGCGCTCATCGAAAAGCTTCCCAACTTCCTCGGCGCTACTCCCTCAACCTCTCCGCGCGCTCGCGTCTTCGGCGGCGTTTTCGGCAATCCGCCCGATCCCGTTTTCTGGGACCAGAACAGCCCGCTCGTTCTCGCCCGCACCGCAAATCTCGCGGGCCTCAAAATCTATTTCGACTGCGGCGACAACGACGACTACGGCTTCTATTCCGGCGCCACCGCCCTCGACAAAACCCTCACCGCGCGCCGCATTCCCCACGAATTCCATCTCTACCCCGGCCGCCACGACGCCGCTTACTTCGCCGAACATCTCCCCGCCTCTCTCCAATTCCACTCGCGCCTGTTCCCATAGGGGCGCACTACTCGGCGTTCCGGTGTAGAATCCTAGTCGTTTCCCACCCGCCAATCTCTGGAGGTCCCCATGCGCCGTTCCGCACTCGCGATTCTTTTTGTCATCTGCACCATCACGCTTCTCGGGCATCGCGCTGTGGCCCAGGACAATCCTCCCGCCGCCGCTGCCTCGGCCGTCACCGGCGCGCGCGGCGAATTCCTCACCGAGGTCGTCTACTACGAGCAGCGCTACATCCGCCTCGCCGAAGCCGTTCCCGCCGAAAAATATTCCTGGCGCCCCGCCGAAGGCGTCCGTTCGATCGGCGAAGTTTACGCCCACATCGCCATCGCCAATTACGGCATCGCTCGCGCGTTCGGCACTCCGATGCCAGCCGGCGTCGACCCCAAAACCATCAACGCCGCCGCCGGCGATAAAGCGAAAACCGTCCAGACACTTAAGGACTCCTTCGCGCATTTCCGCGCCGCCATTCTGGCCATCAAGGACTCCGACCTGAACAACCCGCAAAAAATGTTTGGCCAGGACACCACCGTCCGCGGCGCCTTCACCCTGATCACCGGCCACTTCGGCGAACACCTCGGCCAATCCATCGCCTACGCCCGCCAGAACGGCATCGTCCCACCGTGGACCGAAGAGCGCCTGAAGCAGGAAGCCGCCAAGCCCAAGGCGTAAGAATTCCGAATTGGAACGATTGGTCATACCACCTGGCTGGGGGTACCCCCCTGTTTTTGCGTAAGAGACGCAGGGAAAGGACTTAGGCGAGAGTGGTGTGCAAGAGTTGGAAGGACAGAAGTTAGCTGCAGAAAAGGTGAAAGGAAAACGAAGAGGGGTGGAAAGGTGGTCTGAAAGCTTGACCGGGGGAACGGTGCTGGCTGGTACGGGACCGGGCTTGTGCAGGCAGTCCACAGACATGGATAGCATATTATTTACCATTTGTCAATACTATTTATAGGGTACTAGATTCGAAACTGGTACGCGGGGATGGAGGGAGGAGATTCGAAAGGTCATTTATTCTCTCCGCTTGGGTGTCCGGCAGATATTGCTATACAGAAAGTTGCGACGTATTATTCGATATTATGAGCACCTTAAAGACGATCAGTTTCCGGTTGCCGGCCGAAGCGGTCGAAACGCTCGATGCGCTGGCAGAGAGCCTTGATCGGGATCGCAGCTACCTGCTGAACGAAGCAGTCGAGAACTACCTGGAGCTGAACGAGTATCACGCCAAGCTGATGGCCAAGGGCTTGCGCGCAGCGAAACAGGGGAAGTTCGTGGCGAATGCCGACGTGAAAAAGATGATTCAGAAGATGGGCCGCTCGAAATAGCTTCCAGCAAATGATCATCCGATGGACGACACCCGCGACAGAGGAATTGGTGTCGGCTTATGAATATATCGCGGCTGAAAAGCCCTCTGCAGCGCGGGAAATCATGGAGTACATCTCGGAAACGGTGGACATACTGGCGCGGCATCCGATGGCGGGCCGCAAGGGACGCATCCCGGGAACGCGGGAGCTGGTCATTCCCGGTACGCCGTTTATTGTTGGCTACCGAATCGAGAAGAAAGAGGTTTGGATACTTGCGGTGATGCACGCGGCGAGAAAGTGGCCGGATGAGTTTTGATTGGAGAGACGGCTGAAGAGAAGAAACGGATTTACCACAGAGATCGCAGAGGTTTCACAGAGAGCACAGAGAAGGCAAAACCCGCACCCTTAAACTCGAAGGGTGCGGCACCCGCCAAAGGCGCGGCAGCACGGTGAAATTGCGTTGACAGGGACAGGGCCGGGGACTAGTGTCAACCCACACTGGCCAGTGCCAGGGCGCGGGCCCTTTTTTCCAGTTACCCAGTAAATCGAAACGCCGTATCCCCTCACCCTTTCGCAAACCTGCGAGTGAGCGACGAGGAACGACCTTCCAACGAGATGCATTGCGCGTCTGACCGGCCAGCCAAAGGAGAGAAGCATGAATAAACGATGGATTGGTTTGGCAGTGGGGCTGATATTGGTTGGGATGATGACGGCCAGTTCGCCGACGGCTTTTTCGCAGATGGAGAAGGGGCAGCCAGTGGTTTACACCTACGTCAGCCAGTTTCAGGTGCCGCGGGCGAGTTGGGCGCAATATTCCGAGAACGCGGAGAAGACGTTTGTGCCGCTGGCGGAAAAGATGGTGGCGGACGGCACGATCCTAAGTTACTCGACCTTCGAGCCCGTGGTGCATACGCCCGATGGATATACGCATGGCGCGGCGTGGACGTCGAACTCGATTGCCGGGCTGACCAAGGTGCTGGACGAACTGCGCAAGGGCGCACCGCAGCCGGGCCAGATTGCGGCCACCAAGCACGAGGATTTTTTGATGCAGACGTCGACGTATGTAATGGGAACCGGCGGCGGGGCAGCGGCGTATTTGCGGGTGGTCTGCCAGAATGCCAAGCCAGACAAGCCGGACGCCTATGCCGGGGCGCTCAAGAAATACCTGTGGCCGACGTTCGAAGAGCAGGTGAAGAAAGGCGTCGCGAACTACGTCGGGCTGGACACCCAGTACGTAAACACCTCGGCGCCTTCGGCACGGTGCCTGGTGATTTCGTATCCCAATGCAGAGAACATGGACAAATGGGCGGCGGCGATCAACGCAACGCTGGGCAAAATGAGCCCCGCGGACCGGGAAGCTTTCTATGCCACTACGGTGCCTGATAGCCGCAGGGACATGCTGGCGAGGATCACCCACTCCGGCCACAAATAGTGGATTGCGGAGGTTTCGCAAAGAGGAGGGGGCGAAGTTGGCTCCCTCCTTTTTGTTGAAGTGGACGAGGGCTTCGTGCAGAGGCGCGTCGCGGGAACGCGGGAGCTGGTGGTTCTTAGAGGCCCGTTCATTGTGGCTCATCTCTGCGCTCTCTGCTTGCCCTGGGCGAATTCCGCGAAGGGCGTCTCCTCCGCGAACTCTGCGTTAAGTCCCCCTCTTGCCTTTTTCCAAACTCTGTCATCCCGACCGGAATGGCCGACTTTCTCTTCCGTTCGCGCCGCGCGAACGTCGGCCATGCAGCGGAGGGACCGTGGCAACACTGCAACCCAACCGCAATCGCTGTGACGATCTCCCGCCTCTCTGTGAACTCTGTGGATCCTCAGCGCCCTCTGTGTGAAATCCGTCTCTTCGCTCCCCTCTTGTCCCCCGCTTGACACCCGTACCCACCTGATCAACGATCCTGATCGATCAA
>DASSGJ010000218.1:0-2085 GCA_035693545.1 Candidatus Acidiferrum sp.
GCCACATAGTCATTTGTGCAACTCGGCGTTGCGTTAATGTCGAATGTGAATTTCGCAGGATAAACCCCTGCCCCTGCTTTGCCTCCGGCGAGCAACGACATGCTCCAGTCAGGGTGTTCCAGATGCCGATGGGAGCGCGGCCCGAGGCCTCCGTGTCTGCCAACGAAGTCGGCAGAATTGTCTTCCTCTTGGACTGCCTGGCGGGCCGAAGCGTTGCGGCTCAGCACCTGATGCCAGAAGCGAGGCTCCTGCTGAAGCCTCCAAGCCTGCTCGAAGCTCGATGGCGGCGTGAAGACTAGATGACGATGGCTCCAGTCCTGAGGCAATGACATCCTCACGTGGCCTTGCCCATGCGCGCTGTGGACCGCCCAAGCCATCGTGAGTGTGACCGCACCTGTCAGTCCCGCTATGACCCTAAAGGTCCGGGAAGCGGCGAAATTCATGGACACACCCCTGTGCAAAGTTCCCATCAGGCAATCCTCACGTTTTATCAACATTTATAGGTTACAGCCCGCGGTCGGGCTCGCAATTCACCAAATTATGGGGGGAATCGAAACAGTAATTAGCCCACTGGGCAGGTATCAAACGGCGGCGCCGGCATCCCGCTCGATCAGATCGCAAAGCAACCCGATTTTTTCGGGTTTTGTATGCGGCACGATACGGCGGACCGGTACCCTCTGGACCAGCCGGCAGAGGGTGTCAAACTCGTTGGCACGCTGTTCACGAGTGAGAACCCAATTCATATAGGTGTTCTGGACCAATTCAAGCAAGGCTTCCCGCAAACTGAGTTTCTCGATGCGAGGCGCGTTATGGTCGCTCCGAGGAGCGAAAAGATAAAGAAGGCCCAATGGCAGTTTTGCTTCGGAAAATTTTGCACGATGGCCGTCGAGTTCCAGGTAACGCTTTTCCCAAACGGGCGTAAGTTGCGGCAAAGCATCCGGACGTTCAAACAACATATTTACGCTTTCCGGCCACAGGCAGACGCGCGGATAGCCGGGTATCGCGCGGAATTCGCCGCCACTTTCTTCCAAGGCCACGATATCTTCGGCAACAACGGGAAGCCCTCGCAGGGCCAGCGCCGCCGCCGTAGTGGATTTTCCGAAGCCTGCATCCCCGCAGAAACACACGGCATAGTTGTGAATTTTGACGCTGCTCGCGTGAAGACAGGTGATATTCCGCCGCCGCAGCACAAAGCCCAGCACCGGCCCCAGAAAATAAGTGGCCAGATCCTCCGCGGTGAGTGGTGGTTGGTACGTTCCCCAAACATGCGCGGCCGCCCCGTCCACGACGAAGCGGGTCCCATCGGAATAGGAAAGTTCGAAGCCGGCGGCCTGGCCATATTCGGTAAGAACAAACGACGGGTCTACAGAGCCTGGCGGTTCGGATCGTTGGGATAGGGTTCGCGCGGGGAGTGCGAGCAACTTTTTGGCCCAATCCGGTTCTGGGCCGTCTTCAAACCACAACCCAATCTCCCCCCGTTGCAGGGAGGCCGATTGGAGACCTGCAACGCGGCTGGAAGAGTCAATTCCAAGTCCATAAGCTCGGTAGGAATAACTCAAAGGAATTGTTTTTTTGCTGCTCCGGCACCGTGGGCGGGGTTCAGCGTCCGGTACGTCGTTGTCGCGGCTTGGTTCCGCCGTCGATTTTGGATTTAGTTCCGACGGCTTTGGTCATTTCCGCGAGATCGCCATAAACAAGCAGCTTGGGTTGTTGATAAGGCTTTTTAGCGGAACACTTAGACGGCTGCTTCATTCATGCCCCTCAGTTAGCACTCTACTGAATCCCCCCTTTCTTTTCAATGGCTTTCAGCCACTGTGAAAGAGAAGCCGGATAGATGTATTCGTACGGAACGTAACCCTTCGAGTGTTCTAAAGTTGCAAGCCAGGATTTCCATTTTACGAATTCATGCATCATTTTCGGAGGACTTTTTCCGATGAAGGGCCGCCACCCTTGTCTCTGCCAACAAACCTCCAGCGGGTCGGCCAGAAGCGGCGCCTTTGGCCGTGCCAGAACTTCTTCAGGCAGCTCGCCCTTCATGGCCCGGCGGCCAAGTTCTTTGTCGATACACCAGGGCACGGGAGGAAG
>DASSGJ010000219.1:0-15076 GCA_035693545.1 Candidatus Acidiferrum sp.
GGCCGCGGTGCGCCGGTTCGCATACCGCCTGCATCTGCATCAGGCTTGGAAGGCTCCTGGCCGCTCGCCAAGGCGCAGAAAATCAGAATAAATACCGCCAGGAGTGGCGGGTGGAAGCCCCGGAACTTACTCCGTAATATGCACTTAGGGTAGATTGGAAACGCAGCCTGAATGGATTGTCCCTCCTTTCCCGCGAGCTTGAATTGTCTCACGAGTCAATCGGAAAAGAAGAGAGCTAACCTAGAAACGAAGGGTTTCGAAAACCGACGATCCAAAGACACTCGAAGACATTGATCCCGTCTCTGTCACTGTTGAGCCGAACGGCGGTAGCTGGTACTTACCTGAACCCCTTGTTCTTCGAAACCTGGGCACGCCAGTGGGAGCGCCCAAAAGACGCTGAGAACATGCTCGCAGACCAATTGTTTTAGTAGCGCGGAGGACGGATTCAGGAAAGGCGATCGGGGGTGAGCAGAGCGGTCATCTTCAGGACGCGCTCGTAGTACTCGCGCTGCGTGAGCCGCGAAGCAGCCGGCGCATCGAGGAGAAAGGTCACGTCGGGATGAAGTTGCAGGGCCGAAGCGGAAACGGCGGAAGTGACGGGGCCTTCGATGGACTTAACGACGGCTGCAGCTTTGGAGGCGCCGGTGGCGAGCAAAAGAATTTTGCGCGCTTTCAGAATCGTACCGATCCCCATGGTAATGGCGCACTGCGGAGCTTCTTCGCCGGGACCAAATGATTTTGCGTTGTCATCGAGAGTCTCGCGGCTCAAGACTTTCAAGCGGGTGAGCGAAGCCAGGCTGGAAGTCGGCTCGTTGAAACCGATGTGGCCATTGCGGCCGATGCCAAGTAGCTGCAGATCGATTCCACCGGCGGCACGGATAGCCTGTTCATACGACTCGCAGTACTGCTCGTAGTTCCCGCGGATGCTGCCGTCTGGGATATGAATGTTGCCGGGTTGTACGTTGACGTGCCGGAAAAAATGCTCCTGCATGAAATGGCGAAAGCTTTGCGGATGCGAAGCAGGGAGTCCAAGGTATTCGTCAAGATTGAAGGTTGCAACTTGCGAGAAATCGACTGACCCAGTCTTGTAGAGGCGCACGAGATTTTCGTAGACGCCGACCATGGTTCCGCCGGTGGCGAGGCCGAGCGTCAGCGCGGGTTTTTTCTTGATCGCGCCAGCCAGGATTTGTGCGGCCTGCTCATCGATTTCGCCGCTGCCGCGCTTTAAGATTACCAACATACGCTGTCCTCGCTGGGCTTAGTTGCCAAATGCAAAATTCTCGAAGGCACAGTTCTTTTTAGGCTGCGCTTGGTTCGGGAGCGGCAGGCGCCGGAGTCCCTCCACGAATCGGGACAAAACGCGCAAGGACCAAAGAGGGAATCGCTGAAATCAGCACCCAGATGAAAAACTTTCGGTAGCCCAGGGCCAGTTGAATCTTCCCACTCACGGTACCTGGGATCATGAGCCCTAGATTCATCAGTGCCGTTGCAAAAGCGTAGTGAGCGGTCTGATATTCGCCGGGTGCGATCTCCTGCATCATGATCAAAATTACGCCAACAAACCCGAAACCGTATCCAAACATCTCGACGCTTAAGGCCCCGGTGATCAAGGCACTGTTGGCCGGGAGAACCGTACTCAGGTAGTAGTAGGCGAGCATGGGGAAGTTCATCGCACAAATCAGTGGGACGAGCGCGCGCTTCAGACCAAGCCACGAAGTGAAGTAGCCTCCGAGGACACTGCCGATAATAAAGGCAACGGTTCCGAAAGTGCCGTAGATTTTCCCAAACTGGTCTGTAGACAGACCGAGGCCCCCGGCACTGCGGTGGTCCACCAGGAACAAGGGACCTATCTTCGCAAGTTGCCCTTCACCAGCCCGATAAAGGAAAATGAGAATAAGTAGAAGGAGAATACGAGGCTTCCGGAAGAAGCTCCGGACTACGTCTCCAAAAGTTCGTGCCATCTCCCGCAGACTCTGAGAAACGCGCTCCGGACCACCGGCCGGGAGCATTTTCGCGTGATACGCACTGAGAGCAATGAGGATACACCCTAGTGCAGCGAAGATAATCATCCAAGCGCGTCGCACATCAAGACGTGATTCCAGGTAACCTGCCAGGATGACTAAAGCCCCTTGGGAAAAAAATCGCGCAAAGTTAAAGAACCCCCCTTGCCAGCCGGCGAAGGCCGACTGCTGCGACTCCGATAGACTCGCGATGTAAAGCCCGTCGGCGGCAACGTCATGTGTCGCGGAAGAGAACGCAAGCAGCGCGAACAGCAGGAGCGAGTAGCGGAAATAACCCTGCATGGGTAAGGAGAGGGCGACGAGAAGCAAACTTGTCCCGCTTGTGAACTCAAACAGAACCACAAAAAACTTCTTGGTCCTGAACATTTCGAGCAGCGGGCTCCAAATGGGCTTCAAAGACCACGGCAGCAACAGCGAACTGGTATACAGGGCGATGATATCGTTGGGCAAGCCAAGGCGTTTGTAAAAGATGCCAGCAATCAAGGACACGATAAAAAAGGGTGCGCCCTCTGCAAAGTATAAGGTCGGCACCCAAGTTGCGGGATTGGTCGGGTTCCTGTGATTATTGCCCATGCCGACCTTCGAACTGGGTGGTCCCGAATGCCTGGTAAGCAACGCCAATGACAGGTGCATTTTCATTGAGAACTACGGCGAGGGGGATGTTAGACAGGATCGGACCCAGCCGCCCTTTGTCGGCGAAGGAATGGCAAAAAGAGCCCTTTTGCAGTTTGGGCAGGATTTTTAAAATGATGCCGCCGGCGAAATAGACGCCGCCATAGGCCAGAACGCGCAAAGCCAGATTGCCGGCTTCCGCACCGAACGCAGTAATCCACCAATCGAGCACTTCGACGCAGACAGCACAGCTTCCTTCCATTGCATTTTGTGTGATTTCGCTCGCGGAGGCCGCGTCCGGCTCCTGGAAGGTCGAATGACGCACGGCTGGATCCAGGAATTCATGAAGCTTCCGAAATCCGCGACCGGAAAAAATCTCCTCGCAGGAGACTCGCGGCATGCGCTGCTTGAGGAATTGCAGCAAGCCGACCTCGCGCTCCGTGCGCGGGGCGAAATCCGCTGCCCCTCCCTCGGACGGTGAGGCGCGATGCTGATGGCCATCCCAGAAGATCATCGCCTGCCCCAGGCCTGTGCCAGCAGCCATTAGCGCCTGAGTCCCGTTTGCCTGCGCTATGCCCGAGTTCAACACGAGAAAATCCTGGCGCTCCAAATGCGGTAACCCATAGGCGGTAGCGACAAGATCGTTGATCACTACGAGCTGATCGAGACCCAGCTGCAGTTTGTCCGCTAATCCAGCTGTGGTTAATTGCCAGGGAATGTTATTTGCAACAAGGCGGCCGTCGACTACAGCTCCCGCGACGCCGAAACCGGCAGCGGAAATTTGGCCGGTCGACTTAAGAACAGTCTCTGCTTTGCATTCGTAGAAAAACTTTTCGATGAGTTGCTCAAGGCTCCCAACCTCACCAGTGCTGTAGCGTTTCTGAGCCGCCAAACGAAGCCCCGCCCCATTCTCGACAAACAGCGCCAGATTGCATTTTGTCCCACCGATATCGCCCGCAAGAATTATTGTCATTACCAGTTTTCAGGACCAGTCCCATCTAGTCTCCTCGGGGAATGGACAGCGAGAGCCGGGAAACCGTCCTTAGACCTTTCTGTAGTAATTCAGAAATCACGAGCTGCACCGTGGGACCATTGCGTCTCTGAATTCTTCTACCGGAACCGGCGAATCACCAGGTTATGCCGGTCGGAACGATACAAACCCAGAACGTAAAGAATGATTTTTCCTTTTCGTGAATAGATCGCTTGACGAATCCGCAGGATCGGCTCGTTCCTTGCCACTCCGAGCAACTCCGCAGTCCGGTCATCGGCGGCGGTGGCATCAACCTCTTCATCGGAGTAACTCAATTCTGCGCCGTACTCGCGCTCCAAGATGGCAAACAAAGATTCGCGATGCAGCGGAGCATTAATAAGTCCCGCGAACTGATCGGCGACAAGGTAACAGGTTTCCAGGGCAAAGGGTTCACCTTCGGAGTGACGAAGCCTCTCCAATTTGACCAGTTGGCTCTTGGGCGGAAGCGAAAGCCGCGCGATGGCTTCCGGTTCATCGCGAACAATTCTCGCGAAGAGAATCTTGGAACTGGCGGGCATCTGGCGGCTGGCCATTTGCTCTGTGTAACTCATGAGCCGGTTGAAGTGAATCTTGGGACTCGAAACAAAAGTGCCGATTCCGCGGCGTCGCTCCACTACTCCTTCTCTTTCGAGATAGGCAAGAGCGTGCCTGGCGGTCATAAGGCTTACATCGTGCATTCTGGCGAGTTCGCGTTCCGAAGGGACGGAATCCCCTGGTCGCAACCGCCCAGCCTCGATCTTCTTTCGGATGGTGCCTTGAATCTTCTGGTAGGCAGGCAATCCGTTGGGATGTTTAGCGGCCTTAGAAGGCATGCGATTTTCCTCAGACCAATCTTCTAAACCAAAGGTAATCCAGTACTGTAAGCCAATCCAACGCGGGGAGCCGATAGACCCGGGCATACGGCACCCAGGCCGATCCTGCTTTCGCTCGAAGCCCCCCCTGGCGCCCTGCTCTGCGTTCGCTGCCGAATGATATAGAGCACTGGGTTAACCCGCTATATGGCGCAATCCGAGAAATCTTTATAAAGCATAACTTTTCTCTTGACAAGCGAATTTATGTGCTATATAGCTATGCGCCATTCGGACCTATAGCAGTACCGCTGTGAATTTCCGGTCGAGCAACTTGGGGAGCAGGGGCGGTTGGGCGGCCGACAGCCTCGAAGCGGAGGAGCAAATATGCGCAAGATGTACAGTTGGGGGTTGGGGGCAGTCATTTGCGCGCTGGTTGCGCTGCTGTGCGGGGCGACCGCGTGGGGGCAAGATGTAACCGCGTCCATCACTGGGACGGTCACCGATCCCTCGGGGGCGCCTCTAGCAGGCGCAATGGTGACGGCCAAGGACATGGACCGCGGAACGACGTGGCCTTCGACGACAAACAGCGACGGACTCTACAATATCCTGAGAATTCCGGTGGGAACGTATAGCCTTAGGGTTGAGGTGAAGGGTTTTCGCACTACGTTGATCCCGCCATTTGTATTAGTGCTGAATCAGACCGCCAGAATTGACGTGCAAATGAGGGTCGGAGCAGTGACGGAGACAGTCGAGGTCACCGGCGCGGCGCCCGTGCTGCAAACGGAATCCACCGAAGTCAGCATGCTTATCGATTCCAAGACTCTTACGACTCTGCCCTTGGCATCGCGCAACTACATTCAACTGGCTCTGCTTTCGCCGGGCGTGTCGACCAACAATCCGGATGCCCTGATGACCCCGCACATCATGACCGATCAGGGGCGTCCGTTCATTAACGGCAACCGCGAGCAGGCCATTGAATTTTTCCTCGACGGCGTCCTCAACGACGAAGAGAAAAACAATGAAGTTGCCTACCAGCCCAATGCCGATGCCATTCAGGAATTCAACCTCATAGCCCAAAATCCCGGCGCCGATTTCGGCAATTACGCCGGTGGGGTAATTAGTGTGAGCATCAAGTCCGGTACAAACCAGTTCCACGGAGACGCGTTTGAGTTCTTCCGAAACGACGCTCTGAATTCGAAGCAGAAGACATCTGGCTGGGACAACACCTTTGCGCCGCAGAATCATTTGCGATACAACCAGTTCGGGGGCACCTTCGGTGGGCCGATCCTGAAAGATAAGTTGTTCTTTTTTGGCGATTACCAGGGGTTTCGTTTCCCAACAGCCGGGACCAGCAGCGCCCAGCTTCTCACCGGGGCGGAGCGTTCCGGGGACTTTTCCGATTGGTGCACGCAAAAGGGCGGCACAGTCAGCGCCGCGGGATGCAGCGATCCAACCTTTAGCATCTTGGATCCCGTCCATGGCGGGGTTGCTCCGTTTAATTGCCTGGCGGCGACGTGCGGCAGCAATGCGGGAGCGGGAGACACGGCCAGCCCGTTTGTTACCGCGCTAACGACAAATTTTGCGAAGTATTATCCCGTCCCGACTGATAACAACGCTACGGGCGACAACATTTCCTTCGCCTCCGGGAACCGCTTCAACAGCGACCAGGGGGACCTCAGAATCGATTTTAAGAAGTCAGATAAGGACGGCTTCTACGACCGCTACTCGAAATGGCACACGAGCCGAGCTCCCTTTTCTGGTTTGCCTTTCAGCGCCCAAAACAACAATGCCGCCGTGCCCGCGGACCAACCTGGGTGGAGCAATGTTGTGAGTTGGACCCATACGTTCAACCAGAACCTGTTGAACGAAGCGCGCCTCGGCATCAACGTATTCCGTTTCTTCCAGAACGTGACATTGACTTCCGGCTTGGGACCGATTGCCAACCAGATGCTCGGGATCACCGGCCCTGCTCCGGTTTCTTCCCTCAATGGACAACAAGGAGGTCTCCCGTTCATCTCCATTTCATCTTCATTGGTGGGGGGCGCCTCGTTGGGCGATCCGATGGTTATGCAGAACTTCAACGATACCTACATTCAATATGAGGACAATGTTGCGATCACCAAGGGGCGTCACACCATAACGACAGGCTTCCAGTATGTCCGGGAGCGGCTCAATTGGCTGTACGCAGGAAACAATGGAGCCCTCGGTACCATAGCCATCGGTAGTAATACAGGCAACGGGACTACCATTGCGGGCAACCCATTGGCTGATTTCTGGCTGGGAGATATCTCCAGCGGGAACCGGGACTCTGGATTGGGAGGCGGGCTGTATCACTTCAACCGCGGAGGTATTTTCGGCGCGTTTGTCCAGGACAATTGGAAGATAACTTCAACGCTGACGCTGAATCTTGGCCTGCGCTTTGAGGACCATACTCCGTTTAAAGATAAACAGAACCACGTGGTGAATTTTGGGCTAACCACGGGGACGATCGAAACGCCCGGGAGCGGTAATTCCGATGCGCTCTACGACAATTATCTGGGTATCGGGGACTGGCAGCCTCGCATTGGCTTTGCATGGTCGCCTGGCTCCCTGCATGGCAAGACGGTCATTCGGGGCGCCTATGGCGTGTCTTCCTATAGGGAAGGCGGGGGGGCCAACGAAGAGCTCCAAATGAATCTCCCTTATGGCACGATTACTCAGAACAGTCCGGCTACGACGGGGGTGCAGGCGCTCAACAGCAGCTTTGCATGGCCCGGACTGCCCGCCAACTGCGCTCAGCCTAGTTTCGCATGCTACGCGGGCTCCCGGATTCGAATCTATCCGAAGAACTTCCGTCCGGCAATGATCCAACAATGGAACATTGCGATTCAGCACCAGCTCACCAAAACTCTGAGCGCGCAAATTGGTTATGTCGGTCAGAAGGGGACACACCTCATCAACTTCCAAGATGTGGCTCAGATGGAAGGATTAAATGCTCAGGGCAAGATTGCCAGGCCCGGCCAACTAATCACTTCCTATGCTCCAGGACCATTTCTAGGTGGCCAAGCGTCTGGGGCCACTCCGGCAAACAACCTGTATTATGCGGACAACCCGGCACTGGGTGGTGCGGAGGCGCTCGCCGGCATAAATGCGGACAACGGAACCAGCCGCTACGACTCACTCCAAGCCGTTCTGAAGGAGCAGTCCTGGCATGGGTTGACGGGTCAGGTTGCCTATACCTACTCCAAGTGCCTGACCAATTCGCCGGGATATTTTGGCGTTGCCGGAGGAGGCTGGACTTCGCAAGCAACGACCGAAAGCTCCTCCGGAATCTACGGCACGCAAAATATTTATGACCCCCACTCAGACTGGGGTCCGTGCTATTACGACGAAACGCACATTCTTTCCAGCTACCTCTACTACGAGCTTCCGTTCGGCAGGGGAAAGCAGTTTGGCAGCGACTTGAGCCCTGTCCTCAACGAAATCGTGGGTAACTGGCAGATTTCCGGGATTATCTCGGCCCACACGGGGAATGCCTTGACCCTGAATTACTTTGGTGGATGGAGTACTCCTGCTGGTCCCGGACCAAGCTCCTACGGTGATCAGTCGGGCACCAACGGAATTGGCCCGTATACCTTGTCAGAACGGCCAAGTTGCACTGGCCCCATCAAGATCCTTAACCAATTTCACCCAGCTTCGGGAGGCCAAGGAGCTTACATACAGTGGTTTGACACCAGCAACATTACGACACCTACTCCCGGAACGTTTGGTACGTGCGGCGTCGGCAACATCCGTGGTCCGCGCGACCAAAACTGGGATCTGAGCCTCCAGAAACAGTTTGGCATTACGGAAAGCAAGAGACTCGAGCTCCGGCTCGATATGTTGAATGCCTTCAACTATGCGCACTGGACGTTTGCAGGGAGCGTCTGGAATGGTTCCTTTTCTGCGGGAGAATCTTCTCCAGGTGCTGGTAGCGCGAACACAGGAAGGATCGTGGGCTCGCAAGGAGCTCGCCAACTGCAACTCGGCCTGAAGTTCATATTCTGACTTTTTACCTCAACCACCCCAATGGGAACGGCTGACACTTCGGTGCCAGCCGTTCTTTTTTAGAGCAGGGTTTTGAGCGGAGAGCGGATGTACAATAAAACGCGATGAACTATGCCAGGCAAATGACCGTCAGCCTCGCCGTTTCGGTTCTGCTAGCGGGGGGGAGCGGGGCTCAGTCTCCCTCCAAGAATCCCATCGGCCCCGCGCCAGCTGCTTCCAGTTCTCAACGCGCTGTTTCCCTCGCCGAGACTGGCCACTGCACAGAGGCGCTTCCACTTCTCAGAAAGTCCATTCACCAGGTCACGGACCCCGATTTGAAGAAGCGCATCGGCCTACTCGGTTTGAATTGCGCGATGACCCAGAAAGGGTCCTACGCCGCTCTCGAGTTTCTCACCGTCCTGCAACGCGAGTTTCCACGTGATCCGGAAGTACTCTACGCGGCGGCACACGCTTTGTCCGACCTTTCCCTTCGTGCTTCGAAAGATCTGGTTCGCGAAGCGCCTTTCTCCTATCAGGTTTATCTGCTGAATGCGGAGGCGCTGGAAACCCAGGGCAAGGCCGCCGAAGCGGCGACCGAGTACCGCAGGATCATCGCAATGAATCCACTATTGCCTGGCATGCACGCCCGGCTGGGCCGCGTGCTTCTTTCGGGGCATCCCACTCCGGAAGCTGTCGCCGAAGCAAAGAAGAATTTCGAAGAGGAGTCGGCCATCGACCCCCATAACGCCGCGGTGGAATATGTTCTTGGAGAACTTTCGAAAGACGAAAACAACTTTCCCGAGGCGGTTCAGCACTACACGCGGGCTATAAAGATCAATGCCGGTTTTGCTGAGGCCTACCTGGGTTTGGGCTCTGCTCTCGTCGCTCAGCAACAGTTTGCCGAAGCCATTCCGCCATTGGAAAAATACGAGACGCTGGCGCCTGACAGTCCCACGGGGCACTACCAACTTGCGCTGGCGTACAACGGCGCGGGACGCAAGGATGATGCCAATCGTGAAGCGGCATTACAGCGGGAAGCGGCCAAGAACCTCGAACAGATTAAGCGGCGTGTCTCGGAAGGACTGGAGCGTCAGCAGCCTCATCAGTGAGAAACTCTTTCTTTCATCCGCCATCGCCCGCAATGAGCCTGGGAGCGGCCATGCTTTTCGTGGCCCTTGCGTCTGTGGTGAGCAAGGCGCAAGTTCCACCGCCTAGCTCCATCTCACTGCCCACCTCGCTTCGAACAACTGGTCCGGGTTGGTGGCCGACGAAGGGCACAGCCAGCAGAGATGAATTCGTTGGCCCGGGTGCCTGCTACGATTGCCACGAACACGACTTTGAAACCCAGGAGAAATCGGCAATGTACCAAGCCGCGAGGCGCGCGGCAGATTCGATGCGGCTTTACGAACACAACCACTTAGAATTTCAGTTGGGGCCGTATCGCTACCAGATTGAGAAATCGACTGATAAGCCTGTCATGAAGATCAGTGACTCCGCTGCATCACTTTCTGTTGATTTGCTTTGGGCGTTTGGTTCAGGGCACATGGGACAAACCTACCTTTATCAGAAGGACGGAAAGTTCTACGAGAGTCATGTAAGCTTTTACACCAGCCTTATGGGCCTGGACATTACTCCCGGACAATCGCTCTCCGTTCCGGGGAGCTTGGAAGATGCTGCGGGCCGTGCGATGCCGGCAGCCGAGAGCCACAAGTGCTTTGGCTGCCATACGACGGGGTCCACGACTAGCAACCAGTTCGCGCCCAATGACTCCTTTGCCGGAGTTACCTGCGAAGCGTGCCACGGTCCTGGCGCAAAACATGTGGCCGCGGCCAGGGCCCACCCTGGGAGACGCGACCCGGGATTGATTCTGAATCCTGCGCGGTTTGAGCGCGTGGATTACGTCGACTTTTGTGGTGCGTGCCACCGTACCTGGCAAGATGTTGTCTCGGGCGAGGTAAATGCCCCTGGTGTGTTTAACGTGCGATTCGCTCCCTATCGGCTGGAGAACAGCCAATGCTGGAAAAAGGGGGACAATCGCCTGACCTGCGTTTTCTGTCATGACCCTCACAAACCCCTGGTGCACGACTTAGCTTCTTACGATTCAAATTGTCTCGAGTGTCATATCGCAACCGCTGCGGAGAAAAGAACGCCCTATCGGCCGGGCGCCGCATGTCCCGTTGCCAAGAGGAACTGTGCGAGTTGCCATATGCCAAAAGTTGAGCCGCCCCATCTGCACTCCTCTTTCACCGATCATTGGATCCGGGTTGCCAAACCCGGCTCCGCCTATCCGGACTGACCCAATGGGCCCTAATCTCCTTCGCCGCCGCGAGTTTCTCCGATCCTTGGCTGCTTCGGGTGTCGTTGCCGTTTCTCCTGGTTTGGCCTATTCGCCCGATAAGGCCGATCTCTCCCCGCCATTCATTGAATTGCTTCCCTCCGCTACGAGGATCGATTTTGTCCACACCAGCGGCAAGTCTGCGCAAAAGTATCTCCCTGAATCCACTGGCGCAGGCTGCGCATTTTTCGACTACGACAACGATGGCTGGATGGACATTTATCTGGTGAATAGTGGCCCCTGCGATTTCTGGACGCCTGCCAAGGCGCTCCGCAATGCCCTCTATCACAACAATCGCGACGGCACGTTCACAGACGTCACCAAAAAGGCCGGCGTCGTGGGCGGCGGCTATGGCATGGGGGCAGCCGTCGGCGATTATGACGGGGATGGGTTCCCCGATCTCTATGTCACTCAATACGGCCGCAGCATCCTTTATCACAACAACGGTGACGGCACATTCACGGATGTCACGGAAAAAGCTGGTGTCGCAGCCCCCGGTTGGGCCTCCAGCGCCGTGTGGTTTGATTATGACAATGATGGGCGTCTCGATCTCTTCGTTGGCCGCTTCGTCGATTTCAGCAAGGCGAAGCACCACGTGTGCAAAGCGCCAAATGTATCCGCACTCGCGGGACTTAACGAATACTGTTATCCGCGTATCTTTGACCCCATGCCGAGCTGGTTGTTTCACAACAACGGGGACGGAACATTCACAGACGTAAGCCAGAAGATGGGAATCGCCGATAATCCTGGCAAGGCTTGGGGTGTCGTCGCTACGGACATCAACAACGATGGATTCCTGGACCTTTTTGTTGCCAACGATACGACTGCCAATTTCTTGTTTGCGAATCGCAAGGGGAAGCGCTTTGAAGAAATTGGATTCACTGCCGGTGTCGCCTATGGCCCCGGAGGAAAAGCGCGTTCGGGCATGGGTGTAGATTCGGCCGACTACGATCAGGACGGCTGGATGGATTTGTTCGTGACGAACTTGGACCATGAGTTCTACGGCTTATACCGCAACGAACACGACGAGTCGTTCGCAGATAGAGCCGCGCCCGCTGGCGTGGCCCGTGCGTCGCAAATGATGAGCGGCTGGGGAGCCAAGTTTTTTGACTTCGACAACGATGGCTTGCTCGATCTCTTGATCGCCAATGGCCACCCAGATGATCTGATCGACAAAATCACCCCGGGCGTCACGTACTCGGAGCCACTTCTCCTTTTCCGAAACACCGGCGCTGGTTTGCAGGACATCAGCAGGGATAGCGGCCCTGTTTTTTCTCGTGAACTCTCCGCACGGGGCCTCGCCCTCGGCGACTTCGATAATGATGGCGCTGTGGATGTGCTGATTTCCGTTAACGATGGCGCCCCGCTCTTGTTGCGCAACAACGCTGGCCGCCAGAACCATTGGCTCGGACTGAATCTCGTCGGAAAGAAATCAAACTCTGACGCTATCGGCGCTCGGATCACCTATCAAGCCGGGGATTTGAAGCAAAGCCGCTTCAAAGTGGGCGGGGGCAGCTACCTTTCTTCTCATGACCCACGAATTGTCTTAGGTTTGGGGAAGCGCCAGAAAATCGACTGGCTGGAAGTGAAGTGGCCACTGCCTTCGGGTGCGGTCCAACGTTTCGTGGACCTGCCCATCAATCGCTACATTACCATTGTCGAAGGGGAGAGCAGCTGGCGTTGAGTCGGCGTCGGTTACCAGCAAGAAAAGCCCGTGCTGATGGCCGAGTTCGATGCCAATGAGTCAGACTTCCCGCCGATCCCTGACACCCTCACGCGCTTGCAGAACCGGCAGATTGATTACTGCCCTTACTAGTGAAAGGTTGGCCGCTCTGGACCTGGGACACGGATGAAACCGAGCAGCAGCACAGTCCTCCGGACTGGTATGCGACGGCTGGCGACGGCTCGATCAATACTGCTTTGGCACCAGCCTCGCGTCCCAATGCATGTCAATGACATTGATAAGGGTCATAGAAAACCCAGCAATATATACGCAACGTCGACGTGTCTGCTGCCATGCTCGGACCTTTTCTGCAGACCGACCCGGCGAAACTGATTCAGCCAGGCAAAAACGTGCCTCAACGTCACGGTTGTCCAACGCTTAAGTACGCCTGAACGGGTAGAGGTTACAATTGCACGACGGGCAGCGCAATGTGCGTGAAGACCACAATCGAGACCGGCTTTCCCACGTATACTTCGACCTGCGTCGGCAGGCACTTGGTCGAAAAGTCGGCTTTTCGTATACCTACAAGCCCTTCTGGCAAGACCATTGACACCAAACGCTGCAAAGAAACTCACAAAGGACCTTGAAGTGAATGGCGGCCATGTTCTATACGTTCACTTCAACGACTAGCGCGTTTTCCAGACAAGTGGTTTACGATTAGCCTGGGGGCTTTCCGTTTGGCTTGCCTATTGGCACGAACCGTCGTCCACAAATTGATTCGACGATGCCATCGACGCGAGCGACTGCCAGCATGCCAATAATTTCTGATTCAGAGGATCGCTATCCAAGGAGTTGGGCGCAAGATATTCTCTACTCACTTCGATTTTCAAGTATTTGTCGGTCAGGGTGTTCATAGTGTTGAACTCGTTGGTCAGTAGCGGAAACGCTTTCTGATCCATGTCCGTGCTCGCCGCCGCTTCGGTCTGCGCCAGGCTGGATCGAATTTGCCTTCTGAAGTTCCCGAACCATGTGTCGGACAGGGGATACCCTCGCTCAATGCCATTCTTCAACGCAGCGTGCCATTCAAGGATCTCCCTCATGGTCTCAATCCCACCAGTGAGGAACGGCTTAGAAAGGCCGGCCGCTGGCTCCGGCGCCAACTGCACAGCCCGCACTGGTGTATCGCTTCCGGGCAGTCTCAGAATGATCTGATTCCCTACGAAGCGCAGGGATCCGCCCGTGACCTGGGCTAATTCGTCCACTTCCACGTAGTTTTTCCCCTGCACCTGAATCACTTTTGCCTGTCCCTGCCGCCCTTCGACCAGCAGCGCACTCGTCTCTTGCGCAACCAGGACCAGCAGGGGTAGCAGTGGGGTCGTCAACAGCATCATCGAACTTCGAATCGCGTTTCGTCGCATATCTTCCTTCCTTATCCTTCACGAACTATTGCTTCAGCGGCCAGTGTCAAAAAAACTTGGCCAAAACCTTTTGCAAGGAGGCGTCTAATTCCGTCTTCGCGGGAAGTCCTTTAGCAGTTTCTGCGCTCCCTTGTTGAGCCTTTCCTGGTTTTTCTCCTGTTTTTTGCTTGGTTCAATCGCATGTTGGGCAGCACCTATCCAAACGAGCTTCTTTGCAGCAGGGTCATACACACCAAGGACGAAAGTCCCGATGGTGACGGTTGAAGTAGTCGCCGAAAATGAATCGGGGCCTCCGCCCCAGGGGCCCCAGCCGCCCCATCCTCCCCAGCCGTTCGCGAAGCCGTTTATTTGCCTCTCGCGATCGATAGCGAGTTGGTAGCCAAGAAGTAGATCGGCTTTATCACCGTCAACCACCTTGGTGAAGCCCTTGGCCGCCATTTGGGAATCGACAGCTTGCTTGACCTGGGCGTCCAGGATCTGGTCGGGCTGGCCACCTACTCGAGGTACGCCCTTGACCTCATCGACCCATGCATACGTGTGATATTTGGAAAAATCAGTTCCTGGCATATAGTTCGTTCTCACGTCCTGGGCGCCGGCCAGCATGCCAAGCATCAGGCCAAAGCAAATAAGAATCGCGATGCGCTGCATCAATCCTCTCCCTGTCGCACGTCGCACGTGCGAATGTCAGTCTCCCTGTGGTAGGGCACGCATCTTGCCAAATCAAAATAACGAAACGGGCCGGGCAATCCGCGTGCTTTCAAGGTTTTAGTCTCCGCAAGACCGCAAGGATTTTAGCTCTCAGCGGAAGATGTGCCCGCGCTCGGGCATGGTGCCGGGCAGTTTGGGCAGTTGGGACGCCCCACTATGGAAGATGAGTTCTGACGTGCTAGTCTGAAGCGCATGCCGGAAGACAATGAAGGATTGGCACCGACCAATAGCCGGTATCGAGCCCTGCTCGATGTTTCCAGCGCGATGGTCGAGCAACCTACGGTGAAGGCTGTTCTGCACAGCCTGCGCGACGTGCTGTCCAGCAGTTGCCGCCTTCATGGCGTTGACATCTATGTTCTAGGGGGTGGTGGAGACACTCTGCATCTTCTTGACTTCGATCGAGAAGCGGATGCGCCAGCAATCAAGATCGGTACCAAAATCTCGGTGATCGGCGCGGCATCACAAGTCCTTGAGGAACGGGAACCAGTGTTCC
>DASSGJ010000220.1:0-3264 GCA_035693545.1 Candidatus Acidiferrum sp.
GGAGAGGGGGCTCGCGGCCATTTATGACAACGAAACCGCGACCGTGCTGAAGAATGAGGGCCTGGGCAAAACGCGGCACCAGGTGGCGCAGGAATCAGACCTGCTTCTGGTTCTGGGCGGCGATGGAACTATTTTGGCCGCGGCGCGCGAGGCGGCCTACCACGGGATTCCGATCCTTCCGATCAACATGGGCAGCCTCGGATTTCTGACCAGCTTTACGGTCGAGGAACTCTATCCGGCGCTAGAAAGCGCGCTCGCGGGCAAAGCCACAATCGAAGAGCGTGTCTCCCTGCTTGTCGAGCGCACCCACAAGGATGAGCTTTTGACGCAGCAGCGGGTTTTGAACGACGCGGTCGTGCACAAGGGCACGCTGGCGCGAATGATCGAATTGGAGTTGCACATCAACGGGGCGTTTGTATGCCGGTACCGCGCCGATGGTTTAATTGTCGCCACTCCCACCGGTTCGACGGCGTATTCACTCTCCGCCGGCGGCCCGATTGTGCAGCCCGGCGTGGAATCTATCTTAATTACCCCGATTTGTCCGCACACACTCAGCGACCGGCCTGTCGTTGTCCAGGACACTTCTCTCATTGAACTGTATTTGTCGCAAAGTTCGGATTCCGTGTTTCTGACGCTGGATGGCCAAACGGGCGTGCCGATGCAGATTGGTGACCGCGTGCGAATCACCCGCGCCGCGGAGAGACTGAAACTGATTCAGCCGCCAAACAAAACCTACTTTGAAATTCTACGGAATAAGCTGAAGTGGGGCGAAGCGTAGCTTCAGCTCAAAACGTCGGTTCGCAGTAAATCCTTGCCCGTTTCACGCCGCCGGATAAGTTTCGCGGTCCTCCGATCAACTAATACTTCCGCGGCGCGGCCGCGGCCGTTGTAATTGGACGACTGGGCGAAGCCGTAAGCTCCGGTCACCCAAATGGCCACCAGATCCTGTTGCGAAACAGCACCCAACGGCCAGTCGAAAAGAAACGTATCCCCCGTCTCGCAAACCGGCCCAACAATGTCGGCGCGCTTGGCGGCGTCCACCCGCCCGGAACTCTCTTGCACAACACGCGTAATCGGGTGCGGCGCATCGTAGAGAACCGGCCGCATGAGGTCGTTCATGGCGGCATCGAGAATGACGAACGATTTTCGCGAGCTTTCCTTGGTGTAGATAACCCGCGATAACAGAACACTGGACTCGGCAATAATGGAGCGCCCCGGCTCAAGGAGTACCCGAACGCCCAGGGGACGGGCCACGTCAGCAATCAGTTTGGCGTAAGCCGCGCGCGAAGCAGGGCGTTCCCTGGTGTAGCGCACCCCCAGGCCGCCGCCAACATCAAGAATCTTCAACGCGATGCCCTGTTTGCGCAGGTCAAGCAAGTATCCGGCCAGCCGCTGCATCGCGCGGCGGAAAGGCGCCAACTCCACAATCTGGGAACCAATGTGCGCGCTGATTCCCTGCCAACGGATAGCTTTCGCATTTCTGTGCGCGAGATATAGTTTGCGGGCGTCGGGCCAGGCCACGCCAAATTTGTGATGCTGAAGACCTGTGGCGATGTGCGGGTGCCCGCCGGCCTTCACGTCGGGATTAACGCGAATCGAGGCACCCGGAGGCGTACTGCGACTATCTGCGCGCCGCGATGATTCCTCCATCAGGATTTCCAGTTCCGCGTTCGATTCAATATTGAACTGCAGAATTCCCCGCTCGCTTCGCGCGTTTTCCCGGTACCGCAGCGCTTCGCGAATCTCCTCGCGCGTTTTCCCAACGCCGGAAAAAACGATGTGCTTGCCCGGAATACCTATGCGGCCGAGATTTTCCAGTTCGCCGCCGGAAACAATGTCAAAACCGCTCCCGAGCCCCGAAAGAAGCTTGAGAAGCGATAAATTTCCATTGGCTTTGACCGCAAAGCACAGGAGATGAGGAATCCGTTCGAGCCCGCGAGTCAATTCGAGAAAAGCATCCGCAATTGCGCGGCGGCTGTAGACATACGTCGGTGTCGCATAACGCCGGGCGATTTCAGCCAGCGCTACGTTTTCACAAAATACTTCACGAGCAGATTGGCCCGCCTTCTTCCACGAAAAGTGCGGAATATGGCGTGCGGGATCGACGTAGGGCAACCTGCGCCGAGCCTTGCCGGGCGCGCTCATTTCACCTTCATGACCACCAGCGTGCGGTCATCGGAAAGTGGCGCGCTTTGCGAGAACCAGTCCACTTCATTAAGGACACGATCGGCCATCTCCGCGGCGGAAATCTCATGATGCTGCTCTATGAGCTTGCGCAGCCGCTCCGTGCCAAAAAGTTGTCCTTCGCTGTTATATGTCTCAGCGATACCGTCGGAGTGGAATACAAGGATGTCGCCGCTCTCCAGGGTTACTCCCCACTCGTCGTACGTAACCTCTTCGAATATTCCCAGGGGAAATCCCGTCAGCTCGATGCGGTCACACCGGCCATCCTTGTATAGCAGCGGTTGCGACTGGCCGGCATTGGCGACCCGAAGTTTCTGGCGTCCCTTTTGCCACGTGGCGAAACAGGCGGTCATGAATCGCCCTTCGATGCGCCGCTCTCCGACCAATTGGTTCATTTGCCGCAGCATTTCGGCCGGTTGCAACTTTTGCGGCGCCAGGCTGCGCATGATTCCAATCGAAACCGCGCCGTAAAGCGCCGCCGCGGTTCCTTTTCCGCTGACGTCGCCCAGCGCAATGCCAAGCTGCTGCGGGCCGTAGCGAAGGAAATCATACAGGTCGCCGCAAACCTCGCGTGCCGACAAATAACGCGCCGCAACGTCGAGGCCATAGTCGTCGGCGGGCACCGGGCGGAGAAGGGCCCCTTGAATGCGCTTGGCGGCTTGCAGGTCGCGCTCCATGCGCGCCTCATCGCGGGCAACCTGTTCATAAAGACGCGCGTTTTCCAGGGACACCGCAAGATTTGCCGCAAGAATCGTGAGCGTCTGCACGTGCTCTTCGGTGAAATAATGCAGCTGCGGGCTCTCCAGATCCAGAACGCCGATCACTTTGCCTTTGAAAATCATCGGGATCGCAAGTTCCGAGCGCGTCTCCGGGTTCACCATCAGATAGCGCGGATCATTCGTGACATCCGGAACCAGAACTGCCTCGCGCAAAGTGGCGGCCGCGCCGACGATACCTTCGGTCGCGGCCACGCGCAGCTTCCCTTGAACGCGCTGGCCGTGCTTCACGTCCAGCCGGTGCCGAAAAACCTTCTGCTCTTCGTCGTACAGCATGATGCTGACGATCTGGTAGTCAATGACT
>DASSGJ010000221.1:0-3670 GCA_035693545.1 Candidatus Acidiferrum sp.
CATCCTCGAAATGGACGTCGTCGTGAACGGCAACATGGGCCTCGTTTGCACGATTCAAAGAGTGAGCGTCGTGCTAAAGACCGGCGATGCGAAACGCCTCATGGTGCGTGAAACTGATTGCTTCGAGAGGCGAAACGGCGAATGGAAATTGATTCATCAACACGCCTCCCTCCCATCTGGCGGCGACTGGGACGGCAAAGTCACCACGGCCTAGCTCAGCAGCAGCAATTCCAACTAGCCCACTACCCAAAATTTCCCGCTTCTTCTTTTGGAGTGCGGAAGCCCTGCTTCCGCTTTAACGATCGCAACGTAGCCACTTATTTGCTTCCGCCCCTCTTTTGCCCCCATCCCGCAACCACGCTAAAATAATCCGATGACAACCGCTCAGCAAAAATCCACCGACCTGATTCCCCAACTCGACGCCCTCGCCAAATCCGCCGCATCCGGCGAAGCCCTCATGAAATCCATCGTCGCCCTTCTCCACGAAAAACTCACCCGCTACAACTGGGTCGGCTTCTACATGCTCGAAAGGGAAGGAGGCGACACGCTCGTCCTCGGCCCCTTCAAGGGCACCATGACGCCCCACACCCGCATCCCCCTCAACCAGGGCATCTGCGGCGCCGCGGCCTCCAGCGGCAAAACCATCGTCATTGACGACGTCAACTCCGACTCCCGCTATCTCGCCTGCTCCCTCGAAACCAAGTCCGAAATCGTCGTCCCCGTCTTCGTCCGCGGCAAAGTCGTCGGCGAACTCGACATCGATTCCCACTTCCTCGCCGCCTTCGGCCCCGACGACCGCAAACTCTGCGAACACGCCGCCGCCACCCTCGGCAAGTTCCTCGAATCCCACTCCTGATTCGCGCTACGGCCCTCGCTAAGGGATTGCCGCGGTCACCGGCGCCGAAGGAGCACTCTCTACTCCCTGCGTACTGACCGCTTTCACTTCATAAACGTAACTATCTCCTGCTACCACGGAACTATCCGTGTAGGTTGTCCCCGTCACCAGGGCCGTGCTGACTTGCGAAAAAGTCTCTCCCGGCAACGTGGCCCTGTATACGCGGTATCCCGCCACTCCCGAGGAGGAACTCGCCGTCCAGCTCAGAGTCGCAGCGTAGGTCGCGCTCGCGACGCCGGCTCCCCCAACGGCTATCGTTGTTGGCGAATTTGTGGCGCTGCTGGTTAGTTTCACGCTGCCGCTTAGCGTCTCCGTTTTCGTGGGCGTAAAGGTCACATCCAACGTGGCTGTTTGCCCGGCCGCAATGGTTGCGCCGCTCACCCCTCCGCTGGTTTTGATATCTGTCGCCGAAACACTGATTCCAGAGACGGTTATGCTCGAGTTGCCCGTATTCTCGATCTTCACCGGCAACGTTTCCGTTTTTCCGATGGCTACGCTTCCAAAGCTGAGGGTCGCGGGCACCGCGGAAATCGTGCGTGTATCGCTGACCCCGGTTGCCGTCATTGGCACGGTCACGTTTCCTCCGGGAGAGGCGGAAAACACGACGCTTCCTGTCGCAGACCCCACCGTTGTAGCGGAAAAACTGAACGTGCAGTTTGCCGTTTGTCCGGCCCCCAGAGTCACCGGGTAGCTCCAGTTGCATAGCTTGAACTGGGATCCGCCGCTGAGCGTGGCGCCCGAAATCGTCATTGGCACGCTGCCCGTGTTCTTCAATTGTTCCGTCTGCGAATTCGTGGTGCCGACCGGCACGTTGCCAAGGTTCGCGGCACCCGGCGTGATGCTCAAAGTTCCCGCCACTCCCGTTCCCGACAGCGGGAAGTACACCAGGCTGTTAGTCGCATCACTCCCAAACACAATGCGCCCGCCGCTCGCTCCCGTTGTCAGCGGCGCAAATTTAACCGTTATCGTCACATGCGCGGCAGGGGCCAGCGTCAGCGGCAGCGTCAGGCCGCTCGCGGCATACATGTTTGCCTGCAAGCTCTCCTTGCTGAACACCACGCTCGCCGTCCCGGTGTTCGTAACAACCACCGATATGCTCTTTGCCGTTCCCACCTGCACATTTCCAAAATTCGCCGCCGATGGGCTAAACGATAACGTTCCCGCGGCTGCCTGCGCGCTCTGCGGAGTCAGGCCCACGAGCCAGACCAACAGCGCGCAGATCGGGATCAGGCGCGGCCATTGACCCCGCGCTCGTCCAACGATGCCTGTTTGTTTAGGGAAAAACTCCCGTGAAGGGGACCCTGTTTGTTTGTAGGAAGAAAATAAATTTAAGCAAATGGCCCGCGGCCCGTGTACCCGGTTCATAGCTCCACGCTATGGACCGGAACCGGCCGGCACCACTGCCCTTGAGAGAAAAATCTGGCCAGGGCGGAATCTGGACTTTGTCAGAAATGGCCTACTGGCCTTCCGGACGGGAGACAAAAGCTTACGGTCTCAATTGAGTAATCAAGACCATCAGTTCTTCCGGATTACTGATTACCGATTACTGATTACTCTCTTCCGTTCACCCCTGCGCCTCATCAAACTCCTTCATCCATCCCCGATCCTTCAACACTTCTCTCGGCCGCGTCCCATCCGGCGGCCCCACTATCCCGTCCTTCTCCATCAAATCAATCAAATGCGCCGCCCGCCCATATCCAATCCGCAGCCGGCGCTGCAAAGTAGAAGTGGACGCCCTTCCCATCTCGCAGCAAATCCTCACCGCATCCTGATACAAATCATCATCAACATCCTCGCCACCGGCCTCCGCCTCGCCCGCCCTCTGAGAGGAACCGCCCTTCGAACTTGTGATGGGCTTCCCATCCTCATCCTTCGGCGCTTCCAGCAAAGCCTCGTTGTACTTCGCCTGCGCCTGCTGCCGCCAGAAATCGCAAACGCTCGTAATCTCATCCTCGCTAACCAGCGGCCCGTGAATCCGGTGCAACCTCGCCGAACCCGCCGGCAAATACAGCATGTCTCCCTTGCCCAGCAGCGATTCCGACCCATTCGAATCCAGAATCGTCCGCGAGTCCACCTTGCTGGCCACCCGGAAGGAAATTCGAGCAGGGAAGTTCGCCTTGATCAACCCCGTAATCACGTCCACCGACGGCCTCTGCGTCGCCAATATCAAGTGGATCCCCACCGCGCGCGCCATCTGCGCCAGCCGCGTGATCGATTCCTCCACATTGTTCGTGTCCACCATCATCAAGTCCGCCAACTCGTCAATGATGATGATCAAGTAGGGAAGCGGCTTGTGCTCCGTCGGCTCCACATTCTCAAACAGCGAAAGCGGCTGCTGCTTCTGGAACGTCCGGTTGTACTGGTCGATGTTCCGCACCCCGCGCTGCGCCAGCAGCTTCAACCGGTTCTCCATCTCCCGCGTAGCATTCCGCAACACGTTCGACGCGATCTTCGGGTCCGTCACCACCGGCGCGATCAGGTGCGGAATCCCCTCGTACAAATTCAACTCCAGTCGCTTCGGGTCCACGAGCACCATCTTTACTTCGTCCGGCGTAGCCTTGTACAAAATCGACATCATCAGCGAATTGATGAACACGCTCTTGCCCGTGCCCGTCGATCCTGCAATCAGCAAGTGCGGCATCGAAGCCAGGTCCGTCACCCGGATCCGCCCGTGCAAATCCCGCCCCATCGCCAGCGTCAGCTTGCTGGGCGAATTCGCAAACTCCTGCGCCTCGATAATCTCCCGCAGCGCAATCGTCTCGCGCCTATCGTTCG
>DASSGJ010000222.1:0-4268 GCA_035693545.1 Candidatus Acidiferrum sp.
TGAAGAAGGAAAAAGCTACCTGACCATCGCCTTCGGCTGCACCGGCGGAAAGCACCGCTCGGTAATGATGGCCGAATGGCTGAAGAAGGCGCTGGAGAAGCACAAGTTCGCAACGCGCGTCACCCACCGCGACATTGATAAGTAGGTGACTTCCTCTTGGCCCGGAGACCCGCATGACAATCTTCCGACTTGCCTTGCTCCTCAGCCTCATTATTGCGGGAGGGTGCGAGAAGGAGATGGACCATAAGAACGTTTGCCCAATAGATGGTCAGCCTCCTGAATGGTCAAGGCAGGTTGATGCGAAAACTTGTGAATACTTTCATTTCAATCCTATTGAACGCCAGACCCACTCGTGGACGGCGTCTTGTGATCTCCGTAAACGCCCCTAGCAACATCCTCGACTGCTGCGCTTATTCGGGTATCTCTAGCGCCAAACATCTCCCCAAAACTTGACACGCTGCGCACTGCCGCATAGCGTACAGAGTGGGTGTTCCGTGAATTTGTCAGGAGCAGGGGAGTGGGTTCCTTTCTGTCGCCACAACTGAAACGTCTGTCGAGCTATGCCGCGCCTTATCGCTTTTCGATGGGTTTGGGCATTGCGCTCCTGCTGGTTGTGGGCCTTGCGGAAGCGGTGATCGGCTTGATGATCAAGCCAATCATTGACCGGGTGCTGAATCCCGCGGCGCCGGATTCGAACGTGCTCCTGTTCAGCATTCCCCATGGGCCGACGTTTTATCTGAACCACATTTTCCCGCATAGCATCCATAACGTCTGGGCGGTCGTTTCCATCTCGCTGCTGGTCGTGTTCGTGGTCAAGTCGCTGGCGGAGTTTGGCGGCAGCACGCTGGTGCAGTTTGCCGGGCTGCGCGCGCTGACCGATTTTCGCAATGAGGTGTACGCCAAAATCATTCGCCAGCCGATCGGGTTCTTCCAGCAACAGTCGGCTGGGCGGGTGATGTCTGCCGTGATCAACGACGTTGAACGCGCGCGCCCCGCACTTTCCGAATATCTCGCCGAAGTGTTTCGCCAGACATTTTCCTTCTTCGCTTTTCTTTTTGTGCTCCTCTATGTGGACTGGAGGATGACTCTGGGCTGCGCCATTTTTCTGCCGTTGATCGCGTGGCCCATCGGCAGGCTGGGGCGGAAAATCCGCCATTCGGTGGAAAGCAGCCAGAACAAACTCGGCGAGTTGAATCAGATTCTCCAGGAAACCGTGGCCGGCAACCGCGTGGTGAAGGCGTTCGGCATGGAAGATTTCGAAATCGGCAAGTTTCGCGCTGCGGCAAAGCGCCTCCTGCGCGAGACGATGCGCTGGGTTCGCGCACAGGTGGCCAGCTCACCGCTGATGGATTTGCTGCTTCCGGTGGTCATCTCACTGCTCCTGCTCTATGCCCGCGACAAGATCCGCCACGAGCAGCTGACCATTGGCTTGTTCTTCACTTTCCTTTATGCACTGCTTAAGTCGTACGAACCGGTGAAGCGCCTGGGCGCGGTCTACCAACAGCTTCAGCAGGCGCAGGGTGCCACAACGCAGGTGTTCGCCTATCTCGACATGAAGGAAGAAGAGCGCGACGCGCCCGACGCAAGGGAACTGCCGCCCTTCGCCCGCGAAATCGAATTTGAGAACGTGAGTTTTTCTTACGATACCGCGCTTATCCTGCGCGATATTCGTTTTTCGGCGCGTAAAGGTGAACTGGTTGCGTTTGTCGGTTCCAGTGGTGCGGGAAAAACCACGCTGGTGAATCTGATTCCCCGCTTCTACGAGGTGAGCTCTGGGTCAATTCGTGTGGACGGCCGCGATATCCGCAGCGTGAAGTTGAGCTCCCTGCGCGGGCAGATCGCCATGGTCACGCAGGAAAATATTCTTTTTTACGATACGGTGTGGAACAACATCTGCTACGGCCAGAGCAACGTCAGCCGCGAGCGCGTTGTACAGGCGGCCCAAGCGGCGCTGGCGCATGATTTCATCCAGGAATTGCCCCAGGGCTACGACACCCTGATCGGCGAACGCGGTACGCGGCTGAGTGGCGGCCAACGGCAACGCATCGCCATTGCCCGCGCGATCCTGAAAGATTCGCCGATACTGATCCTGGACGAAGCGACCTCCGAGCTCGACTCCGAATCCGAAATGTATGTGCAGAAGGCTCTCGCCAACCTGATGGTCGGGCGCACCACGTTTGTGATCGCTCACCGCTTGGGAACTATCCGCAAAGCCGATAAAATTCTAGTGCTGGAGGACGGGCAGATTCGCGAGAGCGGCACGCACGCGGAACTCCTCGCCCGGGGCGGAAGCTACGCGCGGCTGCATGATTTGCAGTTCGCCGATCAGGACGCAGTCACCCCGGCGGGCGCGGCCTCCACCGAACCCATGAAATCAGGCAATCCCAAATGACCCCAAAGACCGGAACCGAACCACGACACGAAGTCCCCGCAAAACTCGAATGCCGCTCCATGACGGGCTACGCGATGGTGCGCGGCGAACACGACGGCTGGGCCATCCGCATCAGCGTCAAAAGCGTCAATCACCGCTTTCTGGACATCAAGCTGCGCATGCCGGATTCGCTGGAGCCGTACGAACTGCGTCTGCGCCAGGCGGTGAAGAATCGCATCCATCGCGGCCACATTGATATTCACATCAACGTGGAGCCCGGCGAAGCGGCACCCGTGCATGTGAATCGCGAATTGTTGCAGGCGTATCTGCGGGCGGCGGATGAGCTGCGGCAGCAGACCGGCGCGAAGTCCGAGCTGGATCTCGTTTCGCTGCTGCGCTTGCCGGGGGTAATTGGCGGGCTGGCGCCATCGCTGCCGGATTCAGAAGAAGAGCAGGAGGCGCTCGGCAAGGTGCTGGAGTCCATGCTGGCCGATGCTGTGACGAAAATGGACGAGATGCGCCGCACCGAGGGCCGCCACCTTACGGAAGAGCTTCGCGCGCGGCTGGTCCGCATCGCGGAACAGACGGATCAAGTGCGCGTTCTGGTGGAAACCCTGCGGCCGGCGTTTGCGCGCCGCCTGGAATCGCGCCTGAAGGATCTGCTCAACGGAGCGCAGGTGGATTCCGGGCGCCTGGCGCAGGAAGCGGCTCTGCTCTCCGAGCGCAGCGACATCAGCGAAGAGCTGGACCGGCTGCGCAGCCACCTGCAGCAATTCACGAAGCTCCTCGATGGCGCGGGAGAGCTGGGCAAAAAGCTGGACTTCCTGCTGCAGGAAATGCATCGCGAAGCCAACACCATGCTCTCGAAAACGCCGGGAGTGGAAAGCGAAGCGCTGGCCATCACCGGGCTGTCGCTCGAAATCAAATCGGAGATCGAAAAATTGCGCGAACAGGTCCAGAACATCGAATGAGCGACGTCGAGAAAATTGATCCGCTGGTTCTGATCTTTTCCGGGCCGTCCGGGTCCGGCAAATCCACGCTGGTGCAGAAAGTTCTGGAGCTGCCGGGGACGATGCCCTCAGTGTCATGTACCACCAGGCTACGCAGGGCGACTGAGGCCAGCGGAAAATGCTATGATTTCGTCACGTCGGAGCAATTCGACGATATGGTCGCCCGGGGCGAGTTTCTCGAGTACGCACGCGTCTTCGGCAAACACTCCTACGGTACGCCCAAGATGTGGCTCGAAGAATCCCGCCGCAAAGGTGTTGACCTGGTCCTGGAGATTGACGTCCAGGGCGCCGCGCAGGTGAAGCAAAAGTTGCCTGAGTCCGTGGCAATCTTTATACTTCCTCCCTCGCGCCAGGAGCTGGAGCGGAGGCTGCGCAGCCGCGGAATGGATGCGGACGAAGAAATCGCGCGGCGTCTGGCCAAGGCCAAGGGCGAGATCGAGTTGGCGGAAAAGTTTTACGATTTTTGTGTGGTGAACGACGACGTGGAACGCGCGGGACGCGAAGCACAGGCCATTGTCACGGCTCTGCGCTGCTCGAGCCTGCGGCGCCGCGAAGTGGTAAAGAAAGTTCTGGGATCATTTGGAGGGTAAGACACTCATGACCGTGCAAACCAAAGCTCCCGAAAGCCAGTTTGCGTATGTTGTCCTGGCGGCGCGACGCGCCCGCCAGATCATGGCCGGTGCGCCGCCGATGCTGGAAAATCCGCGCACGCAGAAGGCCACGCGCATTGCATGTGACGAAGTGAACCACGGATTAATCGAATACGATTTCACGGAAGCGTTCCCCAGTGAAGAGGAAAGGGAGAACGCGAAGCGGCGCAAGTAGCGCGCCCGCGAGGTCTCCATGCGCATTACCCTCGGCGTTACCGGCGGAGTTGCGGCTTACAA
>DASSGJ010000223.1:0-3427 GCA_035693545.1 Candidatus Acidiferrum sp.
GGGAGCCCCCTTAAACTAACCTGTCGGTATCGTATTCCATCGTAGCGTTAACCACAAGTAGCGGTATGTCTCGTTTTAGACATCCTCCGGGAATGACTCCCCCCCCCCGCGTTGCGAATCGACGCGTGTACTTCCGAATAATGCCATCATTCGGATACCAAAAGAGTTAACCCGTATCCCATCCCGCCTGCTAGCGTGGTCGTTGTGAGGGCAATTCAGATGGAAAAACCAAGAACACATTTCGAGCAGGTTCCCCTGGAGATCGTCAAAAAAATCGTCGAGCAAGAGATTCTGCCGGAAACGATACGGGAGCGCCCCCCAATCCGCAGGGAGAAAAAATCGGAGAAAGACCGCCTGGCGACGCAAAAGCAAGCTATCGCAGGATCTCGCCCATCTTCTGAGATCGAGGTAGCAAAATAATGATCAGCTCTCAAAGCAGAAATTCCAAGAAGCCGCCAAGAGCAAAATTTGCGTTTGATGCGCAGGCTTTCCTCGATTCCGCCGGGGTACGGCGAAAGATCGAAGAAGTGAAAAAGACGGAGGTTCTCTACTCTCAAGGCGAGGCCGCCAAGGACATAATGTACCTGCAGGAAGGCGGCGTGAAGCTTTCCGTCGTCAACGGAGCGGGGAAAGAGGCAGTGCTGGCAATTTTGGGGCCGGGCGATTTCTTCGGAGAAGGATGCCTGGCGGGCCAAAGCGTCCGGATGGGGACGGCGACTGCAATCACAACCAGCACAGTACATGTGATCGCGAAGAGCGAGATGTTAAGGGTGCTGCATGAGCAGCACGATCTCTCGGACCAGTTCATCGCGTTCATGCTGGCGCGCAACATCCGGGTCGAGGAGGACTTGATTGATCAGCTGTTCAATTCGAGCGAGAAACGCCTGGCGCGAACGCTTCTGTTGCTGGCACGATACGGAAAGCAGGACCAAGTCCAGGGAGTGCTCCCCCCGATATCGCAGGAAACGCTGGCAGAGATGATCGGCACCACGCGTCCTCGAGTCAACTTTTTCATGAACAAATTCAAGAAACTGGGTTTCATCAAATACGACGGCGGCCTTCAGGTCAACGCTTCCCTGTTGAGCGTGGTACTGCACGACTGAAGGGAGGGCGCTGCAGCTATGCAGCGCTCCCCTGTCCGATGAACACGAATTCCCGCAGCTTGAGTTCTGAACAGCTCGCTAGCGTCCGTCGTGGTCGTGGTCGCGATCTGGATGGCTGTGACGCCAAGTCCAGTAGGCCCGTTGTTCCTTCACTTTGATTTCAATGAATGGATGGTACTCCCTGTGCCGTTCGACGAGGTATTGACGATAGTAACGGTCCTCGTTGTCGTCCCAATTGTGGTAATCCCTGTGATCCCGGTCGTAGATGCGGTTGCGATCGTTATCGTCGCGCCGGTGCTCCTCCTGGCGCCCGTTGTCCTGCCGCGGGGCGGCGAAACTCATGGCCGATGGCACTGCAAGAGCTGCGGTAAGAAAAACAGAAGCAAACAAAAATCGATATCCGCTGTGCATGCTGACTTCCTCCTGTGGCAAGTATTCCTTCCCGGAATCACCGGCCAAGGATGAGTATGAGGTTATGGGTTTGGAATTGATGTTCGATACCGTACAGCGGATTTCTCTGCTCGACTTTAACGATTGGACCGGGCAATCCCTGGCGGGCGAACTCTTAGTGCACCATCAAGCAAATCGCCTGGCACGCGAGGCCCGCGGCTGCAGGGCCTTCATCTCGTAGAGAGACTTATCCGCTGCGTACAACAGCGTTCCGATGGACCCAGCGTCCTTGGGAAAAGTGGCCAATCCGACGCTGACGGAAAGGGCCGGCTGCTCGGCGTCTTTTCGAAGAAGGTCACAAATGCGGTTTCCGACCAATGTGGCCGCAGCCCAGCCTGTCTCTGGCAGGACCAACGCAAACTCGTCGCCGCCATGGCGCGCCGCGGTGTCAATGGTGCGGCAGCAGTCGGACATGATTTTCGCCAGCCTGCACAACGCTTTGTCTCCCGTCAAATGTCCGAATCGATCGTTAATGGTCTTCAACCCATCAAGGTCCAGCAAGAGCAGAGAAAATTCCCGGCTGGTGCGCTTGGAGCGGCAGATTTCCGCGTGCAGAACTTCAAAAAGGCGGCGGTGATTGGCCAAACCGGTCAACGAATCGCTGGATGCCTGGTGGCGCAACTGATCCTCGAGGGTTCGCTGTCCCGTGACATCAACGGCGATGATCTCGTGGCCGGCAAAGTTTCCGTGGTCGTCATAGATGCCGCGGCCGCTTAACCGCGCTTTCAAAGACGTTCCATCCTTGCGCTTCCACTCGATTTCCACCGGCTCAATTTGTTTTGTCTCCGCGGAACGCCCGGTGAAGGAGGTGCCAAGGTGGAGATTGGGAATGACCTGAGACTCCTGATTCGCGAGAAGAAGTTGTTGCGTGGACTCATAGCCAAGCATGGTTACCAGCGCCTGATTTACGTCGAGCACTTTTCCTTCCGAGTCACAGCGGTAGATTCCGTAAGCCGGATTGTCCACCAGGGCGCGATAAAGCGATTGCGAATGCTGCAAGGCTTTGCGCGCTTCGTCGAGTTCCTCGCGAAGGGCCCTTTCATTCAACACCCTCCGAACGGCCATGGACATCTGGGCGATATTTTCCAGTTCCACATACTCGAACGCAGCTTGGGCGGAAAGCTCGGAAATGGCTTTGCGGCTGGTGACCGAGGTCAAACAGATGAGAGGGGTCTCGCGCACCCTCTGTCGAAAGAGTTGCAGCGACTGCGAGCTCTTGCAGCTTGGGCTGGGGTACTCGACCACGATGACATCATAGGACTGAGAGCGCAGCTGGCCCTCGCATTGGGGCAGATTCAAGACGAGATCCGAGCGAACCGTGAATTGACCGTTTTCGAGCTCCTGGAGACAACTATTTATGGCATCCGCATCGCGATGGACGAAAAGGACATGGAGTGTGCGGCGCCTGTGGGAAGACGGGTTCACACCGTGGGCGTTGGCCATGCCGCCCGCGGTATCGCTCGGAAGCGCTTGTAGCTTTGCAGCCATCTTCAGGTTCACCACGGCCATAAAGGCAATACTTCGGTGGCCAGTTTTGATTGAATTCCTGAGTTCCATACTAGAGAGATGCGACGGAACCGTCTGTTCGGTATTGGACATTTCACTATGGAGTAATGGTTAAGAAAGAGGTGGGTTATCGCGTGGAACCGTATGCCGGCAGCAGTTGAAAGGCGGTGTCCACAAAGAGACAGACGCGTGCCCCGTCTACTACGGAACATGGGTGGGCCATTGGGACGCCATTACGGCATCGGGAGATTGGAAATGACAAGTTGCCCATCGTGCGGGAGCAGAAGGATGCACCAGTCCAGGCGCGCGGGATTCCTGGAAAAAACAATCCTGGCGACGATTTTCGTCCGGCCGTTTCGCTGCGAGAA
>DASSGJ010000224.1:0-4650 GCA_035693545.1 Candidatus Acidiferrum sp.
TTCCAATCGAATGGAACAGGCTATCTCTCCGACATTTTGCGCGCCATCTACTACGCTGCGCAAAACAACGCCAACGTGATCAATATGAGTTTTGATTTCAAAACGGCGTCGCAGGAACTCTCGAACGCACTCGACTACGCCGGCAAGCTCAACATCATCTGCGCCGCTTCCGCAGGCAATGACGGCGCGATGGAAACCGTTTACCCGGCGGCCTTGCAAACGGATGTGATGGGAGTCGCGTCCACCAGCGACCTGGATACACGTTCCACCTTCTCCAATTTTGGCAATAGCATCGTATGGGTCGCCGCTCCCGGCGAAGCGATTGTCACGACGTATCCGTTCAGCACCTACTCCGCGGGGTGGGGCACATCCTTCAGCGCTCCCTTCGTTTCCGGTGGCGCGGCACTCTTGCGCGCGCTGCGAACGGACATTAACCAGTCCCTTGCATCTGCCGCCATCGCCCACGCGCAATTCGTTGGCTCCGACATGGGCAACGGCCGCCTGGACCTGTTGATGGCCCTCACCGCTTTGCCCTTGGGCTCTGGTTCACCGGATTACAATGTCGCTGCCGCGCCGTCTGGCTCCACCATAGCCGCCGGACAAACAGCAACTTTCTCGGTGTCCGCGGCTCCCATCGGCGGATTCAACCAGGCAATTACTTGGTCATGCACGGGAGCGCCTATGGCCTCCGCATGTTCTGTCTCGCCCGCTTCGTCCCCGATGGATGGTTCAGCTGCGGCAACGACAACCGTCACTGTGACTACGACTGCGCGGTCGAATGCGATGCCGGCAGGCAATTCGCCCTTTGCCCTGCCGCCAATCCCCTGGCAGATTCTCCCGCTCGCCCTGACCTGTTCCCTTGTTGCGGTTGTCCTGTTTAGATTGAGAAGAGTAAAAGGCTTTGCGCGGCTGCTCGGAGCTTCGGCCGTCCTCACCCTCGCGGCGTTTTGTGTTTCCTGCTCCACGGGAACCGGTTCTGGCCCGCCGCCGCCCACGCAGGGCACTCCAGCGGGGACTTACACGATCACGGTGTCCGGAACCTCAGGTAGCCTCAGCCACTCCGCTTCGTTCCAGCTAGCAGTGAAATAACGGACGCCCCCAGCCCCGCTTCCTCTCTGAAATCAATCCAAGTTATCCAAAACACGCTGCACCGCACAAACCACGTTCGCGAAAGCCGCATTCGTTTTCTCTGGTAGCTTTCTGCGCGTGACAATCGCGTTCACCGGGTTACACTGGCACCATACTAATTCGCGTGTAAGGAGAATTCCGATGAGCGACGGTGGCGGTGGACGATCGGCAGGCGTTGGTGTCTGGGGTTTCGGCAGCATGCTCTCCATTACCTTGTCCTGGAGTGTTCACCACTCCATCTTTTGGATGATCGTTCACGGTGTCTTCAGCTGGTTTTACGTTGCCTACTACGCGTGGGTAAAGTGAACTCCTTTCCCTCGAAATGAACTCACAAGCGAATCACGCCCCGCCCGGCCCCAAAGGACTGCCCATTCTTGGTCTAGCGCTGGATGTGCGCAACGATGCCCTCGGCACGTTGCAGCGCCTGGCGCGCGAGTATGGCGACATCGTCAGCATGCCCGTAATCGGCCTGAACCGCGTCCTCCTCAATCGCCCTGACTACATCCAGCAAATGCTGGTCCTCGATCATGCGAAGCTGCACAAAAGCACGCTTACGAAAATCGTCGTCGGGCCGTTGCTTGGCCAGGGACTGCTCATCAGCGAAGGCGACTTCTGGCGCCGCCAGCGCCGCCTCGCACAACCGGCTTTCCACCGCTCGCGCACCAATGAATATTCTCCAGTAATGGTGGAATGCGCGCTGGAGCGGATGAAGCATTGGCGCGGAGGCGAAACCCGAAACATTGCCGAAGAAATGATGAAGCTCACCCTTGAAGTAGCGGTGCGTACCCTTTTCGGCACCAGCCTCGCCGGAGACTCCGACACGATCGGAAAAGCCATGACCTTCCTGATGCGCTATTACCTGCACCGGGGCCGTTCTCCTTGGCGCATTCCCGCAAGTTGGCCAACGCCCGCGAACCGCCGGGCCCGCCGTGAGGTTGAGTACATGGATTCGCTGATCTACGGCATTATTTCCGACCGCAAAAAAGACACCGCTCCCCGCAACGACCTGTTATCTCTTTTGATGGCTGCCATGCACGAAGACGGCAGCCAGATGACCGAAAGGCAGGTGCGCGACGAATCCATGACTCTATTCGTCGCGGGCCACGAGACGACCGCCCTCTCCCTCTCGTGGACGTGGTATCTGCTCGGGCAAAATCCTGCCGCCGAAGCATGCCTGCACGATGAACTCCGCGCCGTTCTTGGCGGGCACCCGGCCGAAGTTGCCGATCTTGAGAAACTCCCATACCTCAACGCGGTCGTCCACGAATCGCTTCGCTTGTATCCGCCCGCGTTCGTCATGGCTCGCATGAATGTGGAAACTGTCACTGTCGGCGGTTATGAATTTCCGCCCCGAACCACCTTGCTTGCCTCGCAGTGGGTGATGCATCGCGATTCGCGCTTTTATGAGCAACCGGAGCGATTTTTGCCGGAGAGGTGGCTCGATGGACTCGAGTCGCGTTTGCCTCCGGGTGCCTACTTCCCGTTCGGAGACGGCCCCCGCCGCTGCATCGGCCAGGGCTTCGCTCAGTTGGAGACCGCTCTGGTCATTGCCGCAATCGCCCAGAAATTCCGTTTCCGCCTGACAGAAGGTTTTCCGGTTGTCCCCGAGCCGCTAGTCACTCTCCGCCCAAAATACGGAATCTCGATGTCCGTCGAGGCACGCTGAGTCACTCCTAGACAGCAATTCCTCTTCAAATTCTGCGCGGTGAATTATCTCCGGAACCGTTCCGAAAACCCCGGTTGACCACGCTCCTCGCCTGGCCATATTGTTTCAGCGGGAAACTCCTTTTTAGGCGGATTTTCCGCGGGGAGCCAGCCCAATATCCAGCGCTGGGGGGACACTTATGAGCAATTTCCAGATCCGTCCGTTTGCCTGCTCGATCAATTATCAGCGGACGCCGCGAGGTTCGAAGAAACGCCGCTTACACCCGCCTTGGCTGCGGATTCTTACGTACGTTGTGCTTGTCGTTTCATTCGCAACTTTCCTTCCGCCCACGTCTTGGGCCCAGACGCCGGAAGAGCTTCAGAAGGAACTCCAGCAATTGAAATCGGACTACGAATCCAAAATCGCCGCCCTGGAAAAGCGCCTCTCGCAATTGGAAGCTGCCTCGGCGCCCTCCAGCGACGCTGCAGCTGCAGCCGCCTCCTCCGTACAATCTGCCGCACCGGCTCAAGCTCCTGCGAGCGCGGCCCAAAAAGTGGCGCAAGGGACCTGGAAGGTCGTTCAGGGTGGGGGAACCGACACCGCGGCATTGCAACAGCAAGTCGGCTCAGGCCTCGAGTACGACCAATTGCGCGATGCCGACGTTCGCCTCAAAAACCTCGAGGCACAATCCAAGTCCTTTGAATTTCATGGCTACTTTCGTTCTGGTTACGGGCTGAACGGCAACGGTGGTCAACAGGTTGCCTTCCAGGCCCCTGGCGCGGGGGCGAAATACCGCCTCGGCAATGAAGCGGAGACCTATGGAGAACTGATCTTCGTCAATAACTGGATCAACCCGGTTCATGAAGCCGGCAAAGCATGGTTCCGAACCGAAGCGATGGTAGAAGCCGACACGACCAATTCCTCGAACTTCGACTCCAACGACAAGTTTCGCCTCCGCGAAGCATTTGTGCAGGCTGGAAACGTCTTGGATTTCCAGCCTGATGCCAAATTCTGGGCCGGAGAACGCTACTACCGTAGGCAGCACATTGAAATTGACGACTTCTACACGCTGGACATGAGTGGTTATGGCGGCGGAGTGGAAGATATCAACGCCAAAATCGGGCACATGGCCGTTTCCTACCTTGCCGGGGCCAGCGACACCATCACTACTCCCAGCGGGGCTTTGGCCAAGAGCAACCTTGATGTGCGCATCTACGACATAAAGACGAAGATACTGTCGGGGAGTTTTGGTTTCTGGTACAACTTCGCGGCTTCGAAGGGAGGCCTATTCAACGGCACCCTCTATCCCAGTACGCAGGGAAACGCCGTCGGTTTCTATTATTTGCACCCTGAGTTTTTCGGCGGCTACCACAAATTCACATTGCAATACGGCAATGGCGCCGCGAGTGATTTCAATACTTTCATTGTCTCGCCGACGCCTTTCACCCACGATGCCAACACCTTTCGCATCACGGAACAGGTGCTCGTGCAACCAAACAGCCGTTGGTCCATGATGCCGATCTTCCTCTACCAAAGGTCGAAGGACGGGAATCCCGCCCATGGCGTCGACACCTGGCTCTCCTTCGGCGCTCGCCCCATTTTCAATTTCACCGATCATGTTTCGCTCGCGTTTGAACCGGGAATCGACCACACCACCAGCGGGCAAAATCTGTACCATGGCTGGCTCGCAAAATCCACGGTCGCGTTGCAGATCGCCAGCGGGCGCGACTTTTTCAGCCGTCCCGTGGTTCGCGCGTTTTTTACCTATGCGAACTGGACAGACGGCTACAAGGGCTTCGTCGGCGGGATCCCCTACTTCAATCAGAACGCGGGCCTGTCGTTCGGACTGCAGGCCGAATCGTGGTGGTAAACGAAAC
>DASSGJ010000225.1:0-12653 GCA_035693545.1 Candidatus Acidiferrum sp.
GCCCGACAAGGCTGGGATTGGTCTCGGAAGGGGACGGCCCGAAGTAACTTAGCGGAACAGTAGCCCCCACAGAAGGCGGCGCGGGCAACAAGTTGCAACCGGGGCCTGGACCGATCGGTCCGGGGCCAGGACCCTGGTCAGAGTTGAATGTGTTTATATTGCCTGATTGGCTGGTCGAAGAACCGCCAGTGGTTGTCGTGCCCTTAGAGTTCGAAACGGCTCCCACAGAAGTGGGCTGAACAACTCCGCCAGCATTTGAGGGAACGGAGCCGGTGGGAAGAAATAATCCACCTGCGAAGGCCGCTGGAGAAGAATTCGGGGTTGCCGCTTGACTGCTGTCGGGAGCACTCGTCGGAGGAAGCTCAGAAGCATTGTCCCGGCTGCTTTCTTGCGAGCTCTTCACGCGGTTGATTCCCACGGGATTCGAAGGGGCAAGCGCATTCCCACTTACCAAGACCGAAGAACTGGCGGATGCGGCAGCCACAGGAGCCGTTTGCGAAGCGAGGCTGGCTTCCTGAATCTGCTTGGACTGTTTCAGAGCCGCTTTCTCTTTGGCAATGAGACTGAGGGCATACGCATGGAAGTCGCCCGCAGGGCTGAAACTGGCAAACCGGCTCGATAGCTGGAGAACACTCTCGATCTTTGCGTCCGCGGTCCCTTTTTGCAGAAGCTGGCGCACGTAGGCTCGATCACGCTGCACGCTCACCTCCCGCGGAGAAATTTGGGATTTATTTTCCGCAGCCTTGAGTCCGCCCGTGCTCTGACCGGAGATCACTGTTGCTGACGCCGCGAATAGGAGGAGAGCGGTGCCTGTTCTGATTAGCCGGATGGCTTTTGTGCGAGAACTGCTAAGTAGAGCCTTTTCTTCTCTCTGCTTTGGTTCAATCATTTAATTCTCCTTTGGGCACGTCCAGCCTTGGCGGAACAGTTCCGAGTTCGGATCGTTCCATCGCAAGTTCCTGACCCGGTAAAAGTTTCCGGTACGTTGAAGGTCCCCCTAACCTTAAACGCTCCCAATGAGACTTACGAGCAGCCGGAAAGTTTCCGACTGCGCAATTTATTTGTTCGCATGGAAAAAAAAATGGACGAGCCTTTGTACTGTGATCGGATCAGGAACAGACCATACCAATTTCAATCTGCTGGAAGACCCTGCGGATTGCGCTCAAACGGCCTAGCTATTCTTCTTCGACCGCGCTTTTCCGATGCAGTAAACGTCTGGGGTGTACCCGCCACGAATCGCTTCTTCTACTGGGATGAGTTTTGGCTTGCCCTGCAGCCGCGGGCAGCCCGCGATGTGATACACCTTATCATCGTGATCGATCGATATGGCGACCGTCCCGGCAACCAGGAGCGGTTCCGGTCCGCCCGCCGGACTCTGATGATCGTGCGCCGGGACTATCAGCTTTCTAGCCGAGAACAACGCGAATCCAAGCGGCAGGGCTGCAGCCGCAGTGAGCGTCCAAGCCAAAAAGGACCGCCGCGAACGATTCGTCTCTTCTCTCAACCTTTTATGCAGCCGTTCGTGGAAACCACTCGGCGGAGCCAGCACTCGCTCATCGCGGTAGAGGGAAATTACATTGCGCATGCTATTAAGAAGCGCGGTGCAATGACGGCATTGGGCAAAATGCTGATCGAGGGCAGCTCTTTGGAGCGGGACGAGATCCTCATCCATATAGTCTGAAATATCTCGCCAGATTTCCTGGCAGCTTATTCCCATGGTCTCTTGACTCCTTTCGACGCCCATCCCAAGCGGCCATCCTGACCAAGTCCCGGCGCCAGCAGGTCCCTGAGCATCAAACGAGCGCGTCGAAGCCTGCTCTTCACAGCTCCTGGGGAAATCCCCAAGATGCCGGACGTTTGCGAAATGCTCAGTTCATGTATGTCGCGTAAGACGAAGGCCTCTCGGTAGTGCTGCGCCAGCGAACCTAGGGCATTGACCAAGGCTTTGCGCACTTCCAGGCGCTCCAGGGCAGTCGAGGGAGTGTCCCGCCAATCTTCGAAATCCTTAGGAAGGCATGCCTCCTTGTCGCGTTTGTCACGGGTCAGCGACATCATAGGGACACGCCATTGTTTTCGATTCCGCATACGCGTCTCATTAATTGCTATCTGGATTAGCCAGGTTCCGAAGGACGATTCCCTGCGAAACTGATGCAAGCGTGCTAACGCTTTCACGAACGCATCTTGCGTGACGTCTTCTGCATCTTCCTTGTTCGCCAGTAAAGAAAACACAGTCCCGTAGATTGTCCGTTGATGTGGACGAACGAGGTCCATGAACAACTCTCTTTGTCCGGAGCGGATCCGCTCAATCAATGATTGTTCTGTCGCATAGACTGAACTTTCCTGGGGATCCGGAGGCAAGTCATTGCCTAACGTGTCTCTCGGAGTTGGCTCACTCAAGAGGACATTCGGAAATGCCCCTGTTTCAGTCCCTCCAGAATTTGTCGCTTGGTCGGTTCGCTCTTCGACAAGAAGGATTTTGAACGGATGTGGTGCTTTTGCCACATCGCGCATCACCGGCTGACATAGATCGATGTCTGGAAAGCTGGAGCACCTGTTGGCGCAATTCTCGAGCCGCTTCCCCTTTCCCGCACAGACGTTAAGGTTTTCTTTGGCGGTTGTCCCCATTGGCCCCAAATCGTTGACAGTTGACCTGAGAATCGGATTCCCAACTTTGCAAAGAGTTTCAGGCTGCCGTCATAAAGAAGAGCGTCAGAAGCGCAGAACGACGCCGCCGCTGGCCACAACGTTGTGCTGGGTGCTCGAATTCAACGCGACGTTCAGGCCTGGATTGCCAGAGAGGAAATCACGGACTTCCGCCCGTAAACCAAGGAAACGAAATAACCTGAAATCCAACCCGCCGCCGTAGTCGAAGACACCTCGATTCAGGAACTTCTCCGTCTCATTTTGGCCATTGGAGAGCTTCGCGGACTGCTGGTAAAGGGCATAGCCCCCGCCAATAGCGCCCCATGGAGAAAGGCGCGAATACGGAAAGAGCTTCAGACGTAACCCAGGAGCGAGGTAGAGCGACGAATAACTCCATGGCACGGTGGCGGTGGCCGAGGTCACGTCTCGATTGGGAAACGCCACGAATTCAATTTCGCCGTAGAGAGCCGCTATCTTCGCATCCCGGAACCGATGGCCGTAGTTAATTCCAAAGCTGCGATCCGAGGAAATTTGTGCAGTGCTCACGGAGCCTTGGAAATTGCGCGTTTGGCCGGGAATGTTACCGAGCGAGAAGGTGAGCTCCTGATTCTGGCCGAGTACAGGCTTTGCGAGGAGCGCGGTCGCCAGCAAAAGCAATGCGGACCAGCGAATCGATGCAGCCTTTACGAGCAGAGTTCTCATCACGAATGTTCCCCAATTTGGATTATTAGTGCCCCTGTGAAAAAGTCCTGTTCGAAACTGAAGGCAAATCCTGCCGACTTGCGGACCAGCGACAGGTTCAAAATCGCCCTCAAAAGGTACACAAGCCGGTTTGAGTAACTCTTCAACGGAAAGTTTCCGAGATTCGGCTCGAGAGAATAGATATAGAAAGGGTGGGGGCGTTGCCAGAACGTGAAAAAACGACATCGATTATTTTGATCTGGTCTGAAACCTTTCCTTTGCTCGTGACTCACATTGAGTCCGGCCTCTTTGAAGTCAACGAGGCAACGGCCTCCAGTCTCTGCTGGAGAGTGGTCAGACCGGAGGAAATTCGGGTGTTGACTTGTGTGACGCAAATCTTGTTTTGCTAGGAGCACAGAATGGCAGACGTGAAGCTAGTGGTGATCTATCCGCGCCCTAAGGACGTCGATGCTTTCGAGAAGGTCTATCAGGAAGAGCATGTCCCGCTGGCCGTTGCGAAACTGGGTGGGAAGAGCAAGATCGTCGCCACCAAGATACTCGGCTCGCCGCAGGGCCCTTCCCCCTTCTACAGGATTGCGGAAGTTTATTTTCCTTCCATGCAGGCTCTGGAGGCATGCGCGGCATCTGAAGGTGGCAAGGAGGCACTCGCGCACGCCGTCAAAATCTCGTCCGGGGGACCGCCAATCTTCCTAGTGGCAGAGGAAGAAACGTTCACGTTCACGTTCACGTTCACGAAAACGGCAAACGCATAGCCGCAAATCGATTGTCATCCGCGCGGCAGCCATTGGACGCGGGTGGGCAGCCCGAGAAGCGCACCGTCTAAAGTAGAGTCCGTTTCTTCTCATATTCGGTCGTTGCCCGAAGCGAGGAAATTCAATCTGGAGTAAAGATGAAAATTGCCGTTGGCATTCTTTTCTTGGTCGGATTGTCTGCCCTTGCGAGCGGTCAAAATAACCCTGCCGCAAATCACGCCATCGCTCCACCCATCGGCCTCCAGATCGGCGAGCGAGTGCCTGCATTTGCTCTGCATGACCAGTTCGGCCATGAATGCACCAACCAGACGCTCAAGGGATCAAAAGGCACCGTCCTTCTTTTCTTCCGCTCCGCCGACTGGTGACCCTTCTGCAAAGCGCAGCTCGTGCAGCTGCAAGCGGCAAAGAAGAGATTTGAGGCGCAAGGACTTAAGCTGGCTGCCATTAGCTATGACAGCCCAGCAATCCTAAAGGATTTTGCCGACCGGCACAGAATAGATTTTCCCCTATTAGCCGACCCCAACTCCGAAATCATTCGCAGCTTCCAAGTGTTTAACCCGGAAGCGAAGGGAATGACCAAAGGCATGGCGTATCCAGGATATTTCTATATAGACGCAAGCGGCATAATTCGCGAAAAATATTTCGAAACGAATTACGCAAACCGATTCACGGCGAACAACATCATTGGGAAGCTTTTCCCTGAGCTGGCTGAGGAAGTGAGCCAAAATGTTGAGGCGCCTCATCTGCGGCTGAGCCTTGCGCAATCGGATCGGGTTGTGGCACCGGGTAGCCGCGTCACCTTGGCTGCCGAAATCGAGCTGCCGCCCGGTGTTCACGTTTATTCTCCGGGCGTAAAGGGATACAAGCCGATTCAGTTGGAACTTCGACCGGACTCAGGGATCGAACTTTCTGATGCGGTTTACCCGAACTCCAAAGTTCTCTATTTGGAAGCGATCCAGGAACGAGTGCCTGTCTTCGAAGGCAAATTTCGCATCACCCAAGATGTTACTGTGACACCCTCCGAGGCTCGCGATGTAGCCCGCTCACTCGTCGGCGTGCAGAAAACAATTTCCATCACCGGGGAGCTAAGATATCAGGCTTGTGACAAGGCGATTTGCTATACCCCCGCGTCGGTGCCGCTCAAATGGCAATTGCGGATACTGCCCCTGGACCTCAAACGGTCTCCGAGCGATATCCGGCACAATTGATTGTTCGGAGTTGGATGGAATCGATTCAGCGGGAAGGAGAAATTCATGGCTGATGTCGTATATGTTTCAAAATCGCATATTGAGCGCCGGCAGGGACCTCTTCGCGTCGCGCATTTACCCGGCGAGTCCCAGCCGGTGGTCTACAGCGTCCACGGGGCAATTGCCGAGCACTACAAAGTTGACCCGGCAAAGTTGAAGGAGTCGCATTCCTCCACCATTGACTATGTCATTTCGGCGACCGCCGGTTGAATGGTCGGCACTTTTGGAGGCGCGCTGGAAGCGCGTCAAATCGATGCGAGCAACGGAAAACTCACTGCGGATGTAACAGGCGAGGTGGAAACAGAGGAAGGCGTGCTCGTCATTCGCCGCATCCACGTGGCTATGCGCCTGGAAGCGCCGGAAACGACAAGGGAGACAGTCGAGCGTACACACGGCCTTTACGCCATGCATTGCCCCCTGTATCGGACACTGCACAAGACGATTCAACTCACATCCTCCTTTGAGTTAAGGGCTCCCGCAGCCAACTTTTGAATCAGAAACGCAAATAGAGCAACAAGTTGTTGGGGCTGCAGAGAAACGACAGCCGCATCCCGAAACTTCTGGACGAGTTGCTGCAATACTGGCAAAGGTATATGGGCCACAACACCACGGAGCCATTTCTTCGTTACCCTATAAACCCGCGTAGTAGTCGTATCCTTGCCCGTGCCAATAGTCGTGGGGCCGCAAGTCGGTGTAGGTCATCCGGCCTATCTGTTTGAGTTGCTTGAGGCCGTACTTGAGCGGAGTTACCAAACGCAGAGGGGCGCCGTGATCCGGTGTCAGCGGCTGGCCGTTCAGCTCATAGGCGAGCAGCGTTTGTGGATGTAACGCCACTTCGCGCTCGATGCCGACATAATACTGGCCGTCCGGCGTCTCGAAGCCGACGTACTTCGGAATGTCAGTCGCATGCTCGGAGGGGTGGAACTGATTGCCGCTCCCATTGCGCGGCGGGAACGCGGCAAGAAAGTCCGGCAAGCGTGCCCCACCCCAGTAAACAATCTCACTCCAACCCTGTCCTTCGCCAAAATCTCATCCGCGTCGAGAATGGCTTGATTCCCCGTTGCAATGATATGCATACTAAGCGCGAATTGAACCAGAAATCTTGCCTGATCGAATCGATCCTGTGTAGCAGCACCCGATTAACGGGTCCGCCCGTCCAACATCTATTTAGAGAGAGAATTCGAGTGCCCGGTTTCTGAAAAGTCTTGGCTCAGGCAGCCCAATCATAGCGGTGATGCAACCCACCCAGTCGTTCATGAGAAAGGACCTGAGTAGCGGCCATGGCGTGACTTCTACCGTTCGGTGTTCCCTTCCCGAGTCCAAGATGCGTGCGGTCTTCGTGGTAATAGCGAATGTATTCGGACAGCAGACGCTTGAGATGTCTCTCGTTTATCGGAATGATGTGATCCAGCAAGTCCCGTCGGCAGCTTTCCACCCAACGCTCGGCAACGCCATTCTGCCACAGAAGGAAACCAGCTCGATGCCAGTGCACGACAGTTTCTGGAGTCACGATGAGGAGAGACTGCTTCCAAGCGGACTAGACTCGCCGAGCAACTACCCAGAAGACCCGGTCGAGGGTGCTTAGGCTCGGTCGCGAACGGCGACGCTTCAGAACGGGAAGTTAGTTGCTGGCGTAAGGCCAAGTTCTCGAGGAAGAGGCTTCGGTGCGAGCGAAAGAGGCGAACGATCGTTCCAAAGAAAAGTCTGACGAATCGAAGCATGGCAAGGAGTTATACCAGAACGGCTGGCGAGGCCCCAGAAGCTAGGTTATTGATTTCTCTGTCGGCTGGGGTTTTGGCGAACCACAGGGGTATGTGGGCGCCTGGCCTTGAAGCCGAAGAGCCGACGGGCTAAGTTAGTTGGGGCTTGATCGGAAAAAGCCTGAGGTTTTTCATAATGGCGGCTGAGGACGTTCAAAAAACTCTAGAAGAGTTGTCGCGGGACTTGCAGGAGAGCAAAGCTCGACTCGAAGAAGCCCAGCGAATTGCTCAGGTCGGTCACTATTATTGGAACCTCATCGAGAATCGCGTGATCTGGTCCGACGAGCTGTACCGGATCTATGGGTTGAGTCCTCAAAAAGGCCCCATAGACATGGCAATTTGTCGCGAAATGATCCACCCCGAAGATCGGGCGTTTGTCTTCCGGAATGCCGAGGAGGCTCTTCATAGCGAAGCGCGCCCCGATATCGAACATCGCGTCGTTCGCCCGGATGGCAAAGTTCGGACGGTCCACGCATTGGGCAGCGTAAAAAGAGACGCATCGGGGCGACCGTATGAAATGTTTGGCACGGTCCAGGACATCACTGACCGCAAGCGAGCAGAGGACGTCCTGCAGCGAACCCAGTTTTATCTCAGAGAAGGAGAGCGCATCGCCCATATAGGCAGTTGGGCATTCAACGAGTCGGGTCACTATTGGTCCGACGAGTTGTACAAAATCTACGGCCTAGATCCGCAGAACGGAGCGCCTACGGTCGAACAGTATCTGAACCTCATCCATCCGGAAGACCGAGCCTCGATGGCTGAAACCATTAAACTCATGCAAGAGCAGCACTGTGGCCACGACCGAATCGAGCGAATTGTTCGACCCGATGGACAGCTGCGCTTCGTTAGAGCCGTCGCTGTTCCTGTTGTTGAACACGGAGTTTTCAAAGGATTCATCGGCACCACCATGGATGTCACCGAGCAGGAGTTGCTCACACAGAAGTTGCGGCGCGAGCAAGCATACCTTGAGGAAGCCCAAAGGCTGACTCACACCGGGAGTTGGGCCGCCAATTTCGTCACAAGACAAAACTTTTACGTGTCGGACGAGACGGTGCGGATGCATGGCTTCGTCCTTAGCGAAGGCCCGGTTTCATTTGAACACTTTCACGACACGGTTCATCCGGAAGACCGGGCGGCCGTGAAAGCAGCACTGGAAAGCGCCACTCGCGCAGGAACGGACTACGACATCGAATACCGGATTTGTCGCGCCGACGACGGCCAGATCAGATTCTTTCGTTCCCTGGGACATCACAATCCATCCGGAGAAATCGGTGATTATGTCGGGACCACGATGGATATAACGGAACAAAAGCGAGCCGAGGAGGAGCGCGAAAGGCTGAGGCAGTTAGAATCTGATCTCGCCCACATCAATCGCGTCAATATGTTGGGGGAACTCGCCACCGCATTGGCCCACGAAGTCAAGCAACCCATCGCCGCCTCGATCACAAGCGCCAACGCGTGTCTAAGATGGCTCGACCGTCATCCACCAGACCTCAAAAGAGCTCGAGCGGCAGCGGCCAGAATTGAGCAGGACGGAAACCGTGCAGCGGACGTCATCGATCGCTTGAGGTCCTTTTACAAAAAAGGCTCGCCGCCAAAGCGTGAGATCGTCGATGTCAACGAGATGGTTCGAGAAATGAGCGCTCTGTTCAAGACAGAAGCCGTTCGGCAATCTGTAACCATTCATTCCGCAGTCGACGCAGATACGCCTAAAATCCTGGTTGACCGCGTGCAGCTTCAACAGGTGTTCATGAACCTGATGCTAAATGCGATCGAGGCTATGAGCGATACCGGAGGCGAATTGACGATTACGGCGCGGCCGAATTCTCAAGATCACATAATCGTCTCGATCAGCGACACCGGCGTTGGATTGCCGCAGGAAAGTAGTGAACAGATCTTCGATGCGTTCCATACGACGAAACCCGAGGGAACGGGTATGGGGCTGGCTATTACCCGCTCGATTGTGGAGTCTCATGGAGGGCGAGTGTGGGCCACTGCCAATCAGGGGGCGGGCGCAACCTTCCATTTCATTCTCCCTATCGAAGACGAGGCGCGTGCATGAAATCCGCTACGGTTCCGACCGTGTTCATTATTGATGATGACCGTGGCATGCGACAGTCGATCCAGGATCTCGTCGAATCCGTCGGACTGCGTGCCGAATCCTTTGCTACCGGCGGGGAGTTTCTAAAGCGGAAGCCCACTAATGACCCGAGTTGTTTGGTTCTGGATGTAAGGTTGCCTCAGATGAGTGGACTCGATTTCCAGCGCCAGTTGGCCGAAACCGGCATGCGAATCCCGATCATTTTTGTTACGGCGCACGGAGACGTTCCCATGTCCGTCAGAGCATTGAAATCGGGCGCCGTAGAATTTTTGACGAAACCTTTCAGAGATCAGGACCTGCTGGACGCGATTCAGCAGGCCCTGGAGCGTGACCGCGCTGAGCGAGACCGGCAGGCCGAGGCCCACGATCTGCGGGAGCGCTATGGCACGTTGACTGCACGAGAACAGCAGGTTATGACTCTCGTCGTCTCCGGAATGCTCAACAAGCAGATTGCCTCCGAAATCGGAGCGAGCGAAGCCACAGTAAAAATCCACCGAGGCAATGTCATGCGCAAGATGCAGGCCGGGTCGGTCGTTGATTTGGTCCGCACGTCCGACAAGCTGAAACTCTCTCCTCACAAGTAGGCGGTCCTCCTCTGTAGCCAGGGTTATTCCTCCGTCCTCCCTTCTAGTCAACTACCACCAAAGTTGTAGTTCGCTCGACTAAGAGCCGATTGTGCGCGCACTGGGAATACCGCTAGGCTCCGCGCATGAGTAGCCAGCAAAGCTCAAGATTCATAGCCATAGTCGACGACGATAGGTCAGTTCAAATTGCGCTGCAAGATCTGATCGAATCGGAAGGGCTATCGACGCTCTGTTTCGGCTCCGCGGAACAATTCTTGAATTCCGGCGCTCAACACAAGGCCGCATGCCTGATCGCTGACATTCGGATGCCGGGCATGTCCGGCCTTGAACTGCAAACCAAGCTCAATGCAGAACGATGCCGCATACCGATCATCTTGATCACGGCGCATGGCGACGCCAAGATGAGAACTCAAGCCATGCGTGACGGCGCAGTGAAGTTCTTAGCAAAGCCCTTCGACAACACAGTTTTACTAGAGGCCGTTCATGCTGCTCTCGAAGATTAGCCCGCGAGGTTCGGGAGTCAAACTGATGACAGTTCGACTCGCTCTATTTCTCTTGCCAGTAACCGTGGTTTTCGCCGTGGGTTGCGGCAGTCCGAAGGCGGCGACGCCCATTCCGAGCCCAGAAGTAGAAGTCGCGAGCGTAATTCAGAAAGACGTTCCGATCTACAGCGAATGGATAGCTACGCTAGACGGATACGTGAATGCCCAGATTCAGCCGCAAGTCACCGGCTATATCATTCGCCAGAACTACAAAGAAGGATCGTTCGTGCGCCACGGCCAAATCCTTTTTCAAATCGATCCACGCCCGTTCCACGCTCTTGTCGATCTGGCGAACGCTCAACTCGCCCAAGCGGAGGCTCAACTTGGAAAGACGCAAATGGACGTCGACCGGGACACTCCGCTCGCCAAGGAACGAGCGATCGCGCAGAGCCAATTGGACAATGACATTCAAGCCAACCGCGCTGCGCAAGCCTCGGTCAAAGCGGCTCAGGCTCAAGTCGAACAGGCCAAGCTGAATCTCGAATTCACGGAAGTGAAGTCGCTCGTAGATGGAATCTCGGGAATCGCTCAAGTCCAAATCGGGAACCTTGTGAATCCGACGACGATTCTCACTTCCGTCTCGCAGATCAATCCCATCAAGGCGTACTTCTCGATCAGTGAACAGGAGTACATCCACTTCGCGGAAAGAATCAACGCCCAAACGCAAAAGGAAACTCCAGCGGACGGGCCGCCGTTCGAGCTAATTCTGGCGGATGGTTCCGTCTATCCGTACAAGGGCGTAGGTCTCCTCACCAACCGCCAAGTGGATGTATCCACGGGCAGCATTCAGATCGTTTGCTCCTTCCCCAATCCGCAAAACTTTCTTCGGCCCGGTCAGTTTGGAAGGTTACGGGCTGCACCGGATGTACGACACGGCGCGCTGCTGGTGCCGCAGAAAGCCGTGAGCGAATTGCAGGGAAATTATCAGCTTGTAGTCGTTGGCGCGGACAACAAAGCGAGCATCCGGGCGGTAAGAGTAGGCGCACGTGTGGGTCCGATGTGGATTGTCGAAAGCGGAGTCAAGGCAGGAGAAACGGTGGTTGTCGAAGGACTGATGAAAGTGCAGAACGGCGCCGCCGTGAAAATCAGGCAAGCCCAGACGAAAGGCGAGTGACCCGTGTCCAAGTTCTTCATCAACCGGCCGATCGTGGCCATGGTCATCTCGATCCTGATGGTAATCGTCGGGGCTGTGACGATCGGTTCTCTTCCTGTAGCTCAATTTCCCAACATCGTTCCGCCTGAAGTGCAGGTTCTCGCAACGTACGTGGGAGCAGACGCACAAACCATCGAGCAATCCGTTGCAACGCCCGTCGAGCAGCAGATGAGCGGCGTCGACAACATGAACTACATGTATTCGCTGAACTCGACGGCAGACGGGCTGATGCGTCTCATCGTGGACTATGACGTAAAGACGGATCCAAACACGGACCTGATGCTGACGCAGATGCGGCAAACGCAAGCTGCGTCTCAACTCCCGAGCGATGTCACGAACTACGGTGTGACGGTGCAGAAAACGGTTACGGCTCCGTTGATGCTGGTCACTCTCTATTCACCCAACGGGACGTACGACGCGCGGTTCTTAGCGAACTACGCCTATATCAATCTCTCAGATCAAATCAATCGTTCCTACGGCATCGGCAGCGTCCAGATATTTGGCGCGGGGCAATACGCGATGCGCCTTTGGGTGAAACCCGATCGTCTCGCCAAACTGGCGATCACGGTTCCCGAAATCGTGTCGGCTATCCAGGCGCAAAACAGTGTCAAGCCCGCCGGTCAGGTTGCCAGCGAACCGGTGCCCAAAGGACAGCAATTCACTTACACAGTCCGGGCACAGGGGCGAATGACTTCGCCGGAAGAGTTCGAGAATATCATCGTCCGCGAATCGCCTTCGGGAGGGATCGTCCATGTGAAAGATGTTGCCCGGGTTGAACTTGGCGCGCAGACCTACAACATGGTGAGCCGCCTCGATGGCAAAGCGGCGGCCATCATTGCGGCTTACCAGCTGCCGGGTTCGAACGCCGTGCAAGCGGCAACCGAGGTCCGGAAGCTCATGGCGGAACTGAAGACGCGCCTGCCGCAGGACATGGAGTATGTCGTTTCGCTCGACACGACGCAGGCGGTCAACGAAGGCATGAAAGAGATTGTCCTGACGCTCGTCATCGCCATCGTTCTTGTTCTCATCGTTGTTTTCGTCTTTTTGCAGGGCTGGCGCGCGACGCTGATTCCTTTACTCGCTGTGCCGGTATCGCTTGTCGGCACGTTCATGTTCTTTCCGTTGTTCGGATTTTCGATCAACACGTTGTCGCTCTTTGGATTGGTCCT
>DASSGJ010000226.1:0-3417 GCA_035693545.1 Candidatus Acidiferrum sp.
TCTACCGAGCTCTGGCCATCGCTCAGCATCCACTTCAGGAATCCCTTGACGGCGTCGCGCTTTCCGGCGTCCTGGAACTTCTGCGGTATCAGCAGCCAGGTGAAGCTCGAAATGGGGTATGCCGTTTTCCCGGGGGCGTTCGTGATGCTTACCCGGAAATCGTCCGGCATCTCTTTCGCAGCTCCCGCAGCCGCCGCGGTAACACTCCCCAAATCGGCTTTTACGAAGTTGCCGGATGAATTCTTAACGGAACCGTAGGGAATGTTGTTTTGCACCGCGTAGATCAGCTCCACGTAGCCGATCGCGTTTGGCGTGGTCTTGACGCTGCCCATGACCCCTTCATTGCCCTTGCCGCCGATCCCCGTCGGCCAATTGACCGAAGTGCCCTTGCCGACCTTGGTTTTCCACTCATCGCTCACCTTGGAGAGATAATCCGTCCAGATGTAGGTCGTGCCGCTGCCGTCGGAGCGATGCACCACAATGATCTCTGCCGCGGGCAGGTTTACTCCCTTGTTCACGGCCGTGATGGAGGGATCGTTCCACTTCGTCACCTTCCCAAGGAAGATTCCAGCCAGCGCTTCCGGCGTGAAATTCAAAGCGCCGGTCACTCCCGGAATGTTGTACGTTGGTACGTCCGCGCCCAGCACGGTCGGAAAATGGAGTATTCCCGTGCCGCTATGCTTGTCTTGAAAAGCTTTAAGCTGGTCGTCGTTCATAGGGCCATCGGTCGCCCCAAAATCCACCGTTCCCTCGGTCACCTGCTTGATTCCCGCGCCCGATCCAACCGACTGGTAGTTGAATTGGAAATTGGGATTCTTCGTGTGGTAGACGTCAAACCACTTCGAATAGATGGGATAGGGGAAGGTTGCACCCGCTCCGTTGATGAGCAATGCGTTGTCCGCGAGCACGATGGCGCACAGCGCAAACACACCTACTGCAAGTCCGGCAAAACGCTTCATGAGATCGCTCTCCTGCTATTCCGAGATTAGGCCGCCGATAACCGAGTCTGACCCGCCCCTATTACAGGATTGTTACAATCGCGGTAGAGTCTGTTAAATATCCCGAACAATGTATGTGACGGCAGGCAAAAGCTTTAATTACGACCGGTTCCACGGGTGGGCAAGCTGGAATCCAAGAAGAAGGGCAGCCGATTGGGCTGCCCTTCGCTTTCCAAACGGGATGAAGCGTTGCACCCTGAAACTAGGGCAGGTAGTAGCGGAACGATGTTTCCACCATGTTATCGATGGCCTTCGGAGCAATCGCCGGCGCTCCGCCGGCCACCCCGCCTGAACCTGACCATCCCACTTTGTAAATGTAGGAGTATTGAATCCCCCACTGAACGCGGCCCTTTTCGCCCTGGTACAGCTTGTGCCAGAACCCGAGCGTGCCCTCACCGATGTACCGGATGTCACCCGCGCAGGTTCCACCGGCGCCGGGCGCTCCCGTTCCGGCCGGAGCGGTTTCGGTGGAGCAACCCGTGTTGTTAGCCGATGGCGATCCATAACCACCGATGCCGTTGGTTGCAGTAGTGTACGTCGTAGTCGCCGGAATCGCGGCCGTGGTGGTCGTCGCTGGAATCGCGGGGGTGGTGACGATCTTCACCGAGGAGTATCCGCTGTACGCAGCTCGGGAGTCATACTCGCCGCCAAGGTAGCCGTAGATATCAACCTTCGGCGTGGGATGCAGTTCGAGTTTGCCCAGCCACTGCGCGTTGTGAATCGTCGCCAGTGTGCCGTCAGGCCGTGCGGTTACATCGGCAAGTTGCGCCGAACCAAATCGGCCGATGCCCGTTCCGTACACGCCTTTGAGACTGGCGTCGAGTTTCTTGTGGAATAGCGGTACCGCCGCGCTTACACCGAAACCCCCGCCGGTCTTGGAGTCGTTAAACGCGCCGAAGGCGGAGGGGCTCGTGAGAGGGGTTATTCCGTCCGCAGCTACGCACTGCGCCGGATTGATCGGTCCCCCGGTCCCGGCCAGGATCTTCGTCCCATCCGCGGATGTGGCCGCAATGCTGACCACCGCGCAGGGATAAATGCGATCGCGGAACTCGCTCACGATGCCCAGGATTTCATAATGTCCCCAGCCCGGATCAAACGCAGCCTTAATCACGAAGTCTGGGATTTTGTTGACGGTATATCCCGTGGGATCGAAGGCGTTGTAGAGACCGGCGCTGTTTCCCGGAGCATTAAAGAAGAAGTTCTGCGAGGTGGTCGCGGCTGCACCACCCGCCACGCTTGTGGTGACACTGTTGAATCCGCGTCCGCCGATTGTCGTCTGGGGATTCTCAGCCGAAACTCCGAAGGTGAACTTATCGCCGAAGCTCTTCGTTATGCGTAAGGCCGGGATGCGTTCCCAGGTGAAGCCCACCACGTATTGCGGGTCAATTATAAGCGGCAGTGCTTCCCCGCGGTTCATGATGCCCTTCTTGTTTTCGGTGGCGAGTGTCCACATTTGTCCCGCCGTAACCGTCCACCCGTTGTCAAACGCCGCCTGGCCCCAGCCCTGGCGCATCCGGAACACATACGAGTTACTCTCGCGGTTGTTTGAAGTGGTGCCGGCGCCGAGGAAGTCGGTTTCCAGGTAGCCAGTCACTTTTACGCTTGCCAGCTTCGACTCCAGCAGCAGGCTCAGGCGCGACTGCCGTGCCGAGAAATTCATTTCGGTCGTCCGGCTAAGCGCGTTGCCTCCGTACGGGATGCCGCTGAACTGCGTGTTGATGTCGCCGCTTATTGCCCGTTGGCGATTCACGGTCGCTGCTTCGATGAAGCCCCCGGGGGTAATGCTGATGCCCTTATACCGAATCGTGGTCGGGCCCTTCTCTTCCGTCGCGCCCTGGCTCGAAGTGGTGAGCGACGAGTTCACAACCGCGGCATTGCCGGCTGCCAGATTTGCAACCGTGGAGTTCAACGCCGTCGCCGTGGACTTCACTTCAGCCGATGTCGTCACCGCTTCCACAGCCTTGGTGTTCGCTTCCGTCGCACGGGCGTTCGCGGACGCCGCGGTTTCCCGTGCCTCTTCGATCTGGCGATCCCGCTTCGCAAGCTCTTCCTTCAGCATCTGAAGTTGTTCCTGCTGCGCCTGGAGCGCCTGGCGCAGTTCTTCCATTTGTGCTGCGATTTCCGCATTGGTCTTGGTTGTTGCGTTCGCCGCTGCGGGCTTCGCGGGTGTTGCCGCCGTTTCTTTTGGTGCATCCTTCGGCGAATCTTTGGGTGAGTCTTTCGGTGAGTCAGCGAACGCTGTCCCAGTCAGCAGGAACAGCGATAGTGCAAGTGACGCAAGTTTTTTCATTGCCTCTCTCTTTTTGTGATGCAGATTTCGAACACAATTCCGGGAAATGCGTGCCACCCCGTTTGGCAAGTTATGTGGAGTCTCTTACGGCTATATCAATCCAATGTAAATAGTCTGTAACAATCGGTT
>DASSGJ010000227.1:0-18595 GCA_035693545.1 Candidatus Acidiferrum sp.
CTGACACTTCCTGCGGGTGGCCCGAGTGTGGGAGGATGTTTAGGCCCAAGCTTGGAGGAATGCAATGTCTGAACCGACAAAAGAAGAACTGATGGCGCGCATCGCCGAACTGGAGAAAAAAGCCGAGGGCCGCAAAAAGGGTGCCCTGGAATTTCGCGTCGGCGAAAAGGGCGGCGTCAGCGTCTACGGCCTGGGCCGCTTCCCGGTCACGCTCTACTACGAGCAGTGGGTCCGCCTCCTCGACATGGCCAAGGATCTGCGCGAATTCCTGGAAGAAAACAAGCACCGTCTTAAGCTCAAGGAGCAGTAATCGCCGGTTGCATCCGTCCGGATCGTCTTTCGTAAACCATGAGCACGTTGTCCGAAGACCGCCGCGCGCTGTTTCTTATGCTCTCGCTGCTCCTTTTCTTTCTGACCGGACCGTTTGTATCCGGGAACCGGATTGGCGAGCTTCTGATGGTTTTCCTTTTTTGTTGGATCATGGTTGCGGCCATTCTCGAACTGGCCGCCAACCCAGTGTGTTTCCGGGCCGCGATCCCACTGGCCATCGCGTGCTTTGTGCTTGCATTGCTTTTCAATTTTTACCCCAGCCGCGCCGCTACGTTTCTTTACTTCGGTGCGGTGGTCCTCTTCCTGGGCCTGATTTCCATTGGATTATTCAGTTATCTCGGCCGCAAGGGAGCGGTGACACCGGGACGCATCTACAGCTCCGTGAGCCTGTATTTTATCCTGGCTTTCTTTTGGTACGGGATCTACAACCTGATCTATACGGCGTACCCGCAATCGTTTTCGGTGACAGGCTATGCTCCCGGCGCCGAGCTGCCGGGCGGCACCTTCCTTTACTACAGTATGGAAACCCTCACCACTCTGGGCTACGGAGATATTCTTCCCGTTCATCCCGCGGCGCGGGCCATGGCCTCGCTCGAAGCGGCCACCGGCGTCCTGTACCTGGCCATCACGGTTGCGCGTTTAGTCAGCGCCTACCAGCAGGCGCTCAAGGATTGACTCGCAGGCTGCTTGCCCCAAGGAGGATTGAATTTTGCCCGGCCACCTTCTACTTGTTGTGACGACGGTCATCCTTCTTGGTATCGGCTTGTTTTGGGTTGGAGGCAAGCTGTGGAACGGATTCCAGTCGAGGGTGGCAAGGGTTGTTCTTCTTTTGGTTTCTTGCGTGCTCGCTCTCCCTGGTGTTCTCTACACTCTCTACTACTCTCACCTCTTTGACCGCGCTACTTGGTTTTACAATCTTCGTATTTTTCCATTCAGCGAATTGTTTGCGTGTGGCCTCGGCCTTCTGGCCGGCATAATATTCGCTCATCTCGATCTCGACAGCACGGTCCAAAAGTGTGCCATTCCGGTTGGACTTGCGATATTTCTCTCCGTACCCTATCTGAAGCCGCTGTTGGATCCCGTCGATCTCGAGAGTCTCAAAACGAACTGCGCTGGCGAAGTCTGTTTGCAGAGCACACCTTCTACCTGCGGCCCGAATAGTGTGGCAACTATTTTGAAGCTACTTGGCGACGCTGTCTCGGAAAGGCAGATCGCTCAGGAGGCATTTACTTCCCACAGCGGAACAGAAATCTGGTACCTAGCCAGGGTGCTGCAGCACAGGGGATTCTCGACCAAAGTGATTCAGCAGGTGCCAAGTGAACTCAATCCGCCTGTGCCTTCTGTCGCCGGAGTCGTTCTTCCAGGCGGAGTTGGACACTTCATTGCAGTAACCCGTAGAGATGGAGATCGCTTCGTCCTTGCGGATCCGTTAAAAGGGAAAATAGAAGTTCAACATTCGGATTTAGCCGCTACGTATCACTTCACGGGATTTTTTCTTGCCGTCACGAAAAATGGTCAGAACGATTAGTCGCGATGATGCATCGCGAAAATCTTGTCGGCGGAATCTTCGTAGGGATACACGTGTACCATCCAGCCGAAAACTACCGGGCGGAATTGGCCGCCGGCGGCGTCGCACGCCTCTTGCGTGGTAATCGAGCCGTGCAGGCCAAACTTGGTGTAATCCGCAGTCTTCCGCTCGTCGCGCGGCGGCATGCACAAGTTCGTGTGCAGGTGCCAGGTGGCCACGCTCAACGGCACGCGCTCGTTTAGCTGATCCTCGCTTGCGCGCTTTGGCATGGTGTACATCGCGCCGACCAACTCGTAGCCGTCCGCGGTCTTCTTATACAGCAGGGAAGTGGGCCGCGCGGGATCAAACGTAAACGCTTCCAGGAATCCGTGCGTGTAATTCGTAAAGTGATATTCGGGCTGCGGCACGTTGGGCAGGAAAATCTTGTAACCCTCGTTGAGCGCGACGTGGTAGTCCTTGTATTTCTGAATCCCCGCGCGAAGTTCCTTCACAATTTCGTTGGCCCGCTGCACATCGGCCGCCGTTTGCGGCCGCGGCGAAGTCATGTGCATGTGCGGATTATCGCCGTGATGCATGTGCGCCATGTCGTGGGTTGCGGCAGCCTCGGCAGATTTGGAATCGTCCATGTCCATGGACATACCGGGCATCTTGCTGTGATCCATCGGCTGAGCCTGCTGCTGCTCCTGCTCGGCGATTTTGTAAGATTCCGCGGAGGTCCCGGCCATCACCGGCGGGCGATGACTCGGAATCGCGGCGAGCACCACGCCCACCAGAAACAGAGCTCCAAAGCCGATCGCGGCCTTGGCAATCAATTGCGCGAACGCACTACGCGGTGACATGACACTTCCTCACAATCTCTCGGGCTTATCGCCCTCTACTAATGATACGAAGCCTCCCCTCCCAATCTTTCACCCAAGTTCTGCAAGAGTTCCCGGAAAAAACTGTCCCCGCGTACAGGCCCTTTGGAGAGCAGCGGCTCTGCCGCCGCTTTTGAGGCCACAGCGCAACGGAGAAACAATCATTTGGTCGCTGCCGATCGCTCCGCAAAAGCGGGAGCCGGGCTCCCGCACTCCAAATGGCCTCATGCTAAAATTGTTCAGCCAATGACAACCGAAACCATTCGCCCCGTAAAAGCCCTCTCCGGCCCGCTCGAACTTCCCGGCGATAAATCCATTTCCCACCGCTACGCGATGCTCGCCGCCCTTGCCGACGGCGCCAGCGAACTTCGCAATTTCGCAGCGGCTCAAGATTGCCACAGTACCCTCGGCTGCATGAAAGCCTTGGGCGCCGAAGTTCAAGTCGAAGGCACCACGGCAAAAATCACCGGCCACGGCCTGCACGGATTGAAATCCAGTTGGCGCGCGCTTGACGCAGAAAATTCCGGCACCACCATCCGCCTCCTCTCAGGCATTCTCAGCGGCCAGCAGTTCACTACCAAAATTTCCGGCGATGCCTCGTTGCAAAAACGACCGATGAAGCGCGTCGTCGCCCCGCTCCGTCAGATGGGCGCTGACATTCGCGCCAAAGATGACAATTTTCCGCCGCTCGAAATCCACGGCGGCAAACTCCGCGCCATCCACTACGACATGCCCATGGCCAGCGCGCAGGTGAAGTCGGCCGTACTTCTCGCTGGTTTGTACGCCGAGGGCATCACTCAAGTCACCGAGCCTGCGAAGACCCGCGATCACACCGAACTCGCTTTGGAAGAATTTGGCGCACGCATCGAAAAGCGTGGCCGCACCATCGCAATCCACGGCCTCGCCGCCGGCAATGGAAAAGGGTCATTGCATCCAAAATCGCTCGACGTGCCGGGCGATCTCTCCTCTGCGGTCTTTTTTGTCGCTGCCGCGTCGCTCTTGCCCGAATCGAATTTGTATATCGCCAACGTCGGCCTGAATCCCACACGTTCCGCCATTCTGGATTTCTTTCAGCAAATGGGAGCGTCCATCAGCGTCCAGAATTTGCAGAGCTGGCGAGGCGAACTGATCGGCGATCTGGCTGTGAAAGGCGCGCAGCTAAAAGGCGGCGTAATCTCCGGCGACCTTGTGCCTCTGCTGATCGACGAACTCCCCATGCTCGCCGCTCTCGGGCCGTACACCGAAGAGGGAATTGAGATTCGCGATGCCGGTGAACTTCGCGTGAAAGAGAGCGACCGCATCGCCGCCCTCGCCGAAAACCTAAAGCGCATGTGCGCCAAAGTCGAAGAGCGCCCAGATGGGCTCCGCGTGGAAGGCCGCAGCGCCGGCACCTTGCGAGGCGCCGAAATTGATCCTCGCGGCGACCACCGCATAGCCATGGCCTTCTCGGTTGCGGCCCTCGCTGCCGATGGCGAAACTAAAATCCTCGACGCGGATTGCGCGGGAGTTTCTTACCCGACATTTTTCCAGGAATTGCGGCGCCTATCAGGAAGCTGAAGTGTCTTACTGCTCTCTCGACGGGGGAATCTCTCTCGGCGCAGGCAGGGCCGGTGGCCCTGGCGGGGCGGGAGGCGCTGGAATCGCCAGCGAAGTACGCCGCAGAGAAATATTTCCATAACTTGTTTTCAGCGTTATCTTCGGTCCCTTGCCGTTGCCATATTTCCCAGTGAGATGGGAATCCCCAGACTCGGTTTTCGACGCACCCAAACCCGGAAACTCCGAGCTGATTTCGCAATTCCGGCAATCGGCCACAATTTCAAAACTCGCTGCGCCCGGCACGGTCAGCGCGATTTCCCCGGAGGAGTCGGTGATCTGCACATCGTCTTTCGGCGCCGAAGAAAATCGTACGCCAACGGACGCGTTGCGGTTGTCGATACTCACCTTACCACCTGGATTTTCGACATTGATCTCGGAATCCCGCGTCCGCAAACTCAAATTTCCCGGCGCATCCACGATATCCATGTTTCCGGAGCCCGCTTCAAAGTGCCCGGCCAGCGCCGAAAGCGTCAAATCGGTTTTCGACGAAACCATTCGGACGCCTTTAACCGCCTTGTCCGAGCGGATCGGCCCGTAAAAATCTCCTTCCACGGTCAAGCTTCCCGCGGTGTCGTTCACTTCAATCTCGCCGCCCTTGCCCGAGATCTTCACATCGCCTTTGGTGTCCGAAATTTTCGCGTCACCCTTGCGCATCTCCACGTTGACGTCGCCCGCCGTTCCACGCACGTCCACATCTCCAAGCATGTCCGTGATCACGACATCGCCGGAGATCCCAGAGACAGCGACATCGCCCTTGTCCGTTTTCACCGTTAACGCTGATTTCTTCGGGATCGCTACTTCCAAATCCACGTTAATTTTTGAGCTGGAAAGATCAAAACCGGTTGGATGAACTTCGTACCCGTCGCCATTCTGCTCGATCGTTACTCTGACCGGCTCGGCGATCCGTTCGGCGTCCGTTTCGCTCCAGGATTTCACCGTTTTCTTGGCCGTGACGACCCGGATCTCTCCGTTGTCTGACCCGCGCACAGTGATATCGCCGCGCCCATTGCGAATCATCACGCGTGCGTTGGCCGGGATTTTCTTTGCGGGTACGTCGATGTCGTAACTGTGGCTCTCGCCGGGATCGATTACCGGCCCAAAGTGATCCTTGACGCGCGTAGCCAAAGCCACGATGGCAACGAGCGCTACCATGGCCAGCACCAAGCCTGCCTCACCACCGGTGGCACGCCCGCCGTCGCCTCCACCAAAACGCCGACCCGCAGTGCGCTCGTACAGCTTGATCGCGCCCCAGAAAATGATCATCAGGGGCCACCAGCGCCTGATGAATTCCCCGATCTCCAGGTGCCCGTAATTGTGCAGCAACAGCAAAACGCCGACGGAAATCAGAACCAAGCCGGAGAACAGACCGCTGCTGCGCGCTGGAGTGGCCATGTATGGTTATTGTCCCTGAGACGAATATGGAGCTTGCGGGGTGCCGGCTCCGGATGCCGGTGGAGCAGGCGGTTGCGGCGGCGCACCATCAAGCGGAGGCGTGGAATTGATGTGCCCTTCGTGCGAGGCCATCGAGCTGGCCAGGTGCAGCAGGCCAATCACGATCAGGAGTATTGGCCAAGTGCTGCCAAAATAGAACCGGCCGCCGTGCACTTCATTCAACAACCAGAGAACGCCGAGGGTGATCACCACGGCGGGCCCGACCAGGCCCCGAATCGTGCAACTCTGACAGTGACACTTGGACTGGGCAGCCATTCGCGCCTCCGTTCAGCTTTTTCCGCCAACGCGGTTCTTCAACATGAAAAACCCGATTCCGATCAACAGCAAAGGCACAAAAATCTGCCGTACCCGGAAAAATTCAAAGAACCCGAAATTGTTCAGCAGGAACAATGCACCAATTCCGATCAGAATGATCGGACCAAGAGGTCTCTGCCCACTCCAGTTTTCAAAGGGATCCGTGAGCGGTTGGCCGGTTGCCCGCGCTTTCGCGGAACGCATTGCGTCAATCGCCATGTAAAAGGGAAAGACGCACAGCGCAAAAATCAGCAGGCCCTGGATGCTATCGCCGAGATCACTAGCGATTCCAAAAATGATCGCGCCAAAGACCACCACGTGAATGATCGCTTTGTTGTACTCGCCGTTATAAACCGCGCCGAGTCCGGGAATGAATCCAAGCAGGAACGCCAGCGCCGGCGCGGAGTGTTGCTTTTGCGCCGGGGTAATTGGCGGCGCGAATCCACCCGGATCCGCGGCTCCAACAGGCGCTGCCGCCGACGGGGAGGCCGGCAAGCCCACATGCTGCGCCAGGCAATCCTCGCAATATAAAACGTCTCTCACTCTGTGGCTGCACGCTGCGCACATCGCTTTGCCGCAATTGCGGCAATATCCCGATGCCTCCGTATCCGCATGCACCGCACAGTTCATCGAAAGCTCCTCTCGCTCAGCATTGGTAACTCGACCGCCAGCATTTCCAACTGCCGGCTCGCTTCATTCGCGCGATTCTGCTGGCGCGGTTGGGAAGGCTTGTGATCGTCGGTCTGCCCGGGATTCTTTTCCGGGGAAGACTTCGGCAGCAATTCTTCCGGCGCGGTCTGCAGATTGTTCTCATCCTGCCGCAAGCGAGACTGAATCTCGTACACCACGCGCAAATCGCTCACGTACTTCACGCTGCGCGCAAACACCAGGTGCGCTTGCCGGTCCGCGTTCTGATAAATCGCAGCCGGCCGCAAGTCCGCCAGCTTTGGCTTGCGCAGCGAAAATCCGGAAGCGCCCAGGACAACAAACAGTGTGGCCATCACGCTGGCCGCGCCATAGGCAAACTTCGGCGTGGCCAACCCGCGGATTGCGTTAAGGAATCCCTGCCAGCCCGTCACCGTTTCCCGTGGTCCCAGTGTGGTGTCAAGAATCGAGTACACGAGGCGCGGCGGCATATCCAGCTCCGCCATCGCGTGCATCTCGCTGACCAGGCTGCGCACGCTGGCCACCAGCGGCGCGCAATCCGCGCACGAGTTCGCATGCGCTTCAAATTCCGCGCGCTCCGGCCCTTGCAGCAGGCCTTCCAGATAATCGCTTAACCGTGCTTCAACCAAATCGCAAGTCCAGGTCATGGCTTGCCCCCTGCGGAAAAGGTAACCCTCGTCCGCCCAAACAGAAACTCGTCAAAATGCATCCGCTTGCTCATGCCGGCCGCACTCCCATCTGCTGCAAAATCCGCGCCAGTTCAATTCTTCCGCGGTTGATGCGAGACTTCACCGTGCCTTCGGGCACAGCGAGCACGCTCTGAATCTCCGCATACTCCAGTTGCTGCAAATCCCGGAGAATGACCGCTTCGCGCAATTCCGGGGAAAGCCGCGTCAGTGCACTCTGCACCTGCTTGCTCAATTCTCCCAGCAGCGCCTGCTCGTCCGGCCGCCGCCCCGCCGATTCCTTGTTCTCCACTACTGGCATTTTGTCATCCAGCGAATCCGTGATGCGATCGCGTTTCGTGCGCCGATAATGATCAATCAACAGGTTCCGGGTCACGCTGGTCGCCCAGGTCGCGAATCCCCCGTGCGCCGAGCGGTAACTTGCCAGCGTCCGGTAGACCCGAAGGAACACTTCCTGCGACAGGTCCTCGGCTTCCGTGCGGTTGCCGGTGAACCGGTAGCAGATGTTATAGATGCGACGCGTGTGGCGGCGCACAAGTTCCTCCCAGGCCGAGCCTTCGCCCTGGAGACATTGCTGGACCAGTTGGGCATCCTGCTCCAAGCTTCCTCAGCCCCATCTTCCAGACACCTGCTTGGGCAGTACCCGCAGGTGGGTTTTTCGGCCTGCCAATCTATGGAACGTAAAATGCACCGGAAATGTTCCCGCCTTGGGGCCGTCCCAACCGACCGTTTGGCTGGCATCTTACCTGCTCCGGGGCGCACTTACAACTCCTTCCATTACAAGCTCTTGGAACCATCCAGCGGGAGCTTGCTTGACGCCGCCCCGGGTACACCTTACTCTGCTTGCTCATGGCATTAAAGTCGAGGAAAGCGCTGTTTGCCGCTCTGGGTATCCTTGTGGCGGGATACCTTCTGTATCATTTCCGGGGCAATCTCCACCTCAGCCAGTTCAGCGGCGCCAAGCTCTGGGAAGCGGTGCGCCGGGCAAACCTCGTTTATCTGCTCCTTGCTATCGTCGGAATTTACGGCTGCTACGCGCTTCGCGCCCTGCGCTGGCAGAAATTTCAGGCTCACCTCGGCCCCTCGAAATTCTGGAACATCTATCGGATGACGCTTGCCGGATTCAGCGCGTTGTTTCTCCTTGGACGCGCCGCGGAACCCGTCCGGCCGTTGCTTATCTCCCGGAAAGACAAGATTCCCATCTCTGATATTTTTGGGATCTATGCGCTCGAACGCATCCTGGATGCCAGCAGCACCGCGGTCCTGGCGGCCGTGGGGCTTCTGATTTTCGAGTCGTCCAGCCACCTCGACGCCGAGGGCACCGGACAGGCCTTCGAGAAGGGCGCTCGCACCGCCGGCACTTTTTTCGCGATGTTTGCGATCGTTGCCGTCTCCGCCTTGATCTATCTCCGCGTTCACGGTTCCGCGCTCCTCGAACGACGTCTGCAAGGCTGGCTCGGCCACCACGGCTGGCGAGCGGGAGTGGCGCGCAATCTCCTGGGGTTTGTGCGGGGAGTGCAGACGGTCCGCAGCTGGGGCGATGTCGCTGCGGCTGTGATTTATTCCGCGTTGCACTGGCTGCTTGTTCTCTGCGTGTATCTCCTCGTGTTGCACAGCTTCGGGGGAAAGCTCGCCGCGCTGAAATTTTCCGATGGCGTGCTTCTTATGGTGTTCAGCCTGGTCGGCTCTGCCGTGCAGCTCCCCGGCGTCGGCGGCGGCGCGCAGGCGCTTTCCATCGTTGCGTTTACGAAGCTGTATGGAGTAGAACAGGAGCCGGCGGTGGCTGCGGCCATGATCCTGTGGCTGGTAACTTTCGCGTCGTGTTCGTTTGCCGGCGTCCCGTTGCTGATCCGAGAAGGCTGGTCGTTCGGCGAATTGAAACGCATGCGCGAACAGGAAAGTGAACAAATCGAAGCCGAACTGGCGCACCACGGAGAAATCTCCAATTGAAATGCCCTTTCTGCGCGCATCTCGACGACAAGGTGATTGATTCCCGCGAGGGCCGCACCGGCGATACCATTCGCCGCCGCCGCGAATGCCTGAAATGCTCGCGGCGCTTCACTACCTACGAACGCATTGATGAAATACCTTACATGGTCATCAAGAAAGATGGCCGCCGCGAGCGCTTCGAGCGGCAGAAGATTCTGCAAGGCTTGTTGAAGGCTTGTGAAAAGCGGCCGGTGCCCACGCCTAAGCTCGAATCCATCGTGGATGAAATTGAGGGAGTGGTGCACGAAGCGACGGAAAGAGAACTGACCACCACGGAAATCGGCGAGATGATCATGCATCGCTTGAAGAAGCTGGATAAGGTGGCCTACGTCCGTTTCGCCAGCGTCTATATGGATTTCAAAGACGTGCAGGAATTCATGTCGGAGCTGAAAAATCTTTTGAAGGACCGCGCCGTAAAGAAATAGTGGAAACGAACGAAACGGAAAATGTCGGCGCGCCGACATTTAAAGTATTACTTGAAGGTTTTTCGAATGGATTGAGAAGTGATGCAAGAGAAGAGGTTAAGCGCGTTGGTTTCGAATACTATTTTTCCCAAAATGGGAAAACGTTCGAATGAGACTGCCTTGACGGTGCCTGTCTGATCGCCGTTGCGGACTTCGCCGACCGGCGGACGAATTGATCGCGCTCCTGAAAAAGCAAGAGGTCAGGGACGATCCCGAGTTCGTCGTGAGATAAATGTGCCGCGCCTCCGGCGCTTGGGGTGTTTTTGTTCCGATGTTCCCAGCCCTTACGGGCTGGGCTAATTTCTTTCGCGCTTCCGGCGCTTCGGGTCGGCCTCCCTGGCTCAGCAGGCAACGCTCGTTAGCGTCTCTCCCGTGTTACAGTGGCCTTCGTCGGATTCCATTTCTTCAGGGGAGTTCTTGCATGCGTAAATCCGTTCTATTGCTTTTGTTTGTTGCTCTGGCCGGCGGCGTCCTGTTTGCGCAGAAGGCGCACGCTCCTAAAATCGAACCGCAGCGGTTGCATGGCACGGTCAAATACCTTTCGAGCGACCAACTGGAAGGTCGCGGCACCGGGCAGAAGGGCGGCGATGCGGCGGCCAATTGGATTTCCGACCAGCTCAAGGCCTACGGGTTGAAACCCGCCGGCGAAAACGGCAGCTACTTTCAGGATGTGCCCATGGTGGGCGTGCGAGCGCTGCCCGCGACGACGTTTAGCTTTGTCCCTGCAAATGGCGCGCCGGTGGAGCTGAAAAATCTCGATGATTACGTGACCAGCAACGAGACGCAGACCGAGTCCGCGGACGTGGATGCGCCGATCGTATTTGTGGGTTACGGGATCACTTCGCCGGAAAATAAGTGGGACGATTACAAGGGCTACGACATGAAGGGCAAAGTGGCGCTGCTCTTTGTGAGCGAGCCGGAATCGAACGATCCCAATTTCTTCAAAGGCAAGGCGCTGACCTACAACGGGCGCTGGACTTATAAATTTGAAGAGACCGCGCGGCGCGGTGCTGTGGGCACGCTGATTATTCACCGCACGGATCTCGCCAGTTACCCGTGGGAGGTGGTGCGCAACTCGTGGGGGGCCGAGCGTTCGTATCTAAGGCTCGACGAAACTCCCAAGCTGCAGGCGGCGTCGTGGGTGCAATTGGAAGTCGCGCGCAAGCTGGTGGCGATGGGTGGGCTGAATCTGGATGACCTGTATAAGCAATCGCAGTCGCGCGATTTTAAGCCAATCGAATTGCCGGTGCATTTGAAGGCGCATGTGGTTTCGTCAATACGTCCATTCGCTTCGCGCAATGTGGTGGCGATGGTTGAGGGGAGAGACGACGCAAAGAAGGCGGAAGGGGTTCTGTACAGTGCGCACTACGATCACTTTGGCATCGATCCGGCGCGCGCGAAAGGCGATCAGATTTATCACGGTGCCGTGGACAACGCGACAGGCTGCGGCATCTTGTTGGAACTGGCGCGAGTCTGGGCGGGAACCAAACCTGCGCCGCCGCGTTCGATTCTGTTTGGTGTGGTTACCGCGGAAGAGCAAGGGCTGCTCGGCTCCGAATATTTGGGCAAGCATCTCGAGCAGTTGCCCGTGCGGCCGATCATCGACTTGAATTATGACGCGCTGGCGCCGATCGGTATTCCCGAGGAAGTGGAAGTTAGCGGGGCGGAACGAACGACGTTCTATCCGGAAGTCGAGAAGATTTCAAAACAGTTCGGTTTGGCGATTAAGCCTGATGCGCATCCCGAAGCAGGCCACTACTACCGCTCGGATCACTTCAGCCTGGGCCGCGTCGGCATCCCCGCGTTTTCCATCAGTGAAGGCCTGAAATTCAAGGGGCACGACCTCGCGTGGGGCGAGGCGCAATCTAAAGACTACGTCGAGCACCATTATCACAAGCCCGCTGACGCCTTCGTCGATTCCTGGGACTTTACTGGCGATGCCAAACTAGCCAGCTTCGGCTACGCCCTCGGGCAAGCCGCCGCGACGCAGTCCGGCGAAATCAAGTGGCTCCCTGGTGATGAATTCGAGAATGCACAAAAGAAGTTAAGCTCTATGGAAATCGACGGTGAAGCCCTCTTCGCCGGCCATCCTGATCTCCAATTGGTCCAATCCTCACAGTTCGTCTATCCGCCGTTAGCGCGGCAAACCCGGATTTCCGGGCCAGTCGTGCTTCGCGTTACCGTTAACGAGAATGGAAGCGTAGAGAATGTTGAAGTGTTGAAAGGGCATCCATTGCTGAAAAGTGCTGCTGAGGACAGCGCGAAGAAGCTGAAGTTCTTAGCACAGGCCAGCGGAAAGAGGATCTTCGATTTGACGTGCGAATATGCACTCCCGGAGGTGCCCGCCTACAAAGGAACACACGGGGGCCTCGTGGCCGGCCCGCTTCATATTTTGATTCTCGCGGCACCTGTGATCTTAAACACCACAGAGGCCGCGGCGAAACGCGGGTGAGCACGATTGCAGTTTGTGCGAAAGGCGCCCGCCTCAGAAGGCGGCCGCTACAAGAGCGAGGAGGTTTTTGGGCTGGGCCACCTGAAGGTGGCCGCTACGGGTGGCGGGATTATTTGGGCCAGACCCCGGCGGTGAAGGTTCGGACTTTGGAGAAGCCGAGGCGTTCGTAGAGGTGGACGGCGGTGCGGTTTTCGGATGTAACGGTGAGAGTTAGTTCGCTGAACTTTTGGGCGCGGAGGGTTTCCGCGGCAGTCATCATCAGGATGCGGCCGAGGCCGTGGCCCTGAAAGCCAGGCATCACGCAGATTTGGGTGGTGTGGCCGACGCCGGTGGAAACTTCGCTGGTGAGAATCGCGCCGGCGAGTTCCTCACTTTCCGGATGATGCAGAACGAAAGAAGCGTGCGGCAGAAACTGGCCGCAACCGGGCAGCAGGATGATGTTCTTGAGAAATTTCAGAGCGCCATTTCGCGTGCGGTACTGGTCGTTGATGTCGCCGTCCACGTGATTCGCGTAGGCGAGATAGATCAGCTTGGCGCACGGCTCGAAATAGCGCTCGTGCCAGCGGTCGAGGCGCAAACCCGAGTTGACACTGGGCACCGGGTCGGTCTTTTTCTGAAGGTCGAGCAGCATAAACTGACGGTTGTACAGACGGAAACCCTGGTCGCGGAGCGCGGCATCCACGGGTCCGCCGAAGGGCATGAGCTGGGCTTCGATGCGGTGCAGTTGCGGCAGAGCGCGCATGCTGAAGAGCATTTCGTCGAGTAAACGCCGCCCGATGGGCTCCTGGACCTGGCTGGGAGAAACGTACAGCCCGCCAATCAATCCTTTGTAATCCTCGAGAACGTAAAACGAATAGCCGACGGCGTGCCCGCCTTCAAACGCCACGCAGCCGGAAAGCGCGTGGGCATCGAGGAAGCGCTTGATCAGGTCGAGCGCGCTGCGGTAATCCCAGTGGAGTTCGTCGCGCCAATGGCGGGCTTCCTCAAGCAGCAGCGGCTCAAGCTGACGGACAGTCGTCTGGCGAAGGTCAATGATATTCATCGGAGTGGGAGGCCGTGCTGCCCGGCTGCCCACGTGACATGATAGCCGATTCGGGGGAAGCCCTGCCAAATCAACCCGCTAAACCCTATACGAATCGGGCACATCGGCCTGAGAAGGGCGCGGGAGGGCGGAAGCTGCGTGTTACGATTTGGTCAGAAGGTTTTAGTTCATTACACGTAAGAAGGAAACAGACATGCTGGCACAGACCAGCCCCCGAGCCATGTCCATCGTTGATGAATTTCATTACCCGAGCCGCTGGTACACCAAGCTCCTGATCGTCATTCTGGCGTTTGTTTTCTTTGCGGTGATTGCCACCGTGGTGATTTCGGGCGTGCTGACGTATTGGATCGTGAAACCGCAGCGGACGAGTTCTGAAATAAATATGGCCAGCTTTCCCGGGCGTCCGGACGAAGTGGATTTTTCTGTTCCTGGAACGGGAACGCGGCGCGGGTGGTTTTTCCCGGGATTTCGCGGAGCGCCGACGGTCATTCTGCTGCATGGGTACGAGTCGAGCAGGGGGGAGTTGCTGACGCTGGTCTCGGCTCTGCAGGACCACCAGTACAACGTGTTTGTGTTTGATTTTGCCGCGCATGGGGCCAACGCGGGAGTAACGACTTTTGGGTATACCGAGGCGGGCGAAGTGCGAGCGGCCATTGACATTATTGCGAAGCGGAACGATGTGGACGCGACGCGATTTGGATTGTGGGGCTACAACCTGGGCGCGTACGCGGCGTTGCGCGAAGCGGAGAAGGACCCGCGGGTGCGGGCGCTGGCGCTGGACGCGGTCTACGACTATCCGAAGCAGATGGTGAAGATCGGGGTGGAAAAGACCGGGGTGGGTGGATTTCCACTGATGGTTAAGTCTGCCCAGACGTGTTTTGAGTGGATGAATCGCGAACACAAGAACGATCCGCCGCTCTCGGCGGGAATCGGGAAGATGGCCGGAGTGCCGATGCTGTTTATCGAGGCAGCGGATGATCCGGAGACGGCTTCGATCACGCGGGACATATTCAAGAAGGCGCCGGACCCGCGGGAGGAAGCCATCATCCCGCATGGAAATTTTGTGAATTTGCCGGACGATGAAAAGCGCGAGTACGAAAATCGCGTAGTGTCGTTTTTCCTAACGCGGCTGCAGGTTACCCAGTTTGCTCCCAGTGTTGCTGCCGCCAAGCCCGCCAAGTGATGGGTCGGGTTGCACTCGATAAATAAACCAACCACTTTTTGGAAGTGCGACTGGTTCGTCGGTGCACTTCCATCCGGGTTCCAGTTCAGAGCGGCACGCTCGGGACCGTAGTAGAAGATAGCCTTCCTTTGGACTCGATTTGTCCCATTCTTTCAATTCCCGGTGAAGATAAAAATTAAGACTGAAATATTCTCCTCGCGAAATTGGCCCGACATACACGTCGGAGGGGAGATGCGTCGACGTTATCTCGGCGGCCAGAGTTTTGCCGGAGGGATCGTAGGGGAAAATAGCTGGCAGCAGCCTTGGCACGCATGCGGCGAGAAGAAGAACCGGTAGGAGGCACCAAGCAGCGATGGGAAAACGGGGCTCATGGTTCGCTCTGTAGAATGCGAGAATCAAATTTGCTAGCGCTAAGAAAGCTAGAACGAGGGCGATATCTCGTACCCTCGTTGCTGTCTGCGGCGAAGTGATCAGTATTCCCCAAGCTAGAGAGAATAAGCTGGTGACGGCAAGGACGGCACCGGTTAGAGCAAGAAACCATCGGAAATATTTTGCGAAAAGAGGCATTGGTTGCGGCAGGGAACGAGCCATCAGAACGCCAATTGCTGGAACGCCGGGGAGAATGTAGCCGGGTAGCTTTGATTTGGAGAGCGAAAAGAACAGAAGGCAAAACAGAGACCAAAAGAGGAGAAACCAGTTGGCCGGAGAAAGCTTGCGTTCTTGCCAAACTTTTAGTCCGCCAAATGCGGCAGAAATCAGCAGCAATGGTGTCCAAGGCAGAAAAGCGATCAGGAGAATTGGAATGTAATACCAGAAGGGCTGGATGTGCTGGAATTCAGGAGTGAGAAAGCGGTTGAAATTGTGTTCAATGATGAAGACACGGAAAAAGTCGGGGTTGCGGCGGGCGCAGAGGATGTACCAGGGGAGAGCGGTTAGGCAGAAACTGGCGATGGCGACGGGGTGAAGGCAGCGGAAGGCGTCGCGCCAGCGTTTTGTGAAGATGGCCCAGAGAAAGATGGCGCCGCCGGAGAGAATGAGAGCAGCGGGACCTTTGGCGAGAGTGGCGAGACCGAGAAAGAAACCGAAGAGGAAAGAGGTAAAGGAGGTTGAGGAGGTAAATGAGGTAAAGGATCGGAATCGGCCGGCCGGAGTTGTCGCGTCTTGTAAGGGTGCTGGGGCGGATGGAACTAGATTGAGGAGTTTTGTGGCGAAGACCATGGCGATGGTGAGCATGGCGGCGAAGGGCATGTCGGTGGCGGCGGCGTGGGAGAAACCGATCATGCCGACGGTAGTGGGCAGTAGGAGCAGAAGCCAGCGAGCGGTTTCGGCGCCGTAGAGGCGTAGGGCGAGCCAAGCCAGGGCTAGTGTGGCGAGTAACGCAGAGATCGCGCTGGGAAGGCGGGCGGAGGTTTCGCTGACGCCGAAGAGTTTGAAGCTGAGGGCCGCGCTCCAATAATAGAGCGGAGGCTTTTCGAACCAGGGTTTGCCGTAGAGGCGCGGGGTGATGTAATCGCCGGATTCCTGCATGTCGCGGGCGATCCAGGCGTAGCGGGGTTCGTCAGGGCCGACGAGGCCGAGAGCGCCGAGATTTTGGAAGTAGCAGAGATAGAGGGTCGCGGCGATCAGGACGAGCCAGAGGAGGCGCGCCGCGGGCGAGAGCGGCGGGGATGCGGGGAGTTCGGTGCAGGTTTGGGCCACGGAAAGAGGAGTTTAGCATTGTCGGTGTATCTTGGAAGGGGAGAAGAAAGTTAGAAGTTGAAAGTTTGCAGTTAAAAGTAAAGACTCGAAACACGCGACTTTCGAATTAAGAACCATTGGTTGTAACGGCGCAGCTTCAATGACGATATCTATCCGACCTTGTTCCGAACGTTTTTCCTCGAGCGAAGAACCGCAAAAGCGGCAGCGCGGCTGCCGCACTCCAAAATGATCGAGCGGCTGCAATATGTGGTGGCATGGTCGTTTGTGAAGATGCTGGGGGTGTTGCCGCGGGCGGTGGCGCGAGGGTTGGCTGCGGGAACGGTGCGGCTGCTGCTGTTGCTGCTGCCGAGGATGCGGAAGACGGCGGAATTTAATTTGCGATTGGCATTTCCTGAGTGGAGCGAAGCGCGGCGGCATGCTGTGCTGAACGGAATGGCACGAAATCTGGGATGGATGGCGGCGGAGTTTGCGCGGTTGCCGCGCTACACACCGGAGAATATTGAGAGTGTGGTGGTGCTGGACGGGCATGAGAATTTTCTGGAGGGGAAGAGCCGCGGGAAGGGCGTGATTTACCTGACGGGGCATATCGGGGCCTGGGAGCTTTCTTCGTATGCGCACGCGTTGTATGGGTTCCCGCTGCACTACATGGCGCGGCCGCTGGATAACGCGCCGCTGGATGCGATGGTGAATGAGTATCGCGGGCGGTCGGGGAATCGGGCGATTTACAAGAATGAAGCGGCGCGGATGATGCTGAAGGTTTTGAAGGAGGCGGGGACACTCGGAATTCTGGCGGACCAGAATACGATGCCGGGCGAAGGCGTATTTGTGGATTTTTTCGGGGTCCAGGCTTGCACGACGACGGGAATTGCGCGGGTGGCGCTGCATACGGATGCGGCAGTGGTGCCGGGATACGCGTACTGGGATCAGAATTTGCGGAAGTACCGGCTGCGGTTTGAGCGGCCGGTGGAGTTGGTGCGGACTGGGGATACAGAGAGGGATGTTCGGGAGAATACGCAGCGGTTTACTAAGGTGATTGAGGAGATCATCCGGAAGCATCCGGAGCAGTGGGTTTGGATTCATGCGCGGTGGAAGAACCGGCCGGAGGGGGAGAAGCCGCTGTATGAGTTCTAGGGAAGACGAAAACGGAAAATAGAAAATGGAAAAGCAAAAGGCAAGATCCAACGCAGAGGCTGCGGAGAGCGCTGAGTACGCAGAGACGAAAGATTGGAGGCGGGGATGAAGTGGACGGCGGGGGAATTGGCGAAGGCGATTGAGGCGCGGGTTGAGGGAGATGGCGGACTGGAGATTACCGGTGTGGCGGCGCCGGAACGGGCCGGGGCGAAGCAACTGATTTATGTAGAGGCGGCGAAACATGCCGAGCGGGCGGCGGGTTCCGCCGCGACGTGCGTGGTGGCGCCGGACGGAATTTCTTTGCCGGGGAAAACGATCTTGCGAAGCGGAAAGAGTAAGGTGGCGTTTGCCAAAGCTGCGGCGCTGCTGCTGGAGCAGGCGCCGATTGCGACGGGGATTCACGCGACGGCGATTGTGGCGCCGCTGGCACGGATTGGCGCGAATGTGAGTATCGGGCCGTATGTGGTGATCGCCGAGGATGCGCACGTTGGCGAGGGGACTCAGATCGGGGCGCATTGCGTGATTGGGGCGGGCTGCTGGATTGGGGAAAATTGCAGGATTCATCCGCGGGTGACGTTTTACGCGGGAGTCCGCGTGGGGCATCGCGTGGAGATACATGCGGGTGCGGTGCTCGGGGCGGATGGGTTTGGATTTGCGTTCGATGGCGAAAAGTTTTGGAAATTTCCGCAGGCGGGGTTGGTGGAGATTGCGGACGACGTGGAGATTGGGGCAAACACGACGATTGACCGCGGATCGCTGGACGACACGCGGATTGCGGAGGGAGTGAAGCTGGATAACCTGGTGCATGTGGGCCACAATGTGCAGATTGGGGCGCATACGGTGATTGCGGCGCAGACGGGGATTTCGGGGTCGAGCAAGTTGGGGCACCACGTTGTCGTGGGCGGCCAGGTGGGAATCGCGGATCACTGCACGCTGGAAGATGGTTCGATTGCGGGGGCGCAGGCGGGGATACCGACGGGAAAGATTATCCGGAAGGGACAGACGGTGTGGGGAACGCCGGCGCGGCCACTCGACCAATTTAAGGAAGCGTATTTCTGGTTTGCGCGGTTGCCGGAGTTGGCGGAGAGAATTAAGAAAATAGAAAATGGAAAATAGAAATTAGAAATTAGGGAAGAGAAGAGTGAAAGAGTTAACGCAGAGGACGCAGAGACGCTGAGGGCGCAGAGAAGAGAAGATGACTGGAACAGTGGCAAAGCAGGGGACGCT
>DASSGJ010000228.1:0-14841 GCA_035693545.1 Candidatus Acidiferrum sp.
GATCCTGCGGGCAGCCGATTCCCAGCCGGAGCTTAGAGTCGTTCACGACCAATTCGGGTCTCCGACGTATACGCTCGATCTCGCCGCCGCCATTCGTGAACTGGTACGTGCAGACGCGCGCGGAATCCTGAACATCACAAATTCCGGCGCTTGCTCCTGGTTTGAATTTGCAAAAGAAATTCTGCGAGCCGCTGGCAGAAACACGCCTGTCTCCCCGATCACCTCCGGAGAAACCGGTCGCCCTGCCCGCCGACCGGCATATTCCGTCTTGTCGGAAAAAGCTTCGGCGTCTTATGGCATCACTATGCGCACGTGGCAAGAAGCCTTGGCCGCTTACCTGGTTGAATTGCGACGCCGGGACAAACTCCTCTAGGGAAACTTCACGATCTCATCGGATAATTTCTTATGACAAGGCGTCTCATCTACTGGCTTCCAGCGATCGGCGTAGCCATTCTCATTTCTGCTTTCTCCACCCACTACTTCAGCGGCGAACACACCGGGCGCATCATCATTCCCATCCTGAAATGGCTCTTTCCCTCCGCCACCTCTCACACGCTGCGCTTGATGCATTTCGCAATTCGAAAGGCCGCCCACGTCACGGAATTCGGTGTCTTCAGTATCGCCGTATTTCATGGCGTTCGAGCGGAGCGTTACGGCTGGCGGCCCGAGTGGGCTCTGATTACGCTGTTAATTGCCGTGAGCTATGCCGGCCTGGACGAATGGCACCAGTCCTTTGTGCCCATGCGGGAAGCCAGGGTCCGCGATGTCCTGATCGATTCGTCGGGCGCACTTCTTGCTCAATTGCTTGTGTGGGGTTACGCGAAGCTCCACCGGAATTCGGCGCAAACGCCGGAATTCAAGGAACAACTTCCGTAGCGATCAGCTCATCTCCGTTCGCTACGGGATTGCAGCGACTGCTTCGTTCGAGTTGGTACTCTCGTTTCCGCTGGCATCCACAGCGGTCGTTACGTAGTAGTAGGTCGTTCCGTTGGCGACGGTCGAATCGGTGTATGTCACAGCCGAGACCAGCCCACCATTCAATTTCGTATACCCTGTGCCGCTGGTAAGGCTGCGATACACGTTGTAGCCGTTCACCGTAGAAGTGCTGGCGGTCCATGACAAGCTGACACTATGTGTTACGGTCACCACTCCGCTGCCGGAAAGTGTAATCGTGGCGGGCGATCCCGTGGCATTGCTCGTTACGGTCACGCTGCCGGGGAAACTGCCGGTGGCCGCCGGACCGAAGATAACGCTGAACGTCAGACTTTGTGACGGGGTCAAAGTAACCGGGACGCCGGCTCCGCTCAGCGAATAACCGGTACCGCTCGCCGCGATTTGCGAAATCTGCACGTTGGAATTGCCTGTATTCGTCACCGTCACCGGAAGCGTTGAACTACTGCCGGTGGTCACGTTCCCGAAATTCAGAGCGTTCGTGCTGAACGAAAGGATTTGCGTGGCTGCTACGCCGGTTCCGGTCAGGGAGACCGTGCTTGGTGAAGTGCCCGCGTTGCTCACAATCGTAATGCTTCCGCTCGCTGCGCCTGTTACCGAAGGCTGATACTGGGCATTAAAGGTGCTCGTTGCGCCCGGATTAATGGAAAGCGGCAACGCCAATCCCGTTGTGCCGAATCCGCTCCCGGTCACATTCGCCTGGGTGATGGTAAGAACCGCAGTGCCGGGGTTGCCGATCTTGATCGTCTGGGAATTCGCCGCGCCCACGACTACGCTTCCAAAGCCGGCGCTCGAGGGCGTCAGGCTGATACCGGCTTGCAGGCCCGTCCCGCTGACGGCAATCACCGTGTTACCTCCCACCGAGTTTGTTAGGGTGACGTTTCCCGAAACCGTTTCCGCGGCCGTCGGTTTGAACGCCACCGTCAGCGTCTGGGTCTGTCCGGGAGTCAATGTGACTGGAGTCGACACGCCACTGGTGGTTACGTCCTTGGCGCTCACGGTCACCTGCGAAATCGTAACGTTCGCAGTTCCGCTGTTGGTGAGCGTGACACTCTTGGAACTCGTGGTCCCGGCGTTGACACTGCCAAAAGCCAGGCTGGTCGGATTCGCCGACAGCGATACCGTGCCCGCTGTGCCGCTTCCGCTAAGCGCAACCGTCAGAGGTGAGCCTGGGGCGTTACTGGCGATCGTAATCGTTCCCGAGAAGCTGCCTACCGTCGTTGGCGCAAAGAGCACGCCGAATGTCGCCGTCGCCCCCGCGGCAATCGTGCTCGGCGTAGTGAGCCCGCTCAGGCTGTAACCCGTTCCGCTTACGCTCACCTGCGATATCGTCAGCGATGCGCTGCCCGTGTTCGTCAGCGTGAAGGTCTGCGATTTCGTTTGCCCATCCACCAGGCTTCCAAAAACAAAGCTCGTGGGCGTGATGCTCAATCCAGGCACCGCCCCGATACCTGTGAGGGAAATCGTCATCGGCGAATGCAACTGGTCCGTCGTGACCGTGACACTGCCCGAGGCGCTGCCCCCCGCCGTCGGTGCGAATACCACATTCAGGGTCGCAGTGGCCGCGGGATTCAATATCAATGGTGCGGTAATTCCGTTTGCGCTGAACCCCGTACCGCTCACGGAAATGGTCGAGATCTGGATGGCGGCTGTTCCGGTGTTGCTGAAGACGACTGTCTTGGTCGAATTGCTCCCGACGCCAACGCTTCCGAAACTCAGGGACGTGGGATTTGCCTGCAATTGCCCAGCTGCAGTCGTCGAACCCGTGCCCGCCAACGCAACCGTCATCGTCGGATTAACTGGGTCGTTGCTCGTAATCGAGAGGGTTCCGCTGGCTCCTCCGGCCACGGTCGGTTGGAAGGTCAATCCTGCCGAGACCGACTGGCCGGCTGAGATGGTTTTCGGGGTCGTGATTCCGTTCACGCCGAACCCGGTGCCCGATACGGAAATCAGGGAAATCGTCAGGTCAGCGTTTCCGTTGTTCGATATCAAAAGGGTTGCGTTCCCCGTGGACCCGTCACTCACTGTCCCGAATTGAACCGAATTGCTGCTCAAAGAGATCTGCGGGGCCGAGGCAACTGCCGTAGCGGAAAGATTAACCACTGCCGGAGCGGCACCATTATCGCCTTGGACCGTGAGGGTCCCCGTCAAAGAACCAGTCGCGGAAGGCGTCACGGCGACTGTAAAGTTTCCCGATTGGCCGGTGGCCATTGCCATCGGCAGTGTCACGCCAGTCAAACTGAATTGTGGGTTGGAAATCGTCGCTTGGGTAATCGAAAACGGCAGTGTACCGGTGTTTGACACTGCGATCGTTTGGGTGGCCTGTTTTCCTACGTTCACCTTGCCGAAACTCACGCTGGTGGGGCTCACTTGAAAGGCCGCCTGGCCTGTGGTCGTGGTCTTGGTTCCAGTCGCCAGACCTGCGCAACCCCCGAGAATCCCGGTGCCCAGAAGTACCGCCGATAGCAGGACGAACTCAAGCTTCTGGCGTAGGCTTGCGGGTCGCTGCCGTGCCCCCATTCGATCGGCCTTGGCAGTTCCCCTCGTTCTCATTGTCTTCCCCTCCGCTAGCTTCATCACATAGCGAGGGTACGAGTACTAGTCCCCCACGACTACTGGCGGGAGGAACAAATTCGGGACAGCCAGTTACACTGTCCCGGAGGCGAGATTCGACCTGCCCCTCCGGTCACGAGGGGTCAATCTGACAGGCACCCGGTAAATTGCAGGTGAGTAAGCCCTTGCGAATTAATCAGTTGAGAGAGAAAAAATTGGCATTGTCTCATTCATGAGACACCGCCTCCTTGGCCCTTCGGGCAAAGGAGGTACAAGTACCTACTTGCGAACCGAGGCGCCCCTTCCCTGCGTGGGTGCTATCAATCGAGCCGGTTAAATCGAGTCGGCTCCCCTAAAGCTGAGCTGTCCCGCAACAACTAGCCAGTAGAGCCTGGTCATCCCTCGAAAATCATTGCTTTCCTGACTTCCTGAGATCGCGGAAAGGGTGTCCCGCTTTGTCTCTCGTCGAAAGAATCGGCTCTCCCCGCAATGGCCAGCGTATGCCCAGATCGGGGTCGTTCCACAAAATCACTCGCTCGTGTCGTGGAGCGTAAAATTCCGTAACCTTATACGCGACATCCGCGGTTTCAGACAGCGTATAAAATCCGTGCGCGAATCCCCTCGGGATCCACACCATCTTGTGTTCTCTCGCTGAGAGGGTAAAACCTGACCATTTTCCGAAGGTATCCGACTCAACGCGAATATCCACGACCACATCGAAAATTTCGCCTTGCAGCACGCGAATCAACTTTGACTGTGCCTGTTCGTGCTGATAGTGCAGCCCGCGGAGCACTCCTCTTCTCGATTGTGACTGGTTGTCTTGGACAAATTGCTCGCTGATTCCTGCTTCTTCGAACACCTTTGCGTTGTAAGTTTCCAGAAAGTATCCTCGAGCATCCGGGAATATCTCCGGCTCAAGCACCAGCACTCCCTGCAGTTCTGTCGTTTGAATCTTCATGAATTTTTTGCCAACTCCCGGAATCGAGGACTTCAGGGCTTCGCGCGCAGGTTCATTCTCCGTCCAGACCGGCGAAAAAAAACGCCACGCATCTCTACTTTCTTACTTATTTTCTTGTTCTTTGGAGAATAACGCGAATTCGACGCAAGCAGAAAGCTATTGGAAGACTTTCTTGATCTCTACTGGGTTCAATTCCGGGGGAGGCCGATGGGCCCTTCATTCTCGACCCGCCGCACAGACGCTCGCCGGGAAACCAGGCCCGCGTCCTGGATTTTATAAATCAGGGCGCGATAGCTGATCTTCAGCGCCTGCGCCGTTTTCCGCCGATTCCACTGATTGGCGCGGAGGGTTTCCAGGATGACGTTCTTTTCCATTTCCCGGATCGCGTCCTTCGAAAGGCGTTTCAGCGTCACCTGTGCCTGGGGGCTTCCGGCCTCGAGCACAACTCTTTTGGCGCGGCGTGTTGGAACTTCCTGGTGAATCGCCGCCTCGGGGCCCAGCAACACATACCGCGCGACTCCATTCGATAATTCGCGGATGTTTCCGGCCCACGCCAGGTTTTTCAGATACTCCAGCAGCTCCGGCGGAAAAACTTCCGCTTTCATTTCAAACTGCCTCTCAAACTGCTTCCGGAAATATTCGGCAAGCAGTGGAATATCGTCACGGCGTTCCCGCAGTGCCGGCATTTTCAGCCGGAAAACGTGAATCCGGTAAAACAGATCCTCCCGGAACCGTCCGGCGTTCGTCTCCGCTTCCAGATTCTTGTTGGTGGCGCAAATCAGCCGGGCATCCACCTTTCTCTCGCACTGGTCGCCGATTCGCGAAAAGGTGCCGTCCTGCAGGAAATGCAGCAATTTGCTTTGTAGATTCAAATCCAGGTCGGCGATCTCATCCAGAAACAGGGTTCCGCGGTGCGCCAGCTCCACCCGGCCCGGCTTCACACTGTTGGCCCCAGTGAAGGCCCCTTTTTCATATCCGAACAATTCGCTTTCCAGCAAGGTCCCGGGAATCGCCGCGCAATTCACTTTCACGAATTCGCCCGTCCCATATTCCGAATTGTTGTGGATCCAGCGAGCGAGGGCTTCTTTCCCGGTTCCTCCCTCCCCACACAGGAGTATGGGCACGTTGGTCCGGCAGATACGTCCGGCCCGACTCTGGATTTCCGCCATCGCGGACGACTGCCCGAACAGAATGTGGTCCGGAGGTGCGGCCCCCGGCCTCTCCAGTGCTGTCAGTTTGTTTGTATTATCTCCAGGCATACGCGCTCAGACTCATTCTCGCTGCACATGGTCAACCAAATTTTCAGGTGTACGGCGACTCCGGTAATTGCTCAACTAGACTGCAAGTCGCACAAAATAAAATATTTATAGAAACAAAAGGCTGTAGGTAATGGTACTTATGCTCGACTAGGACAACTTTGCTCCGCCGAAAGCGGGAAATTCGTATTACTGTACGAGGAAGAATTCTTCTCTTATTGGGAAGTTAGCCAAGCCAGTTTGGTGCCGTGGAAGCGTTTCGTTTTGACTCTATCGATTCGGGAAGACGTACGATTCGAGCATGTCCGCGCGGGCTTTTTCACTCGAAGCCATCACCTTCAGAAGGTCGCTCACCGAGAGCATTCCCAAATATCTGTTTCCTTCGCCAAGAATCAGCAGGTGGTAAACCCCGTTTTGCTCCATTAACCGCAGGCAATCATCGAAACTCACTTCGGGGGTTACCGTCACCAGCTCCCTGGTCATTATCTCCGTGACATTCGACCACGCGGGACACTTATTCTCTGCCGCCACTTTGTCCGAAATATCGCTCTGCGACACCACTCCGATCAATTTTCCGGCCGTATCTACCACTCCAGCGGAACGCACCTGCCTTTCTCGCAGGTATTTCGCTGCGTCCAACACACTCTTGGTTTCAGGGATCGCGAAGACTTCTTTGCGGGACCCGATTAGATCCGCCACTTTCATTGGACCCTCCGGGGGACAGGATTTGCCCACATGCTAGACTCGCCGCTGCTTCATTGCAATGAAAAAATGGATTTGCGTCAGGCTGAAGAACCGCATTCCGGCCTTGAATCCGCTACGCCCGAGGCCCGTCTCCGCGCACGATGTCATACCGTTCAATTACCGCTGCGACCCCCATCCGCTCCTCGCCATCTTCCAGGCGCCGCTCCAGGCGGACAATTTTCCCTTGCGCTCGTACGAAAACATCGGATCCGTGCGTAATCTCGCCGGGAAGGGTCAGCGTTAAGTCGAGCGCGCTTCCCGCATCCAGATCCAGGTCAACCACGAAATAGAGGCCCTTGGTGGAAATGTCCCGCGTCTTCCCCTCTTGTCGCTTGACCAATTTCTCTGCCGAGAATCGTATGCTCACCGGTAGCGTGAGATCGTAACGCCGGGCCAGCCGGCGCTCAGTCATTAAAGACATTCTCAACTCCATCCGAGGCTTTGCGAGCTGCCTGCAATTTGAAAGTGCTTCTAGTCTGGTGAATACAGGAATTCAAACGGTCAGTTTCAGATGAAAGACATCCATCCCCAACGAACCAAACTTCCCTATTTACTAAAAGTTTGTACTGTCCCGTGGTTGCTCAGATGATTACACTTCAGGGCCTATCCCGAGGACCGCTGCGCAAGATACCTTGCCCACGGCGAACCCGCAAGCTCTCTTTTTCAGGAGAGTGTCCGTTGCCGGCAACCCCGTACTAGACCCCGTCAGCCCTCTTGTTTCGCACCAACTGCTGCTGGCGCGTTCTCCTCTGCCTTGGCTGCGGAGCTCCGCCTCGTTCGAGGCGTGTCCAGGTTGAACTGCCGCATCTTGTAAAGCAGCGCCTTGTAACTGATCCCCAGCATTTTCGCTGCGTCTTTCCGGCACCACCGCGTCTTTTCCAGCGCGTCGGCGATCGCTTCCATTTCCGCTTCATCCTTCAATCCACGGACCAGTGCCTTCAATCCTTGCTCGCGCGCAACCGGTGCCTCCTCTCTTGGGGAGGTTCTTTGCCGCGTGGCGGACATCTCGATCAATTCGCGCAGGCTGCCTTCGTCATCTTCCAGAATCACGTAACGCTTCACAAAGTTTTCCAGTTCGCGCAGATTTCCCGGCCAGGGATAATTGATGGCTGCATCCAGCAGGTGTTTCGAGGGGGTCTGTTGATTTTTCCCGAACTTCTCGCTGTACTTTTCCAGAAAATGCTTGAACAACAGCGGAATTTCCGAGGTCCTCTCCCGTAAGGGCGGCACATTAATCGAAAGCACGTTCAGCCGGTAATACAGGTCCTCCCGGAATCGGCCCGTCTTCATTGCCTCGTGCACATCCACGTTGGTGGCCGCAAGAACGCGTACATCGGTCTCCACAAGGTGCCTTCCGCCCAGCCGTGAATACTGGTGGTCCTGCAGTACGTGGAGCAGCTTGGCTTGCAGATGCACAGACATTTCGGCAATTTCGTCCAGGAAAATCGTCCCCTTGTTGGCCAGTTCAAATTTTCCGGGCTTGGCCCGCACCGCACCGGTAAACGCCCCTTGTTCGAAGCCGAAAAGTTCCGATTCCAGCAACTCGCCCGGCAGCGCCGCGCAATTGACCTTGATGAATGCCTGGTTCCTTCTCTTCGACCGCAGGTGAATCATGCGCGCCACCACTTCCTTGCCGACGCCGCTTTCTCCACACACAAAGACCGGCACATCCACCGGAGCAATCTGCAAAATCTGTTGCCGGATGCGCACCATCTGCGGGCTGGCGGCTAGAAAACTCAAATCCTCCGTCACCTGGTCGCAGTAGTCCCGCAGCGCCTGGTTTTCCTGCGTTAATTGCTTCTTCTGGCGCGACTTCAACATCGCCGCTTCCAGCTCGGTCTTTTCGAATGGTTTTGTCAGGTAGTCATGCGCGCCTAGCCGGATCGCTTCCACTACCGTGCCCACTTCATTCGAGCAGGACAGCATAATCACGTTCAGGCTGCGGTCCAGTTGCATCAACTCCTGCAACGTCTCTAGTCCGCCCATCTCCGGCATCAGCACATCCAGGATGATGAAGTCCGGCCGCTCGCCATCACTCACGCGCCGGATGGCGTCCTTTCCGCTGCTTAACGTCTCAACGTCGAACCCTTCCACCTCCAGAAGTGTCTGCAGATATTTCCGGATGCTTGGTTCGTCGTCCACGACCAGAATCTTTTCTTTGACCTGCATATCTCTTCCCCTCTTTCCCGCTACCGCTCAAAATCTCAGGTTTGATCCATCGGCAACAAAAACGCGAAAGTGCTTCCTCGCTGTGATTCGCTCTCTACCCAAATCTTTCCCCGGTGCGCCTGAATCAACCGCTTCGCAATCGCCAGGCCCAGGCCCATCCCGGACGTGTTGCGGTCCACGCGCACGAAGTCTTCGAATATTTCCTGGTGATGCTCAGGTGCAATGCCGGTCCCCGAATCGGTAACACTTACCTCCACGCTGTTCGGCCTTGGCAACCGGAACCTGCGCCGTTCTTCTACAGGCGCAACTTCCGCTACGCGCCGTTCCCAAAAATGCGGCTTGGCGCGGAGAGTTACCGTTCCTCCCGCTGGCGTGTGTTTCAGCGCGTTGTCCAGAAGATTTGCTGCGGCTTGCTGCACCTTCTGGTAGTCAAACTTGAAGGTCGGAATCGACGGATCGATGTGGCTGTCGAGTTTCACGCCCTTTCTCTGAAATGCTTCGGACCATCGTCCGGTCATCTCCACCAGGCAGTCTCGCAGGTCGTTTTCCCGCAACTGCAGCACTAACTTTCCGCTTTCCAAAGCCGAGTAATTCAAAAACATCGATACCAGCCGCACCAGCCGCTCGCAGCTTTCCTTCGACTCTTCCAGAATGTCTTTTTGCTTGTCGGTCAGTTTTCCCAGGGAATTGGTCAGCAGCAGGTCGTAGTAGCCTTTGATAACCGCGAGCGGAGTCTTTAATTCATGCGCGGCCGACGCCAGGAACACCGTTTTCTGCCGGTTCACTTCCTGCAGCTTCAGGTACGCGGCCAGCAGGTTGCGGTAAGTAATCTCCCGCTCCTGCAACAATTCCTGAACCGTCGGCTGCGGCGCTCCGTTTCCGCCAACGGTATCCGATTCGTTCGCGAATTGAATGGCCACCCAATCCGATTCTGGAATCCACTTCACGCGCGCCTGAAAACTTTTCAATCCGGTTCTTCCGGAAAGTTCGATTTCGTGTTCGCCGCTCTCAATTCGTTTCGAAATTTCTCGCGGCTCGACGTTCAACAACTCTTCAAATATGTTTAAAGAACCATCGGCAGGCTTGCCGTGTTCTTCCAGACATTTCTTCGCGCGCAAATTCACCATCAGCACGCGCCCATCACGGCTCGCCACCACCACGCACTTGTCTACCGTATCCAGTAAGGCTCGGACGTGTTCGGCGGGAAAATTAGTTCCACCTGGCACAAATTTGCCCGTGGACGCTGTAATACCACTTCCCATATAGGCCGGCTGGCTCCTGTCCCGAGTGGTAAAACTTTTCCCGTGGTGGAGTTCATCCTTTCAAAGCCCTTCTAGACTGTCAATGGTAAAAGCGTTCCATTTGCACAATTTGGGAAAAGGCCTGCTCAATAGCAGCCTTAACTTGTCCCCCACCTCGTCCGCTCTTTCACCCTTACCGCTATCTCTTTCTAAGATAACGTGTTAATTTGCGATTTGCCTTTAAACCACTGGCAGACAACCTGCTAGAGATGTACTAGTTCCTGAGTACTACTTTTCGGACCAAATGGACCTGCATACCGATCAACTGAAGGAGGGAGTACGCGTGGATTCGCAACGGGCCCGCCGTTCCCCACGGATCCGTCTGCAAGTTCCCGTTTTCTTGCGCGCCTCGGACGCCTCCGGAACTGAATTTATTGAGCTCACTCGAACTCTGAATATCAGCGCCACTGGTGCCTGTATAACCTCCACCCACGTGCTGCGGCCCGATCAAGCGGTCTTGCTGACCATCCCTGCGCCTTCTCCCTCTTCGTCCAGCCTGATCCCCAGCGAGACTCCGCCTATCCAGGCTAAAGTTCGCCGCCACGAAACTTTGGGCGATCAGAAGCTCTTTGGATTGGAATTTCTTCGGCCCCTTGACTGAGCCCTGCCTCTAGTACTACCTAAGTTCGGCACCCAGTTTTCCCCTTTCGTTAAAACGGCCCCTCCTCAAGAAATCTCCCATATCCTTCTCTTTTTGTAATAGGATAAGCCGCAAAAGAGGGCCGCCTAGGGCTGAATCATCCAGCCTCTCCACCGAGTGGTATGGCAACTGATTTGCTCCCTAATCGTGCGGTTCTCGGACTGTGCTTTCCCCCAACCCCGCGGGGACAGGCAGATTGTGGGAAAAACCCAGTTATGCCCAGCCCCGGTGGCCCAGTGGCCCCGCGTTCGCCTGCGGAAGATGCCTATCTCGAGCTCTTGGCCGACACGCTCGAGGGCCTCGAGCTTTCGGCTCGCGGCCAATTTCTCCAGCGCTACTTTCTCGCAACAGCTCATTTGGAGTTGCGCGAAAGCCAGTCGCTCCAACTTTGGGAAGAAGTCCTCACCCGCCGTCGTGAACTCACAGACGCGCTCGGTCGGCCGATCTCCCTCAAAACCGTTTTGATGGACGTTCTTTCTTCCTCTGGCCTAGTGCGCGTGCCTGTCATTCTTGAATACGATGAACTGAAAAAAATTCGACGGAATGCCGTAACCGACCCGCTCACAGGCTTGTACAATCGCAGGCTCTTCGCGGAATCGTTTGAGAAGGAACTCAACCGCGCGCGCCGCTACGGTCTGCCCCTGGGCATCGTCATCCTGGATCTTCACCGTTTTAAGGAAGTCAACGACAAATACGGGCACCCCAGCGGCGATGAAGTTCTTCGCGCCGCCGCAACCACGCTACAGAAAGCGCTCCGCACTTCCGACTCCGCATTTCGCATCGGCGGCGACGAGTTTGCCCTTCTGCTACCGCAAACGGATGCCGCCCAGGCAATTGCCCTTAGCCGTCGTATTGAGAGTGTCTTTGCGGAAACACTTCGCCCGCTTCAACTGAACTTTGCGGTCACCATGGACCATGGCGTCGCCACTTTTCCGCAGGATGGCGACCAATCGGACCAACTGATCCGAGTTGCCGACGAGCGCTTATATCGCTTCAAACACGCCAATCACGTCCGGACGGCGGAGGAATCCTCACGCGTCGCCGCTGCGCCTTCGGCTGCCCAAACCGCGGCTCAATCGCCCATTTCCATCTCCGCCGGTCGCACCGCCGAGAAACTCTCGGCGGATTTCGCTGCCGCATCCTCAGTTGCCGCGGGAACTCTCGCCGAGCAGATCCCCGCCCCGATTCCAGAAGCTACTTTCGCCATTCAGCGCAAAGCCGAGCGTGTTTCCATGGTTGGCACCAACGCTTACGCTATCATTGGCGACCAGGGCACCCGCCGTGCTCGCGTCCTCGATCTCGGTTTTGGCGGGGTCGCTCTGGAGTTTGAACAACCTGAAGAACTCCCCGAAAACATCCTGGCAATTCTTCATGTCCCGATTCTTCCGCCGGTCCGCGTCTACTTACGGCCTGTCTGGTCCCGCCGTACTCCGGAAGGCTCATTCCGCTTTGGCTGCCATTTCGTCTCCTGATCCGCTCCCCCAACTGTTTCTCCAGATTCTTTCTCTCTTTCTTCAAACCTGTCCCTCAGTACAGGTCTCTGCTTTGTAAGACCTGTCCTACAACTGTACCCGGGACAGGTTGCGGCTGCTGTTCCTCAGACGCTACTTTGAGATTTTCGAATCTGAGGGGGTTCGTAGCCGGAGTGCTCTTTCGTCTTTACAACCTGTCATCCATTCGCAGGGGTTTTCCCGCTGCATTGTTGCTGATTTTCATCCTTGGTTTGGCAGGTTGCGCGAGTGTCAGCCCGCGTTCCTCGTCGCCGAGCGGACCCATCATGTCTCTCTCCGCCACCAGCTTTAATTTCAATACCGTCGTTATCGGCAAATCCTCTACGCAGACGCTTCACATCGCTAACACTGGCAACGCCCCGCTAACCCTGGATTCCGTCGCCTTGAAGAGTACCCAATTTTCGCTCTCCGGCCCTTCCCTTCCACGCACGATTCTCCCGGCCCAGAGTGTGGCCTACTCGCTTATGTTCGAGCCGAGTGTTGCCGGCAGCGCTTCCGCTTCCATTCAGATCACCAGCAACGCTTCGAATGCTTCAGCGGCGGTTTCCCTGGCGGGGGTTGCAGAAAAAGCATCTGCGGCCGTTGAGGTGACGCCGTCATCGATCAGTTTCGGCAATCTCAAGCTTCAGTCTACAGCGACGCAAAATGTCACACTGAAAAATACCGGCGACATCAACATCACCATCAGCGGCATTAGCGTGGCTGGCGCAGGCTTCGGTTACTCCAGTCTTACCCCGGGCTCAATTCTTTCTCCTAATCAAAGCCTCACTTTTCAGATATGGTTCCGCCCGCAAGCCAGCGGAGCCGCTTCCGGAAATATCTCCATCCTCAGCTCAAATCTCTCAAGTCCCGCCAGCATTTCCGTTTCTGGGTCCGGAGTTACTTCAACTCCTACTTCACCAAGTCCTCTGCCCCACAGTGTCTCGCTGTCATGGGGGCCGAGTGTAAGCTCCGTCGTCGGTTATCGGGTCTACCGGGATGATGGCTCAGGCTATTCGCCTCTTTCCGCTGTCATCGCGGATCTCGCCTACACAGATTCGGCCGTTATTTCTGGCGCCACTTACCGCTATGTCGTTACCGCGGTTGACTCCGCCGGCGATGAAAGTGCCTTCTCTAACGAAGCCACTGCCGTCATTCCCAATCCGTAACCCCCCAAATGCTTCCGCGGCGATTTTGAAATTTTCCGCTCTTTCCGTATAATCAGAGATTGCTTGTGACCTAGCGACGCGGCTGTAGTTCCCATACTCGGGATAGCCGTGCAGACCGGCCACACTAGATTGGAGATCCATGAAACCCGGTATTCATCCTGACTACCATCCTGTTACCGTCCATTGCGCGTGCGGGAATACCTTCCAGACACGTTCGACGATTAAGGGCGATATGCTCCGCGTCGAAATCTGTTCGAACTGCCACCCTTTCTTTACGGGCAAGCAGAAGCTTGTGGACACCGCGGGTCGCGTTGAACGTTTCCAGAAGAAATACGCCAACGTCCCTGCCGCCGCCGGCAAGAAATAATTCCAGCAACACAAAAAATCTCTGTAGGGGCCGGGCTCGCCCGGCCCGTTTTTTTTTTCCTATTCTTTTGTCCGCTTCCATCTCTCCGTGTAGAATCAATTCCCAACGTGGCTACACAATCCCGCATGTTCGATGGCGCGCCGGACGCCGGCTTGGTGGAGACGGGCGCGCCCCGCGTCACGATCCGCAACGCCTTCCTGCATCCTTTCGATTCCGCCATCGCTGCCGCCCGCACCTGCTATTCCTCGCACCTCATCAACCCCGACGAAATCACCGACAAGCAGCGCCTCAACATTGGTGCCGCCACCTTTTATAGTGGCCATCACACTGTCTACCAGCACGCCCACTTCGAGTTCGGTCTCGAAAATGTCAGCCGCCAGTTCGTCTGGTCCTTTCTTCACGCCCATCCCTTTTACAATTCCGAGCAACAAAGCCAGCGCTATGTCCGTCTTGATCGCGCCCAGGCTTATGTTCCGCCGGTATCTCTTTTCTTCGACGAAACCTCCCGCAACATCTACGAAAACGCGCTGGCCCGCGCATGGGCCTTCTATCGCGAACTCTCCGCCCTGCTCACTCCCGATGCGCGCAATATTCTTGGCGACATCTGGCATATCGGCCCGATGTCCCATCCCAAGCGCATTCAGAAAATCGAACGCTCCGCCGAGAAGCGCTCCATCGAAATCGCCCGTTACGTCCTTCCGGTCGCCGCTTTCACCACCATGGTCCACACCGTCTCGGGCATCGTTCTTCATCGCCTCTGGCGCATGTGCTCCGCCTCCGATACTCCCAGTGAAGCCCGCGCCGTCATTGGCGATATGGTCGCGCAGGTTCGCCAGCTCGATCCGCAGTTTTTCGATCGCTTTGGCCTCTCCCCTCTCGAAGAGCTGCCCGAATGGAAGGATGTTGCCGCCACGAAGTCCGCAGCGGACGCCTTTGCAAAGGAATTTGACGGCAAGCTGAACGGAAAGACCTCTCACCTCGTTGACTATTCTCCCAACGCGCCGCGCGTCATGGCCGAATCCTATCGCGCCGTCGTCGGCCTTCCTGAATCCGCTTGCAGCGACGCCGAAGCCATTGACCGCCTGCTCAATCCCGCCCGCAATCTCTACCGCCTCGAAACCCTGAACATTGGCGTCCACGCGCCCATGATGCGCGCCCTGCAGCACGCCAACTACACCTTCGCCAAAAAAATCAGCCACACTGCCGACAGCCAGGATCAGCGCCACCGCATGGTGCCTGGCTC
>DASSGJ010000229.1:0-7001 GCA_035693545.1 Candidatus Acidiferrum sp.
CCGTTACTGAGAGAGCTCATTCTTCACGCCTGCACGCTCGCTGGCCTGCGCAACACGGTGCACCGGCAGCGCCACTTAATTCGGGTAATCCTGGACCAGTTGGAAATTATCCAGACTGTGCCGCTACAGCTTCCAACTCCCACCGAACGGCGAGCGCTGCGTGTTGCAGGAATACTTTTGGCCGACCCAAGCGACCGCCGCCCGCTCAGCCAAATTTGCAAAGCCGCGGGCGCCAGCAGGAGAACCATCGAAAGACTGTTTCAGGAAAATGTGGGCATGACTTTTGGGAAGTGGCGGCAGCAATTGCGGCTGATGCAGGCGATGCGGCTATTGGCGGAAGGCGCGAAAGTCACACACGCGGCTCTCGAATCGGGCTACAGCACGCCCAGCGCCTTCATTTCCATGTTTCGAAAAACGCTGGGGACGACACCGGCGCTGTATTTCCGAACGGATGCAGGGAACAAATAACGCCTGCCTCGCATCATCACCACTTCCACCTGCCGCCCTTCGTTCTGGAACACCCTTATTTGGCCGTACGCCGTTAATCTTCCAGCGGCGGAAGCTCTCGGTGGATCTTCTTCGTCTCCCTGAGGTAGAACCAGAAGCTGAAAGCGATCCCCACTGCATACATAAACGCCAGTAAGAGGCACATCGATAGCAAAACAAGCTTTCTCCCGATGGTGTCCCACTCACGGTGAAGGGGATGGCCGTAGAGGAATGGGATGACGGCTATGATTGTCACTAGCAACGCCACGCCGAGCCAGGTTGCCCTGCGCCTCCACCTCTGGAGGCACTCTTGGATCTGTCCTTCTAATTCCTTATCTCGGGCGGTCTCCCCGGTCGGGTGGCGCGGGCTTAATGATCTGGAGTTTATTGACATAGAAACTAGCGAGAGGATATCACTTCAACAGTTCCCGCAGAAATAAAGCGGCGGGTGTCGCGGGTTCGGGTGTTTGGTACCCGCGTCTTGGGGTTGACTGTTCTTTTCCTGCTGTTCCTTCTGGCGTAGTTCTCCGGCAGATCACCCTCTCCCTTTGGCTGTTTCTCGAATGTCTAGCGCGCGGCGGCGGCCGCGGTTTCTTTTTTGCGGGATTCTTTCCAGAGGGCGATGTAGGGCTGGAGGTCGTCCATCATTTTGGCGAATTGGTTTAGGTCGAGGGATTGGGCGCCGTCGCTGATGGCGCGTTCGGGGGCGGGGTGGGCTTCGACGATCAGGCCGTCGGCGCCGACGGCTACTCCGGCGCGGGCTACGGCTGGGACCAGGCTGCGTTTGCCTGTGGCGTGGCTTGGGTCCAGGATCACCGGGAGATGGGTGAGTTCGTTCAGCACCGGGATGGCGGAGATGTCGCAGGTGTTGCGGGTGGCGGTTTCGAAGGTGCGGATGCCGCGTTCGCAGAGGATTACGTCGGGATTGCCGTGGGCGGTGATGTATTCAGCGCTCATCAGAAGTTCTTTGATGCTGCTGCTTAAGCCGCGCTTGAGGAGGATAGGGCGGCCGCACTTGCCGAGGGCTTTCAGGAGCATGAAGTTCTGCATGTTGCGCGCGCCGACCTGCATCACGTCGGCGTAATTCGCGACCAGGTCCACGTCGCGGTCGCCCATGACTTCGGTTACGATCGCGAGGCCGGTGGCCTTCTTGGCTTTCTGCAGCAGCTTCAGGCCTTCTTCTTCCATCCCCTGAAAATCGTAGGGCGAGGTGCGCGGCTTGAAGGCGCCGCCGCGGAGGAACTTTGCGCCCGCTTTGGCTACCGCTTCGGCGGAGCGCATGATCTGGTCTTCGCTTTCGACGGAGCAGGGTCCGGCAATCACAGCGAAGTCGTCGCCGCCGATTTCGGCGCCGTTGACCTTGATGCGCGTCTTGCCGGGGCGAAATTCCTTGCTGACGAATTTGTAGGGCGCGGTAATGCGGACCACTTTTTCGACCTGGGGCATGGCTTCGACGGATTCCATGCAGGCGGTGACGTCGCCGACACCGACGACACCGATGACCACGCGCTCCTCGCCCTCGATGGAGTGGACCTTGTAGCCGTAGTGCTTGACGATGGCGGTGACTTCATCGATCTCTTTCCGCGTTGAATGCAGCTTCATGGAAATAATCATGGTCGGTAGTTCCCTTTCGTTTTGGGCCTTTCAGGTTTTCCCGTCCGCAATTTTTGTGGGCCTAAAACAAAAAAGCCCACTCGGTGCGAGTGGGCCAAAAGTTCTTTGCTGCTCTCGAACTAGACGCTGGCCGCTCGCACCCGGATGTTCCGGTACGTAAATCGCCACGCGTAGGAATTGAACGAGAACGTCATGAAAAGGAGTTTAACGGATTTGAGGGAAAAGGCAAGAGCGGGGGCACGGTCAAAACGGGCTTCGGTGAAGAGGAAAGAGAGCGGGCCCTTCGGCCCCGGTGAAGCACGCGGGACGCCGCGAAGAGCCCACACGCAAAACCGGCGTGTGGGGCACCCAGGGAGCGCCCGCCTCGGAAGGCGGCCGCTACAACGGCGTGGCGCGGGTTAGTAGAGGAGGATGGCTATACGGAAGCGAGTGAATCCACCGGCTGGGCCGCTGGCGTCGCACGCGCCTGCCGCGGCGGCGTGATACTTCCTTGTGCGCAACTTCTGCTCGACGTCTTCGGGCAGGTCGCGGAGGCTGGAGGTTTCATAGCGCAGCACGGCGAAGGGTTGTTGCCCGGCCCAGCCGTGGGTCATCTCGCAGGTTTTGCGGGCGTCCAGGGCGGCGTCCACCACGCGCATGCCACGAGCGGCAAGTTGCGAGTTGATCTGCGACTCCTGCTGCTCGATGCTCAGTTGGGGAACACCCACAGAGAAGTCCTGGACTGCGAACAACAGGCTGCCGCTTTGTATCACGGCGATGCCGATGGAGTTCAGGTCGCGATCGAGCAAGTTGGCGCGGTGCGGCGGAGAGTTCATCCATTGCGTGTGCAAGCCCTGTGGCGACGGCCCTTCGGCCACGTTCTCCGCAATCAGGCTGAAGCGCGCGCCGGCTTCCATGGCGCGGATCTGCAACGGCTGTTCGCCGGGAAACTGGTGGGAGAGGGCGCTGCGCTGGGCCATGATCTGGGCGTGGAAGCGGGCAGCGGCGGCAAGATTCGCGTCCCACTGGAAGGGCTGCAATCCGAGCGATGCGCGGTCGCGATTGGCGGCGTTCAGCAAGAGCGATTCGGGCGAGTTGCCCTGAGGACGCGAGGACGAAGCAGCAGCGTGCAGCGCAGGCGTCAAGAGCATGGCGCCGAGAAGCAAAGCAGCGAGAAGGGTGAAGAGTCGCAATGTGGTGCGCATAGCGAAAACTCCTGTCTCCATTGAACACGATGGGGAAGCGGAGGAGTGGAGGGAAAGGGTCAGGCGTTTACAAAGGGAAAGCTGGCCGGGTGGACAGGCGGGAACGGCAGTTGGTAGTTGGTAGTTGGTAGTTGGTAGTTGGTAGTTGGTAGTTGGAATTCAAAGATTCGAGATGGGTGAAGAAGCGCGGATCGAGAATTCTGGTGGACGGAGAAAGAGCACAGGCTAAAGCCTATGCTACACAGGCCTACCCGCGGACGTGGACGGCGCTGAAGCTGAGAACCACGTGGCCGCCGGGAGTGGGCCGGCCAAAGCTCATCATCGGGCGGAAGCGCGAGAAGAGCAGCACCTGGTCAAGGTGATGGCGCATCTCCGGGGTATCGGGGCCAACAATGATTTCGTAGGTGGACATCTGGCCTTGCGCGTCAACGATTACGTCCACCAGCAGTTCGTGTTGCAGGCCAACGTCGGGATGCTGCATCTCCGCCGAAGCGGGCATGTTGGAGAGCGAAATGAGTTCCGCTGGACGCAAAAGAGCGGTGGGCACATCGTTGGGATCCGCCTGCACGGTGATGCCAGGCAACATCATGTGCAGCACAAAGACGAAAATCACGATGGCGGAGAAAAAACCGCCAGTGGCCGGGACGGTCAGCGGACGAAACACGTTGTCCATCAGGATTTCGGAGCGGTCCTTTACCCATTGCCAGCGCCCGCGCCAATCCTGGGTAGGCTGGGCCTGGGCGGCGGCGACTTTGATTTTCACGGCGAGATCCGCGGGGGGGACGGCCCGCGGCACGCGGGACATCAATACGGCCAGCTTGCGGTAGCGCTGCAACTCTTCGCGGCAGGAATCGCAGTGTTCGAGATGTTGGCGGATGGCCACGCGCTCCGCCGAGCGCGCCGCCGAAACACTCGCATCGTCAAGATATCCGGCGAGGCGGCGATGGACTCTATCGCACGTCATGGTTGCTCCTCGCGCGCTGTCTGTGGGCGCGACATACTTTCCGCCGTTTCCGGCGTTGAAACCCGAACGTAGGCCATTTGCAGGCCCACTTGATTATTGGTGAAGGGCGTTCCGGATAGGGCGGCCTCGGCCTGGCGAGCCACTTCAGCCTTGCGCCACTGCGCCTCGGAGGTATGCGTGTCGCGCTCGGAGGTCTTGGCGTGCAGCGGTTTTTCCGCCAGAAGCGGTTCGAGAATTTCTTTTAAGGAGCGGCGGCCGCGAAGTATGCGGGACTTCACCGTGCCGACGCTGCATTCCAGCACTTCGGCTACTTCTTCGTAGCTGAGGCCTTCGATGTCGCGCAAAATCAAGGCGCTGCGGAAGACGTCGGGCACCTGCTGCAGTGCGCCTTGAACGACGACTTGAATTTCATGAGCGGCGAGCTGATCGAATGGCGTCGCGCTGAGGTCTTCGATCTCAATTGGAGCGCAGCCTTCGGCGGGCTCGGCATCGATGGAGATGTTTTTCTGGTTGTGGCGCTTGAACCAGCGGCGGTGATTCAGGGCTTCGCGAATGGCGATGCGATAGAGCCAGGTCTTCAAAGAACTGCCCTGGCGAAAGCTGCGAATTCCTTTGAAGGCTTTCAAGAAAACTTCCTGAGCGGCATCGGCAGCGTCCGCGGCGTCTCCCAACATCCCGAGGATCAGGTTGTAGACGGGAGCGTGGTAGTGATTGACGAGCCAGTCGAAGGCGGTCTCCGAGCCCGCCTGCAGCTCGGTGACAAGCTCGGATTCGTCTCTACCCCACGAGAGTGCGCTGGCCCAATCGGACACGGTCGGCCTTTCTGCCCCACCTGCGAAGAGCAACCTGGGGCCTGCTGGCACTGCTGGGTTGGGCACCGCATCCTGCGCTCTGCCCCAACCATCGTCCGCTCTGGGTATTAGACACCGGGGAGCGGCCGGATGTTTCCAGGTGCAGCAATATGGGGATTCTGGCACCTTGCGGGACGAGGCGCAATGGCCCCCGCCTTCGCCCGGGGGCTACGGCGGGCAGGCGCAGACTGAGCTGCGCCGCCGGTAGTAGGATGCCTGAATTACAGACAATCTGATATACTCGCGAAGCGAGGTCTTACCATGGATGCGGTAAAGGTCGGCAAGCGGGGCGCGGTGATCGTTCCGGCAAAACTCAGAAAACGTTACGGTATCGAGGAAGGCAGCATGGTTACCGCCGAAGCGGTCGAAGACGGCGTCCTGCTCCGCCCAGCCATCGTATTGCCTGTGGAACGCTACTCGCCGGAGCGCAAGGCCGAGTTTCTGCTCTCCACCGCCACCACTGACGCTGATTATCAGCGTGCCAAGAAGCTAGTGGAAGAAATGGGGCTGGACCCGAAAACGATTCCCCACCGCCGGCCGAAGTAGGAAAAAAGCAGCCGTCAGCTAATAGCCTTGAGCCGTAAGCAAGCGAAGAGGACGAACTCAGGCGCCGCCAAACACGATGGATCGAGTCTTTCTGGACGCTAATGTGCTCTTTTCCGCAGCCTACCGGGCGGAGTCGGGGCTGCTGGCGTTCTGGAAGTTGCGCGACGTCGAGCTGTGTTCCTCGCGCTACGCAATCGAAGAAGCAAGAATCAATCTGGGGGAAGAAGCGCAACGCCGCAGGCTGGCGCAACTGACGTCCGCGCTGCAAGTCTTCGACGCCCGCGAGTGCGAGCTTCCCTCCGGAATCACGCTCCCAGGCAAAGACGCGCCGATCCTGCTGGCCGCGATGGAAGCCAAAGCCACCCACCTGGTGACCGGCGACGTCCGTCATTTCGGCGTCTATTTCGGAAAGACTGTGCAAGGCGCGCTAATCGTCACTCCGGCGGAATATCTAAAGCTTCATGGGAAAGCCAAGGACGGCTAGCAGCAAGAGCTGGGCGCGAAGCAATCAGACTGAAAAGGAAAACCACGAGACCTGGGCACCAAAAACCCAGAGCCGGCGCAACCGGCAACCCAACCAAAACTCCCTCTAACGGCAGTAAGAAGAAGCGAACTTGACTTGCAGGCGATATTAGCATAGAACGCTATTAACTCGCCATTGCTACCGACGAGTTGGTGCCCCCCGGTAGCGCTACCAGCTGACGCGCGATTTGCCAGGTCAATTGCAAACTGCCCGCTAGCCCGCCATAACGCTGCCTCCATCCTTCAGGAGGAGATATGAATCGCAATCTATCTGCGTTTGCTTTGGGCCTATTCCTGTTCCTTCGCCGGCATGGGGCCGGTGCGATGATCCGGAGTGCATTACTGCTGATTGTGACATTGCTCGCGGCTGGTCCCTTGCCAGTGTCGGCTGCCGCCCCCGACACGGTGCTTGAGTGGATCGGCATCATGAACAAGACGGTCCTTACCGGCGGCACGAATCCGCTGGTGTCCACGCGCGTGGTTGCGCTGGTTTCCGCGTCCGTTTTTGACGCGGTCAATGGCATCGACCCACGTTTTCAGCCGCTACACGTAACACCCGCCGCACCGCACAACGCCTCCCAGCGGGCTGCCGCGATTCAGGCTGCATACGTCATTTTGGTCGATTTGTATCCCGCACAAAGCACGACGCTCAAGACGCAACGCGATGCATCGCTGGCAGCGCTCGCCTCCACCGCAAATGCTCAATCCATCGCCGCCGGGGTCGCCTGGGGACAAACCGTTGCGGACGCCATCTGGGCCTGGAGGCTGACGGATGGGATTGCGCCTGCACCGCCTCCCTTCCTCGGCGTGCAGAGTATCGTGGGAATGCCTGCC
>DASSGJ010000230.1:0-2408 GCA_035693545.1 Candidatus Acidiferrum sp.
CAGGTCTTCGTCCCATTAATCCGGTAATTCTCCCCATCCCGCACCGCCGTAGCCTGAATCCCCGCCGCATCCGATCCCGCCGCCGGCTCCGTCAAACAGAACGCGCCCAGAATTTCTCCCCCCGCCAGCCGCTTCAAATATTTATTCTTTTGCTCCAGATTTCCAAATGCCAGCAAAGGCAGCTGCACCGCCGAATTCGTCACCGAAAGCGCCGTCGCCATCGCCGCATGAACCCGCGCCACTTCCTCAATCATCAGCACATACGAAATCGTATCCAGCCCCGCGCCGCCCCACTCCTCCGGCACCAGCATCCCGCAGCAGCCCAGCAACGCCAATTTCTCGATCGCCTCAAGAGGAAACTCCTCCGCCCGCTCCCACTCCTTCACATGCGGACGCACCTCCACCTCCATAAATTGCCGCACCGTCTCCCGTATCAGCCTCTGATGATCGCTAAGCCCAAAATCCATCTCTCCGGCTCTTTCCTCTCTCTGTGAACTCTGTGTTCTTCCTCTGTGCCCTCTGTGTTAAATCTCTTCTTATTCCCAATTTCTATTTTCGCTTTTCCATTTTCCGTTTCTTCGCAACTTGCCCGGTCTTCAGCTCCTCCGCCTCCCGCTCATCCAGTAACCGATATCGTCCCCGAGGAATCCCTTCCACCGTCAACGTCCCCAATCCCACCCGCATCACCTTCTCCACCGGGTGGTGTTCCTTAAACATCAGGTTCCGCAGCTTCTCCAATTTCGCGCCCTTTGCCCGCACCTCATACCAGTAATTCGCCACATGCCCGCGGCTGGCATCCGGCTGCCGCAGGGTCTGCATCTTCACACCAATCTCTTTTCCCAGCCGCTCCAAATCCGTAAGCGTCAGCATCCCCTTGATCTTCACGTGGTACACCTGCTCCAGCGAATCCCACTGCTTCAACATCTTCGCCGCCAGATCCCCATCATTCGTCAAAAACACCAATCCCGTCGCCGCATACTCCAAATTGCCCACCGGATAAACCCGTTCCGGAAATCCCCGCAACAAATTCCGCAAATTCTTCCGCCCCTCCGGATCCGCCAGCGAAGAAACCACCTCCGCCGGTTTGTGCATCAGCATATACACCACGCGCCGGTCCGACCCCTTGATCGTCCGCCCCGCCGCCTCAATCTTGTCCTTCTCCGGGTCCGCCTTGCTCCCCAGCTCCGTAACAACTTTCCCGTTCACAACAACCTGCCCCGACAAGATCAACTGCTCCGCATGCCGCCTCGAAGCAATCCCCGCCCGCGCAATAATCTTCTGCAGTCTCTCTTGCATTTGTAGGGGCGGCTTTACGCCGCCTTCTTCCTCTCCGGCCTTCTACGGCAATCCTGTGTATCCCTCTTCCAGTTCAACTCACTCTACCCCAAACACACCAAACCCCTATTTTCTATTTTCCAATTTCAATTTTCTGTTTATTCCCCAGCCGTCGTTGTCTTCGCGTTCGGGGCCGGCGGATCCTCATCCAACTCTCCCGACGGCATCCCCTCCGCTGTAGCCAACGCCTCATGTTCCCGAAACTCTTCCGCCGCCGTAAGCTCCTTCTTAACGTGCTCAATCGCCTCCGCCGCCGAATTGTGAGCGTGTCCGCCAGTCGCTTCCGCCGCGTGCGCCGCATCCACCTCCGGATGCAACTCCGCCACCTGCTCCTCCGTTATATCCCCCGGCGCAATCCCCTCATCCGTCCCCAGCGCCTCGCGCGCCAAAGCCTCAAACTCCTTCAAGCTCGGCAGTTCCTCCAGGTCGCTCAACCCAAACCGCATCAGAAACTCTTTCGAAGTCTTGTACAAAATCGGCCGCCCCATCACCTCTTTGCGCCCGGCGGTGGTAATCAGCTTCTTGTCCAGCAAAGTCGAAATCACGCCCGAAGTATTGACGCTCCGGATATCCGAAATCTCCGGCGCCGTCACCGGCTGCTTGTACGCGATCACCGCCAAGGTCTCCAGCGCCGGCATCGAAAGCCGCAAAGGTGGCCGCAGCGACTTGATAAACCGCCTCACCACATCATGATGCTGCGGCTTCGTGTACATCTTGTAGCCGCCCGCCACCGCGCGAATTTCCACCCCGCGCTCTTCCACTGCATAACCGGCCACCAATTCATCCAGCGCCGCTTGCACCGCCAGCTTCTCTTCGCCCAGCGCCGCACTCAACTGGTCAATCGTAGCCGGCTCATCCGCCGCATAAATAATCGCTTCCAGCGCAGCTTTTCGTTCTTCGTTAGTCATTTAGGTGTTTTTCCACCATTTCCGAGGACATCAAATGATACACCATCCCCCTTTGGAGTGCGGCAGCCCAGCTGCCGCTTTTACCACCGCAGCCCATCCACCCAAATTTAGAACTGGAACTCGCGCTTTGTAGGGGCCGGGCTCGCCCGGCCCTCTTGGGTTTCC
>DASSGJ010000231.1:0-3802 GCA_035693545.1 Candidatus Acidiferrum sp.
CCCGGTTAGAGTGGGACGCCCCAGGGGAAGTTACACTGCATTTATACTCTAAATCCCGGCCGGAATCACCGGTTTCAAACGCATGACAAACCACACACCTCCCGTAAGAATGCCGGTCTTGTTCGTGGGCCACGGCTCGCCGATGAATGCGATCGAATCCAACGCGTTCACGAGAGCCCTGGAAGGGCTTGGGCGCGACCTACCTCGTCCCCGGGCCATCTGCGTTATTTCCGCGCATTGGGTGACCCGCGGCAGCCAGGTACTCGCCGCCGAATGGCCGCGGACGATTCACGACTTTTATGGATTTCCGAAGCCGCTTTACGAAGTGCAATATCCCGCACCAGGCGCGCCCGAAGAAGCCAAGCGCCTGGCGTTCGAGCACCACTTTGCTCCGGACCAGAAGTGGGGACTGGATCACGGCGCGTGGAGCGTTTTGCGCCACATGTACCCCCGTGCCGATGTTCCGGTTTTTCAGGTGAGCCTGGACCAGACGCGGACGTTCGCGGAGCATCTCGCGCTTGGCCGCGAACTGCAGAAAATGAGGGAGCGCGGTGTCCTGATTCTAGGCAGCGGCAACCTGGTGCACAATCTGCACAAGATGAATTGGGAGTTGCCGCATGAGGCTTATCCCTGGGCTTCCGAGTTTGACCAACTGGTGAAGCGCGCGATCGAACAGCGCGATACGGAAAAACTGGCCGCGCCCGAAAAGTGGGGGCCGGAACTACTGGGAGAAGCGCATCCCACGCTGGAGCACTACGCGCCAATCCTTTACTGCATGTCCGCGACGGACGCACACGACGACGCCACGTATCCCTACGAAGGCATTGAGTTCGGGAGTGTCTCCATGCGCACCGTTCTTTTTCAACCGAGGTCTTTTCCGCCCGGCTGATTTTCTTTGTCCTTTTTGCGCGGTTGTCTAGAATGAATTTGAGTGGTACCTGGGATGATTCCAGCTGCATCCGATCAGGAAAGCTCGCAAACTTATTTTGGGAGATCCCGCATGTCGCTCCGCATCGCGTCCTTTTTTGTTTTTGCCGCCGTATTTCTTTTCGCGCGGCCCGGTTCAGCGCAAGTTACTTATGGCAAGAAGCCGCAACTGCCGGCGCCTTTCTCGACAAAATCCGCGGGCAACGGCCCCTCGGGCGTAAAGCCTCCAAAGGATTTTGTTCCGAGCGTCCCTGCCGGCTTTCACGTGAATGTTTTCGCGCAGGAATTCCGGTACGTGCGTTTCCTGACGACCGCGCCAAATGGTGACATCTTCGCGGCCGACACCGGGGCCGGCCAAGTGATTGTCCTGCGCGACCCGCAGCACACTGGCGGGGCAGCGCAGCGTGAAGTCTTCGCGGGCGATCTCAGGCGCCCGTTCGGCATCGCCTTTCACGACGATTACGTCTACGTCGGCAATATCGGTGAAGTGGTCCGCTTCCGCTACGACAAGCAAACTTCCAAGCGGGTCGGCGAAGCCGAACACATCCTCGACCTGCCAGGCGCCGGGGGACATTCCACGCGCACTCTGGCTTTCAGCAAAGACGGCCAGCATCTTTACGTCAGCGTCGGCTCCTCCGGAAACATTGATATCGAGAAAGATCAGCGGCGTGGGGCCATCCTGGTCTGCGATCCCGACGGAAAGAATTCACGGGTCTTCGCTTCCGGTTTGCGCAACGGCGTCGGCCTGGCCGTCGATCCAGTCACGGGCGAGGTTTGGACCTCGGTAAACGAGCGCGACGAACTCGGCGATAATCTTCCTCCGGACTTTCTGACTTCCGTAAAGGACGGAGGCTTTTACGGCTGGCCGTACAGCTATATCGGCGACAACGTGGATCCCCGCGTCCAGCCCCAGAAACCTGAACTGGTTGCCAAGGCCATCATTCCGGATGTTCTTCTGGGCGCCCATGTCGCGCCGCTGCAGTTCGCGTTTTACACCGGCCAACAGTTTCCGGAGTCGTACCGCGGCGGTATTTTTCTGGCCGAACACGGCTCGTGGAATCGAGCGTCACGCGCCGGCTACCAGGTTGTTTTTGTGGGGTTCAAGGATGGCAAGGCAGCGGTGGATCCGGTGCCGTTTCTTACGGGATTCGTGCCCAATCCTAATGGTAGAGATGTGAACGGGCGCCCGGTTGGAGTTACGGTCGCACCAGACGGCGCGTTGCTGGTCAGCGACGACGGGGCCAACGTGATCTATCGCATCAGCTACACCAAGTAGCTTGAAAAAGCCTGTGCCATGGATACAAAAACCCCCACCCCTGAAGGGGTGAGCTACAGTTTTTGCGCTTACTTTACGACCAGGGTGAGGGAGACCGGCGACAGAGGAAAGGTCTTCGCCGAGCCCGCGGGGGTCGCGGACGGCATCGCGGTGATCGTGTAGGTTCCGGAAGGTGTGATGACCGGTGGAGGGGGCTGCACGGAACTTGCACTATTCCCGCCGCCACAGCCGCTCAGTGCCAGCGCGAGGCACGCTATCGCGACACCTAGCCGGTGTTTCCACAGGCAGACAAACAACGCCAACAAGAAGAAAAGCACTAAGGTGATCGGAGAGGTGGCCGGCGGACGCGGGAGACTTAGTGGACCGCGGGTGGCAGCGGTGGCGATGCCGCTGGTCGTCACAGTCACCGTGAAATTTGCGGTCGCGCCGTTTGTCACGGTCACGCTCGGAGCGGTGCATACGGCTCCCGCGGGCGCTCCCGAGCAGGCAAACGAGAGCGTCCCACTGAAGCCCGTTGCCGGTGTGGCTTGCAGGTTGAACTGTGCGGTCTGGCCCGCGCTTACGGATGAGCTCAGCGTTGCTCCGAGGGCTGCCGCGATCGTCACCGCGGTTACCGCCGTTCCGTTGATCGTTATGGTCTGGGGAGAATTCGCGGCGTCGTCCGTGATGGCCAGCGTTGTGGTGCGAATGCCCGCCGCCAGCGGCGCAAATGTCACTGGAACGCTGCAGCTTGAGGCCGGGGCTATCGGGGTCCCCAGGCAGTTGGATCCCGCCACGGAAAAATCGGCGGCGTTCAGGCCGCTCACGGCGATCGCGGTAACATGCAGCGGCCCGGTGCCGGTATTCGAAACCGTCAGATTTTGCGGCGTGGCGGTGGTCCCTTGGGTGGTTGTTCCCGGCAGGTTGAACGTCCCAGATGGATTCAGGGTCACGACGGGCACCGGCGGTGGTGGCGCGATTCCCGTGCCGCTTAAGGCGTACTGCTGCGGATTGCCTACAGCACTGTCCATTACGTTCAAGGTGGCAGGGCTGGTGCCAACGCTCGTTGGCGAGTAGATTACAAAAATCGTGCAGGAATGTTTCGGCTGCAGAACCACGGTGGAAACACAGTTATCGCTTTCTTGAAAATCCGCGGCGTTTGCTCCGGTGACCGAAACGGATTGAAAGCTCACAGATTGGTCGCCACTGCTGGTCAGAGTAATCGATTGCGACGCACTCTTCTGCCCGGTCACTGTGTCCGGGAAATTCAAACCCAGGGCGGTTGGCGACAGCACGGGTCCCACGGAACCCTGCCCGCCCGCCGGGCCGAGCGACGCCACCACGGGCAAAACTTGTGAGGACTGCAGGAAAAATGGCTGGCTGATCGCGCCCGGCTGGCTCGGCAAGCCTGTTCCAGGGTCGACTTCATACACGCTGATTCCGAAAAGGTTGTTCGCTGAACTCGCAGCGTAAGTGAAGGGAGCCTGTGGATTCTGCACGGAGGTCAAAAACGCCGCGTTGCTTAGCGGCACCGGTGAAGACGGCAGCACCAGAAAAGTACCGGTATCCAGCAGTTCGAAGCAGTTGACGCAGTTCGACGCGCCGGAAAGCGGCACCTGT
>DASSGJ010000232.1:0-8531 GCA_035693545.1 Candidatus Acidiferrum sp.
AGGTGCGTGCCCAGCTTGTCGAAGGGTTCGCTGAAGTTCTGCATGTGCTTCCGCAGGCCGTCGAGATTGGCGCTCAGCCGCTTGGCGTTTTCTTCGATCTGCATGCCGCGGAGTCCCATGGCGATTACGGCCAGGTGCGCGTACAGAGTGTTCGGGGAAACCGGCACGATTTTCTTGGTCCGGCAGTAGGCATCCGCCGCGATTTTGCGCGTATCGGTGCTGCGCAACAGTTCGTAATAAACCGCTTCGCTCGGAACGAACATCAACGCCAGCTCCAGTGTGCCCTCGTCGGGGACGATGTATTTCTCGGCGATGGAGTCGGCGTGGGTTTTTACCGCGTTCACAAAATCTTTCCGCGCCTCTTTGCGCCCCTCTTCGTCCTCCACCTCCAGCCGCTGAAAGGCATCGAGAGGGAACTTGGAATCAATGGCCATGATCTTCTGGTCGCGAAGATGAATCACGGCGTCGGCCGCTTTTCCGCTGCGAAAGGCATATTGCAGGGTGTACTGGGAACGGGGCAGGCTGTCTTCGAGAAGCCGCTCCAGCGTGGTTTCGCCGAAAGTGCCGCGGTTTTTCGCCCCGCCCAGGATGCCTTCCAGCTTGCTGGCCGTTTCGTGCATCTGCTTGCCGGCTTGCTGGACTTCGCCGAGCTGGTTCTGAATCTGGTTGATCTGCTCGCGGGTATTTTTGAGCTCCAGGGACATGGCGGCCTGAGACTCGGCGGTGAGCTTGGAGGTGATTTGGGCGGAGTCCTTGACTCCGTCTTTGAGGGCGGTGGTGACGGCTTCGAGGCGGGTGGCGACGGTGCCGGCGATGGTTTCCATCTTGGTGGTGCTCTGGGCCTGGGTGGTGGAGAGGTTGAGCAGGTCGCGGCGGAGTTCGTTCATCTGGGATTCGAGGGCCTGGGACTTTTTCTGGTCGCCAGTGAGGCGGAGCAGGGCCCAGGCGAGCAGGCCCACGAGGATCAGGCCGAGAATCAGCGCGACGATGGAAATAGGATTCATTGAGTTTCTCCCGTGATTACGGGAAACGGGTGTTTCCACTGTAGCGGGAAGGGAGAAGTGGAGCAAGGCGGCCCTCCTTCGCCGCAAAAGGCGCGGCTACGGCGCGCTGGCCCCCTACCCCCCTGTTTTTGCGTAAGAGTGGCAGCGAAAGAAGTTAGCTGTAAGCCTACAGTCGACAGTTGACAGTCTACAGTTAAAAGGGGAGAGGCAATGTTGGCGGACCCCTCGACTTCGCTCGGGACAAGCCGACATTTTTGCATTGGTGGCCGAAGACAAAACCGCAGAGAAAAACTTTGGTTAAAGGTACCTCCTACCCCCCGTTTTTTGCGAAAGAGTGCGCAAGTTGTGGGAAGGACGAAGGATAGCTGGTATCCAGAAAATGAAAGAGTGCGCAAGTGTTTGAAAACATTCAGAGGGGAACACGAGGAGCTGGTGGCAAGAGCGAATGTGGAGAGGGGAGAAGAGGGTCGCGGCGATGACCGGAGGGATCGTTGGCGGCTCGGGACAGATTTGTACCCAAATGTCACAAACCATTTTAACACAGGGTAGGTAATGTAGTCAATAGTTAATTATATGATACACCATTCGAATGGCAAAGGGAATGGAAAATGGAAATTGGAAAATAGAAAATGGAGACGGTTAATCGCGAGGTCCCTGGAGAGGAAGGCGGGCGTGGGCGACGTTCCTAGTTGCCGGCGAAGTGGTGGAGGTGGTGCATGACGGCGCAGCTCAGATGGCCGAGCACGAACCAGAAGACGGCTTGGAGAACTTTCTTGGTTGTAGGCGACATGCGGGAAGAGTATCGCAGCTGAAAGTGGGGTCAAGCCTTATTGCGAACGAAGCAGCCTGGCACGACGATCCTTGGCCGCTGAAGAGAGAAATTCAAAACCCGCACCCTGAAAGGCGCAGGGTGCGGCACCCAAAAGCCTGCTCCCATCACTGTGTCGGCCACCCGCCACCCGGCGGGTTTGGAGTCCTATGGATTGAGCCCTTTGGCCTTCATATCGGCCTTGTAGAAAGCAATTCCTGCCGTGACAATTTTTTCAAAATGTTCAGGGTCAGCGAGCGCCATAGTTTGATTGCAAATTCGAAAGATGTCTGCAAAGTATTGGAATGCGTTCCGCAGGTAGTGAGGTACAAACATGTCGCTCTGCACCGCAAGTTGCGTCTTACCATCGCTTCTCTCAGCCTCACGAAGCATTGCGAAATAGCTCATACAATCAGAGTGTTCAATTCCCGATAGAGGTTTATAGCCTTCTTCGTACTGCTTTTCCAAGCCTACCTCTTTGAACATGTCGAAAATCGAGTGTACCTCGGGCTGATACCACTGCTTCGGCATCCTGATTTTGCCGTTTCCGTCTCTGTATTCGAACTGCGGTTTCACGCGGTCGTAATGCTTCTCAATATCCGCGATGAATTCAGAAGGAACCACGTCGGCGAAGAACTCGGCATCATGATGCATCTGAACCCAATACCACGCCAGATATTTCTTGGCTCGCCTCTTCGAATCCACCGAAATCCACCGCGTCACAGCCAATAGATTTAAGAGGCTTCGCAAGATGACAGCTGCGTCCTCGGATGAAGCGATTTCGCAAAGCCTCCGAATGGAGTCGAACGACTTCAACGCTCTAGGAAGAATCAACTGAACGGTAGCGTGATATTCATCCTTGGTTAGCGCCCCATACTCGACGAGCGCCCATTCAGCTAGTTGATGCAGACGGTAGAAATGGTCAAAATGCCCTTTGTACTTCTCGTAGATTCTACGCTTGAACTCGGCCTCACTCAGCGAGGGAGATTCCACGCTCGGTTCTTGGGGAAGAGCTTTCGGTCCGCTCAATTCCAACTCCGCTTGCAACCAGTCGTCCAGCGCGTGACCGCCACGCATTCCACGCTGCTCGTACAGTTCGTAGGCACGAGTGCGGATTCTTTCTTCCAGTATTCGAGAGGGCATCGGCTGAATCTCCCACATGGCGACTTCTTCGGTTGGCGGGGGGGCCACAGAATGTTCTTTCTTGGGTTAGATGGGCGGGCGAAGTATAACATTCGGCTACGAATTACCGAAGGAACTGGGCGTGGGCGCCGCACCCTTAACCCCGAAGGGTGCGGCACCCAAATTCGTTTTACCGCTTAAGTGTCGGCCACCCGCCACGAACCAGAAGACGGCTTGGAGAACTTTCTTGGCTGTAGGCGACATGCGGGAAGAGCATCCCGGACGCGGATGGAGTCAAGAATAATTGCGGAAAAGAAAAGTCAACCCCAAGACCCGGGTACCACACACCGGAACCCGGCGACCCTTTTATCGGTTCCCGGGCCACCCACCCGCCTTCGAACTAAAAGACGAATTGTTAGTGTCGCACGTCACAAGTTAACGGGGCGGCCCTTGGTATCATCGTGCTCATTGGAAGATGGCCATGTCGAAGATATACATTCCCAGCAAGGGGCCGGACGATTGGCAAAAATTTCTAGCTCAACCTTGCAAACAGTGGCGAACCGGATACTCCGCTAAGACCCTCGCGCATTGTTGGGAGCGGGCTGACGGATTGCCGAGAGAAATCGAATCAATGATCGAATCGCTTGGGACTGACGTTGAGTTGCTGTTGGCAATACCCGAACATAAAGTGCCACTTCCAGGGTCTTTCCGAGGCGATAGCCAGAATGATGTGTTCGCACTTGTACGAGTGGAAGATCGTACGCTCGCGATTATGATCGAAGGTAAGGTCAACGAACCTTTTGGCGACACAATTGGCGAATGGCTACAGAATGCCTCTGACGGAAAGCGTGAGCGGCTTGGTTTTCTCTGCGACTTACTGGGCCTTACCCTGCCCCTGCCAAAAGATATTTACTATCAATTGGTACATCGCACTGCATCCGCCGTGATAGAAGCACGGCGTTTCAAGACCGATGGTGCCGCAATGATCGTCCATTCGTTTTCCCCAGATAGACAACGGTTCGAAGATTTTACAAGATTTGTCTCTCTATTCGGGGTGGTTCAAGTTGAGAGCGTGGTAAACCAACTCATTACCGCTCGCTCGAATACCAATCCTTCCCTCTACCTGGGTTGGGCGTGTGGGGACTATAGTTTCTTGACGGCTTGATTCGAGACGCGAGTGAACCGAACTACTGATTGCGTCAAATAAGTAGATAAACGTGTCCCCATGTTCTAGCCGCGGTTATTGCGGCGGCTTTGATGCGACGATGCCGAGGTTGGCGATGTTGTCGCCTTTTTTCAGGGAGGGAACGGCGTTGAGGTGGAGCACCACGCCGGCGGCGGGGGCGCGGGGTTCGAGGATGACTTTTCCGAAATAGTCGGTGACGTAGCCGAGCTTCATGCCTTCCTGAACGTAGGTGCCACGCTTGACCAGCGGATACCAGATGCCGGGGCCGTCGGAAATGACGTCAACGATCTTTTCGAGCCACACGGGATTTTCGATATAGCGCGGCTGACCGGGCAGCATTTTCAGGGCGCGCATGGCGCTCAGGGTGCCGTTCACAAGCAGCGCGACATCGTCGGTTTCGACAGTGCCGGCATGCCCGGCTTCCACAACGATCGAAGGCTTGCCGCGCAGAGAAGCCGTGTTGTCCAGGTACCGGCTGGCGGCCAGGTCGGTGGGACGTTCGCGCCAAATGATGATGTGATCCAGGTCGAAAGCGAGAACCATGTCCCTGGAGATGCGGTCCTGCGAATCTTTGCCGGTGGGTCCCCAGTAAGCGTAGGGCCGGAGGCTCTCGTCGAGGTCGCCGCCATGATAGTCGATCAAGTAGTCTGCGCGGTCAACGACCTGTTTGGTGATGAGGAAGGAAGCTCGCTCCGTTTGCGTTCCATCGGCTTTGCCGGGATAGAAACGATTCATGCTCTTGTTATCTACCGGGTTGACGTGCGGGACTTTTTGTTCGAACGAAGCGATGTTGACCAGGGGAAGCAGAATAATCGTGCCCGAAATCTGGGCGGGGTCGAGATCGGCGATCAACTTTTCGACCGCAATGATGGAAGCGTACTCCGTGCCGTGGGCCCCCGTCACCAGGGCGAGGACGGGTCCGGGCTTGGCGCCATTCACGACGACCACAGGAATGTTCGTTCCGGCATCGACGCCGGCGGGGACTTCGAGGTAACCAGTTGCTTTCTGGCCAGGCGCGGCAGAGGCGGTGCCGACGGCGAAAGACGATCCCTGGGCTGAGGCAAAGATTGGCCAGAGCGCAAAGGTGATGAGAGCTACGAGCGAAAAACGAAATGAGCGAAGCATGAAGCCTCCCCGGAGTAGTCGGTTCGCTAAATTCACGGCGAGTGAGCATAGCGCGTGCGCGGCGGATAGGGCAATGCGTGTTGAGAGACCGAGAAATAGAGGAAAATTCAAAACCCGCACCCTGAAAGGCGTAGGGTGCGGCACCCAAACTGAAGAGGAGAATGCGGATAGGGCAACGATTGTTGGCGGTGCGATCATTGCGTTCGCAGCTTCGCGCGGGATACTGCTGACTCGGAGGGGTTGCGGGGCTTCCTAGTATGCGGGCGGGCGGAAATCGAACTCCAATTGCGCTGTCGTTTCGGCGGGCCCTGGCGCATATCTCCACTTTTTCAGCGCGTCCAGAGTTGCATCTACAAAGATTGGATGGCCGCCCAATACCTTGGTTTCCTTGATCTGCCCATCTGTGCCAACGGTTACTTGAACTTTCACGGTACCCGACAACCGCAAGGCTTTAGCGACTTCCGGGTAGCGTGGCTTGGGTTGATCGATCAATTTGCGGACTTCTTGAGCGGACGTGCCAAGGGTTGCTAAACACAATAGCAGTCCGCAGAGGGGCACGGCCCTCCTGACTGACGCCGCGATCAACAATCCACACTTCACAAGAGGAATTCTCCGATACTTCCAACGATGCACCCCCGGCTGGGGGCAGCGCCCTGGTACGAGAGTACTGTTGTTCCCAATCGTGTAACGTTCACGGTGCGGTTGCCGCAGTGAAATTGCTCTGAGGCAACCTTGGACTTGCTCCGGGGCAACGACAGCCTGCGCTTGAAAAACTAGAATTTGCCTAAGGAAGGAATCGAACGGGGAAGGCAGTCGGGGACTAAAACTCGTTCGATTCACAAAGCCCCAGCTGGCAAATGCCGCTGGGGCTTTCCTTACATGTTACGGCGACACCCGCGTCGTTTAGGTCTCGTTGAATTAACTTAAAGTTGGGTAATAAATTTTGAGACTTGTGAATAGCCAACGAACGAAAAATACGGTTCTCTTTTTGTCTGGCGCTATCCTGATTTTCTGCACGGCAATTGCGATCCTGTATTACGTAATGCAGTAAACTGAACGCGCAGAAGTCCACGAGGCGTAGAGGCTGGAGCTTTCGGTACTGGCGCTTCCCGCACTACGGCGGAAGGGCTTGAAGAAGAGATTGGCTCGCGATGTTCCGGACAGTTTGTCATCGGACGCGATCTCTCGACGTGTACTGGCTCATTTTGCTTGTGATTTAGCTTGCGGAATGAACCCAGGAACGCCGGTGCTCACGACCGGGTTGAGCCGCTGCCTGGTCTGAATTCGATTGATTTCGTCAAGCGCGTCCTGGGGAAGGGCGGAGATGTCGAAATTCTCTTTCGCGCGGGCCGCAGTCGTGGGCGTGGTAAGCACAGCTGTGCCGCGCTGCACGGCCCAGGCGAGCAGCACCTGCGCTGGCGTTTTTCCAACTCGCGTGGCGATTGAAGAAATGACTGGATCTTCGAGCAAGCCCGGTTTCATGCCGTGACCCAACGGCGCGAAAGCCAAAAGGACGATGCCTTTCTCGTTGCAAAACTCCAATAGCTCGGTTTCCGGCAGATAGGGATGCGACTCTACCTGGACCACGGCCGGCTTGATGCGCGCTGATTCATAGAGGGGCTTCAGGTCGTTCAAGGTGATGTCCGAAAGCCCGATGGCGCGGCACTTGCCATGATCCACGAGGCTTTCCAAAGCTTTCCATGTGTCGAGCAAAGTCACGCCCTGGTCGTAAAGGACATTACCGTCTTTATCCCGGGGATCCTGGTTGTCCCCGGGTTGGAACGCGAATGGGGTGTGAATGAGATAGAGATCGAGATATGTGAGCCCGAGTCTGTCGAGACTCGCCTCGAAAGCTGGTTCAACTCGCTCGGGCCGGTGATTGGAGTTCCACAGCTTTGTAGTAACAAAAATGTCTTCGCGCGGGATGCCTCCATTGGCAAGTCCTGCCTGCAACGCCGTGGCCACCTCGCGCTCGTTCCCGTATCGTTCCGCGCAATCGAAATGTCGAAATCCGGCTGCCAGAGCGTCGCTGGTCGCAGTGATCGTCACGGCCGGATCGGGAATGAGTGTGCCAAAGCCGAGCGCGGGAATGTGGCCGGTTCCGTGCTTAAGCGGAATTCTCGTCATCCGCAAATCAGAGGATTGAGTCATGGTCACACCCCCGGCTACTTTGCATCCGGCATCATACCCCGGATTGATGACTTAGATGCCGGATGCCATGCAGTTGGCGTCAATTTCTAGTGCGTCGCGTGACCCGACAAATGCCGGTACCACGACCCGACTTGTCCGCTTCACTTTTGAGTAAGTCTGTCTTGACTTTGGGGCCAGCGAGCATATTGTATGCATATTTTGCCGAGGTCATCGGACCCTTGCTCGGCCAGGCCAGATTTGGGCTCCCACCGGTAGCAATTAACGTTTGAGACGGCGTCAGGTGCAAACCTTGAACGCCGGGGAGGTCTGCAATGACCCAAGCGCCGCTCGCAACCCCGGAATTGAGACTCGAAGTGGTGGCTACACCAGACGAAACGCTGGTCCGATGCATCGGCAAGATGACCTACACAAGCGCCGGCGCGCTACAGACGGAATTGCGCAGACTAATCCCCGAGACAAAGCGCGTGGTGATGGACTTGGCAGCGATGACCTATCTCGACAGCTTTGGTCTTGGTGTGCTGGCGGGTGCCCACTTGTCCGCCAAAAGGCAGCAACGCCAATTGAAGATCATTAATATAAGTCCGCAGGCGCTGCAACTGGTGCAAGTCACGCATCTGACGTATCTCCTCGAGTGACACTTCGCGTTCGATTGCAAGACGGATTCATCATTCAGCGGCGGAGAGAACTTCGGCGGGGATGGCGTCTATGTCGGCGTCGGTGGTGCGGTGGTTGACGATGCAGGCGCGGAGACAGAATTTGGAGTGAAGCGTGGCGTTGGAGAGATAGACGCGGCCGCGGGCGACGATTCGCTTGAGGATGTCTAGGTTTAGCTGATTGAGGGCGGCCTCCGGCAGATTCCTTTTGCCCACAAATCGAAAGCAGACGGCGCTGAGTTCGACGGGTGCGAGCAGCTCCAGCGCTGGTTCCTTGGCAATCGCATCGGCCAGGCGTTTGGCGTGTGAGAGATCTTTTTCGATGGACTTTCGAACCGCCGCGAAACCGTGATAACGAAGAGAGAACCATAGTTTCAGGGCGCGGAACCTGCGGGAGAGCTCGATGGACTCTTCGAACAGGGTTTGCCCTTCGATGGGATCGGTGGAAAGGGCGCGAACGTATTCGCCAGAGTGGGCGAAGG
>DASSGJ010000233.1:0-16773 GCA_035693545.1 Candidatus Acidiferrum sp.
GGAATTCGCGTGAAAGAAGCGGAAGCAAATGAGCCGGTGCAGCCGGGAACATTTTACATTTGCCCGGGCGGGCAGCACTTGCGGGTTTCGCCCACGGGGCGGATCCAGCTCGACGCCGCAACGGGGCGAATTGAAGGCTACCTGCCAAATATTGACGTGACGATGGAATCGGTGGCGGCGTTTGCCGGCGCCATGAGCATCGGAGTGGTGCTGACGGGCATGGGCAGCGATGGCGCGCGCGGAGCAAGGGCCATCAAGAATGCCGGCGGTTACGTGCTGGCGCAGGATGAAGCGACATCAGTGATCTTCGGAATGCCGGCGGAGGCGATCAAGAGCGGCGCGGTGGACCATGTCCTCGGCATCGACGACATTTATTCCTCGATTGAGCATCGCGTGCTGGGACTGAGCCGGTTGTCGCCCACAGGGGTGCGCTGATGCAGTTTGCAGCCACGCACAAAGCCGCGCAGGCGCGGACGGAGCAAATCATCCTGTTCCGGTGCAGCACGCAGGTGTTTGCGATTTCCTCGGCGTCCGTGCAGGAAGTGCGCAGCGTGGACACGCTGGCGGGTTCACCGATGGAAATCAATGAGCCGAGTCTTCCCAAAGTACGGCACATGTTTCGCCGGGGCGAACAGAATCTCTATGTTGTGAATGGAGCGGTGCATTTCGGGTTGCGCCCTTCGCCCGCTTCGCTGATTTTTCTTCTGCGGCGGGCACGGACGGCGCTGCTGATTGACGGAATCGAGAAAATGACGACGATGACGCGGCTGCAGGCTTTGCCGGCGGCGTTTTGCCATGAAGAACGCGTGTGGTACCGCGGGTTGACGGTGCTGGATCAAAGCGTCCTTCCCGTTGTAAGTCCCGAAGGATTTCTGACACCTGACGAACTTTTTCTGTTGGATGCATTGGTCAGCCGGACGGGTGTGCCGGAATCGGCATCGGTAAGCGAGATGGGTCTGGGCCTATGAGTGGACTGGAGCAACGCGACGCGCAATCGTGCGTGTTGCTGCGCCTGGGCGAGCGGCGGTTCGCGCTGGCGGCGGAGCACATCGCCGAACTGGTGGCGCCGAGCCGGGTATTCCGGTTTGCGCACCGCACCACGGAAATTGACGGCGTGATTTTGCGGCGCGGGCGAGTGGTGCCTGTCTGTGACGTTGCGGAGCGCCTTATCGGCAAAAAGTTGACGTCAAGGCGGTTTTATCTTGTGGCGACGCAACGGCGAGGAGCGACGCTCGATTGGGTGGCCTTGCCCGTCAGCGGCGAGTGCGAGCTGATAACCGCGGATTTGACGCCAGCGGGGGAATCGGACTCACCACACGTGGCTGCATGGCTTTCTCATGATGGCGAAGTGATTGAAGTGCTGAACCTGGAAGCACTGATGCCGTCGGCTACAACGGGCGCGGCTTCAGCACGCGGCGGCAGCCCGGAGGCACACGCATGATCGTGCCCGGCAAGCCCGCGAAGATTTTGTTGATTGACAGCAACGTGCTGTTTTCGAAGCGGCTGGCCGACGCCCTGCGCCGCGAAGGCTTTGAAGTGACCACGGCGACGCAGGCAGCCTTTGCGTTGACCACGCTGGAATACAACGCGCCCTCGGTGATCGTGTGCGCGACGAACATGCGGGAAATGGGCGCTTTGGAAATCGCCAGGATCATTCACGCCGATCCGAAAAATGCGGCCCTGCCGGTGATTGCGATGGGCGACGGCAGCCAGCGCGCCTTGATGGAATCCTTCCAGGCGGGTTGCGACGACTATATTGACCGGCATTTGTCGCCGGCGGTAATCGCCAGCCACATCAAGAATATCGTGATCAGCAAGCTGGAGGGCTTTCAGCCCACGCAGATGCTGGGGCAGGCCGATACCAGCCTGAGCGGGAACCTGACCCACCACGACCTGACCGGCGTGATGCAGATGCTGGGACAGGCCAAGCAGACCGGAGCGCTGACGATCAACGCCGGGGAGACCGACGCGGTTTTGTTCTACGACGGGGGAGAGATTACCCACGCGGAGTGCGGCTCGTTGTTTGGCGATGAAGCGGTCATCTACATTTTGAAGAGCTGCGTGAAGTGCGGGTCCGGCGTTTACAAATTTATTTATGGCGCGGCTTCGGCACAAAGGACTGTGCTGCGTTCCGCCACCGATTTGATGCTGGACGCGATGCGTGAATTTGACGAGACGGAGCATAACGGCTCCGACGAGTTGGCGGACAAGGAGGCCCAATGAGCGACGCGATTGTTCTGCCCGAGACCGGAGCAACCGAGCCGCGGCGAACGCCGACGGTGTATTTTATTGACGACAGCGCGACCATGCGCGAGGTCATCAAGATTGCGTTCCGGCGAGAGAACATCAACGTGGTCACCTGTGCCGATGCCGCGTCGGCGCTGGCGCAATTTGGCGAAAACCCTCCGGACGTGGTGATCACCGACGTGATTATGCCGGACCAGGACGGGTATTCCGTGTGCAGCCAGGTGAAGCAGAATCCGCAGTTCGCAAAGACACCGGTGATATTAATGTCCGGCGTGGTGAACAAGAGCGTGGCGGACCGCGCGGTGGCGGTGCAGGCGGATGAGCTGGTTCGGAAGCCGTTTCAGCCGCAGGAATTGATTTCGCGCGTGAAAAACCTGATTGGCCATGGCGCGCCGACGCTCCAGCAGCCGTCGGAGCGACCGATGGCGGTGCCTTCCTTGAGCAGCTTGTTTGCGACTCCGGCGGCTCCTCGCATTGTTCCGCCAGCTTCCCCGGTTCATGCGGCGCCACCCCTTGCCGAATCGCGGCCTGCCGACAATGTGTGGCCGCGGGCACTGGCTGAGGCTTTTGTGCAACAAGGGAATGCGACGGTGCCTCAAGCAGCACCGCCCGCTTCGAACGCGGGTCATCGCGCCGCGGGAACGGCGACCGATATCCAGAAATTGCGCGTGGAAATCTCCCGGCTGGAGATCCTGGTAAAGAAGCTGCAGACCGAATTGCAGATTGAGCGCCAATACAACCAGGCACTCGAGCTCCACGTCCGCACACTCACGCAAGTGGACTGACGACCTCATCACCGGCTGAGGTGAATCTCCCGTATTCACTGTAGGCACTAAACAGTATTGAATAGGCGCCAAATATCTTGCATACAGCCAGTGGTGGGGGTGCCTGAAGCTAGATCGGGCTAAGGAATTAACTCCTACCTGTTTGCCTATACCTAACGCTTCGTTGCGGATCGAGACCAATTGGACGGATGATTCTGCGCATCGGTTCAAAAAGGCAGATCGAGAAAGGACTCTCCGTGGAAGATCCAGCCCAGGAAATGGACCTCGTAAATCGACTCGAGAATCACATGCTGCAAACGCTAGAGCATCTCAAAGCGTTCCATCTTACGGTGAGCACTTTAATGATCGAGCTGGCAGCAGTCAGAAAAACCACAATCGTAACGGAGAAAGCCCAGTCTCAATACAAGCTCAACTTGGCCAAGGCCATGCGGCAAGCAAGACCCCTTCTCGAGGAGGCCGCGCGATCCTTCGACGATCAAATCAATTCTGTGAATAACCAAACGTACAATGATGGCCTTGGTCTGCCTCAGGCGGATCGACCGAAGTTTCATTAAAAAGAGAATAGCGGGGCCAGTCCGCCGTCACGACACCGCCCTGTGTTTGTTTTTGCTCGCGATGCTGTGGGCGAATTGCATGAGTACGTGCCTGTCCTGTTCCGACATGCGAGAAAGACATTCCGTTAACTTGCGGAAATAATGCCTGTCTTTCAGCGATGGGACGGGAAACTGATCATTCGCCTTGCGGCGATGGGGCAAAGCCGGGGGCATTTCACCGTCATAAAGGAGCTGATAAAGGGAAAGCTCGAGAGCCCTGGCCAATTTCTCCAAGGTTTCTATAGAGGGGATGGTACGGCCGTTTTCCACTCTTGAAATATAGCATCGGAGTAATCCAGTTCGCGCTTCGATGTCGCCTTGAGACAATTTCTTTTGTTCCCGAACAGCCCTGAGTCGATCCGAAATGTCTAACACAGTTAAACCTCCATTCGATGTTCTCCTAAGAGTTGGAAAGAGCGCCCGCAATTCGCGCTGAACCATCCGATGGTCATCTGTTCATGTGAACCTCGCCAGCCGATTTTACCGGGACAGGAATGATCCCCTGGCAAATGGAATAGTGGATGAGCTGGGCGACGGAATGGACTCCTAGTTTGAAGAATATTTTAGATCTATGGGTCTCGACAGTGCTGACGGTTATGCCCAGGCTCGCCGCGATCTCTTTGTTTGTTTTTCCCTCGGCCAGAAGCCGGATTATCTCGACCTCACGGCGGGTGGGCTGCGCCTTTGATTTGCATGCGTGCATCGTCGCGATTTCGGTTTTGGTGAACTCCCGAAATACAATCTCCGAGACTTGCGGGGTGAGGAAAGTCTTGCCTTCGGAGACCAGCTCAACGGCTTCTGTCAGATACTTCGTCAAATCCGACTTCAAGACATAACCGCGAGCGCCTGATTCCAGTGCGCGTTTGACCATCAACATGGAATCATGCATCGTGAGAATAATGACCTTTGTTTTTGGAGCGACTTTGTTGAGTTGACGCGTTGCTTCCAGTCCGTCCAATTCAGGCATCCCTACGTCGAGAATCGCAATATCAGGCCTCAGCTTTCTTATTTTCGCCACCGCCTCCCGGCCGGAGGTTGCCTCACCCACAAGCTTCCAGCCGCGTCGAGTAAGCAGGAGTTGACGTATGCCTCGTCGCACCAACTCGTGATCGTCAGCGATCAGGATCGAAAGTCGTTTCATGTTCGGCCTTCACTTACGGGTATCGTCACGCGCACCGCGGTGCCATGGTCGCCGCAGTCGATCTCAAAGAAACCGCCGATCAGCTTCACGCGTTCCTGCATGCTCGGGATACCGACACCTACCTCAAATGGAATGTCTCCGCTTGTGCCGCGCCGCTTTCCAGGTCCAATTCGGCCGGTATCGGTCACTTCGATTCTGGTATCCTTCGACCTGCGGTCCAGTTTTATTGTGACTTGAGAACTTCCAGAATGGCGTTGAACGTTTGTAAGGCTTTCTTGCACAACTTTGAAAAGGCTCAATTCCACGTCCGAAGCCAGTCGGCCGAAAGTCGGGCTCACTCTCACATTTACCCGAATTCCGCTGCGCTTTGTAAAACCGTCAGCAAATTGACGAATGGCATCCGCAAGCCCGGTTTCATCCAACAGCGGCGGGTGCAATAAATAAGAGAGCGTCCTGATTTCGCGCGTGCATTGTTCAATCTGCTCCTGGCACTGATAGCAAAGCGAACGCACTTTTCTAGAGTTAGGCGGAATCGATCTGTCCAGTTGAGCAAGAGTTGTCGCCAGAGCTATGAGGTTTTGCCCCGTTGAATCGTGGAGGTCCCTTGCAATCCTCCTGCGCTCTTCATCCTGAAGCCGCAAGAGCTGGCCCGAAAGCCGCTGGAGCTCCAGTTCAACGCGATTGCGTTCGGTAATATCTTCGCCTGAGCTCAAGGTGCCGACGACGCAACCCCCTTCATCCCGCAGCAGCGAATTACGCCACCGGATCAGACATTCTTCGCCATTTTTGGTCAATACCTGACTTTCGACACATGAAATATCGCCACAGACAAGGTTTTGGAATTTGCTTTTGAACGCTCCTCGCGTCCCTGGCGGGAGGCAGGTCTCGATCCAGTCGGCCCCCAGCAACTCGTGTTCCTCCCATCCGAGGGTGGAGCACCCTTTTCGATTGATCAAGGTGATCCGCCCATTCAGGTCCAGCCCGAGAAGAATCACGTCGGCGATATCCAGGTAGCGTTGCGCCATGTCGCGCTCTTGACGAAGAGCAACTTCGGATTTCTTGCGCTCGGTGATGTCCTCGCAGACTGCAAGCATGCACTGCTCACCCCCGATCTGGATCGGCTCCGCCGAGTAGCGCTTGAGCTTTAATTCACCAGATTTGTCCCTGCTCTTAATCTCGACTTCCTGCACCCGCCCATCTCTCTTCATGAATTCAACGACAGCGGCCCTATCCGCGGGGTTGTCCCATAGACCGAGTTCAATGCTTGTGCGACCAATGCTTTCCTCTCTCGTAAAACCGGTGTTTCGCTCAAAGGCCTTGTTTACTTCGATGTACCGCCCTTCCTCAATCGTCTTAATTACGATTTCCACCGGGGAGGATTGGAATGCTTTTGCGAATTTCTCCTCTGATAAGCGGAGAGCCTTCTCCAGGCGTTTTTGCTCGGTGACGTCATGCGCTACCCCCCGCACAATGGGTTTAGCCACGCCCTCCGTGCGAAGGGTGTTGTGAAATTCCCAGATTCTGCGCTCTCCGGTCTTCGAAAGAACAATCATTGAACCTTTAACGAATCCCTCTTTCCTAATGGTCAGTAGGGATTGATCAAAATGGGGGCGGGCCTCTGGAAGGAGAAAATCCCGCATCGGTTTTTTCAACAGCTCCTCCGGAGAGTACCCAAGTAGTTTGCTCGGCAACTCGTTAACGGAGAGCAGTTGTCCCTGGAGATCGTATGTACAGATCAAGTCCGTGGAATTCTCGACCAAATCGCGGTAGCGGTCTTCACTTTCCCGCAATACGGATTCCATCTCTTTACGGATGGTGATTTCCTGGACGGTCCCGACGAGTGCAGAAAGGTTGCCCGCGCTGTCTTTTGAGGTAAACCCGATGGCCCTGACCCACTTTACAGTCCCGGTCGGGCACACGATGCGAAACTCTTCCTCAAATCGGTTCGAACTCGCCAAACTCTCGAGTGCCGCAAGCACGCGGGCCCGATCCTCAGAATGTATCAAGCCCCGGTAGGACTTTGGATCCAGATGGAGCGACTCGAGCGGTGATTCGCAGATTTGCTCGAATGCGGGGCTGACGTAGCTAATTTCTTTGGTTTTTGGGTCCATCATCCAGAAGATCTCCTGGATGTTTTCAGCCATTTGACGGAACCGCTCCTCGCTCTTTCGCAGGCTCTCGGCCTGCCTCCTCAACTGCTCGTTTGCAAGCCTGACTTCCTCCAAATTCGGGAGGCTAAGTGCCGTCGGCATAAGCCGGACGAGGAACACCGCAGTTGGCAGTGAGAGCAAAGCGGTCGTCAACTTTACCCCTCCGGAAAGCCAGTAAGAGGGGATCCAGAGCGTCCAGATGTCCATCGCGTGGGTCAAACCGCATGCTGCGATGAAGGCGCTAAAGCCTAGGAACATCCAACCAAAAGGAATGTCTTGCCTTTTCCTGATCAGGTACATCAGGGCGGCCGGAATCGAAAAATAAGAAATGGCAATCAACGCATCACAGATAACGTGTAACCAAATAAGTGCTGGGTTCCACTGATAGCAGAATCCGTGGGGCATCAAACCGTTCGAAGACAGCCATTCATTCAACGTGCTCATCGCGTCCCTCCCGGGTGGTCTGCTCAGGCGTGCGAACTCTACGGGGGTACGTTCATGACCTGCCCCAACCCGGTGGATTTATAGAGCAATTGGAAGTGCTGGACAAAAAGAGGAATCTGATTCTGATAAACCCGTTCCCCAATCACATGAATCGGGGCACGCATCTCAAGAACTTGGAAGAATGAAGTCACGTTGCCCCCTCCCGGATGCAACAGACTCCCGACGTTTTTCCCTAGAGACCTTAAGAAACTCCAATTTGATACCTTGTATGCTATCTCTATTGATAAGGCAAGATAATAATTCATAATCTTTAATAACCATAATCGGACGACTTCAGACCGAACTCAGATCGAACGCCACTGGAACTTTACGTGCGAACTCTTACGCAAGTCGGTTAGCTACGAGCGAAGCCTGGAATCAAGAGTCCAAGAAGATCCAAAGCACAGTGGTAGTGCGGTAGCCAACTCTCCTTGTGCTTAGTGGCGGCGAGGAAACACCTGTCCTTTCGGGCAATTTCGCTGCTCGGACCCAGCATCTAGTCTGACAAGGTACTTTCCCGGGGAGACACTAATGAGCAAAGCTAAGCGGTGTGGTTTGGCAAGCATTCTGGTGGTGTGTGCGTTTGGCTGGGGGGCCGCAAGCAGATCGCAGGGCGCGAAAAAGCCATTCGACGCAACAACTTTGGTGGCGCTAGTGGCTGGCAATGCCCTCCCGGAGAATATCGTTTCAGCATTGAAGACACGAGGACTGAATTTTAAGCCGACATCCGAATACAAGGCCCAACTCACCGAAGCTGGCGCGACCGGAGAAATACTGGAAACGGTGAGCAAAGCCATCAGCACGGGAACGAAAGACGAGGAAGAAACTCCCAATGAAGCCGCCGGGCGGGGACACCTGGCCGTTGCCGGAAAACTGATCCGTGCAGGCGAGTTTGAAGAGGCGGCCAAGGAGTTGGATGAGGCGTTGCGCGCCGGGGGAAGAAAAGCCGACGCGGGATTCGTAATGGGAGAGGTTCTGCGGCGGCAGGAGCAGTGGGCCGCGGCGGCAGGAATCTACGATGAGGTGTTGAAGCAGGCACCCGAATTTCCAGAGGCGCGAACGAAATTGAGCTTTGTGCTGCACCGGGCCGGCGACCAGGAAGAATCTCTGCGGCAGTCGAAAGCCGCACTCGCGGAGACTCCCAACAATGCGGAGGCACACAAAAATGCGGGTCTCGCACTGCAGGAGTTGCGGAAATTCGATGCATCGGAGCATGAATACCGGGAGGCATTGCGGATCAAACCCAATTATGAGCCCGTGCATTACGATCTTGGAATTCTTTGCTTTGCGAAAGGCGATTTGAAGTGCGCCGTTGATGAATACAAAAAGGCGCTGACGCTGAATCCAAAAGATATTGATGCGCACATCAATCTTGCCTACACCTACAGCCAGAAAAACGATTTTGACAACGCGATCAAGGTCCTGCGCGAAGCGAAAAAGCTGGACTCAAGGAACCTGGAGGTCCGGCGCCACCTGGGCTCGGCATTGATGCACGCGAATCAGAACCCACAAGCGGTCGTGGAATTCCGTGAGATGGAAGCCATGGCACCCGAGTCCGAGGTGTGCCACCTTTGCCTGGCGGCGGCGCTGGTGCAAACCGGAGACGTGGAAGGAGCGAAGAAAGAATACAAGATTGCCCAAGGAATGGATCCTTCCAGCCCAGGGGTTCACGAGGGGCTTGGCGTCGTTTATGAGACACAAAAGAACTATCCGGCCGCGCTGGAGGAGTACAAGGAAGAATCAAGGCTTGATCCGAATGGCGCAACGGGACATTGGCGTGTGGGGCTTGTCCTGCTGGAGATGAACGATCCGAAATCGGCCGTGGAGGAGCTTGAGGCGGCTGAAAAATTGGACCCGGGCAACGCGGACGTACACGCAGCGTATGCACGAGCGCTCGCAGAGAGCGGCAATAACCAGAAAGCGGCGGGTGAGTTTAGGGAAGCGCTGCTCCTGAACGGAGAGGATATCGGAGCGCACCTGGACTACGCCCTGTTTCTTGAGAAGCGGGGCGATTGGGTTGGCGCGATGGAGCATTACCGGCTGGCGAAGAAGTATTTCAATGCGGCGCTCGCGCAGCCCAGTTTTTCCCGCTCGATTCGCGACGCGGACGCCGTTTTGCAGGCCGCTGAAACACGGTTGAAACAGCATTTGAACGACTTGAAAAATGCCGGGAAAGGCGCCGAAGCCGCGGCTCTGGAAGCCAAACTTTCCGGTGCCAGTGCGGCAAAGGGCTTGTCTGAAAAAGTGGATGCGGCCATGGACGCGGGAATGCGGGCATTTCGGGAGAACAACTTCGCGGAAGCTGAGCGCAGCTATAAGAACGCCGTCGAATTTGCGGAACAAATCAATCCGCATGAAGCTCGGCTGGCATTGTCACTGGGATACCTTGGCACGTTATATCTCGGGCGCAAGGATTGGCCGGACGCCCAGCAGGCATATGAGCGGCAGCTTAAAGTTTCCACGGAACTTTATGGAACAAACTCTCAACAGCTCAGCATGCCGCTGATGTCGCTCGGACAGGTGTACATGCAGCAGGGGGAATTCGCGAAAGCGGAGGCTCTGTTTTTGCAAAACCTGACCCTGAGCCAGAAGAATCAGGGAGAAACCAGCATCGGGTACGTGATGGGACTTCGAGCTATTGGTGAACTTTATTATTCGGAAAGGCAATACGAAAAGGCGTTGCCGTTTGCACTACAGGGAGTAAAAACTGGGGAAATTCTGTTCGGCCCTGAAGGGATGCAATTGGTGGGCAGCAAGGGGTTGGTTTGCAGGCTTTACGACGGCTTGAATCAGGCGGATAAGGCTGAGATGTGTGACCGGCAACTGATCGTGCTGATGGAGAAGGCGTACGGAGAGAATAGCCCTGTGCTGGCTCCGACTTTGACGAGCCAGGCGAAAGCGCTGCGGGCGTTAGGGCGCAATGCGGAAGCAGCGGAAGTAGAGAAAAAGCTTCAAGGTCTGCAGAAATCCACGGCGGGACTGAACTAAGGCTCTTTGCCCGGTGAATGCGACGGCAGGCTGGCGCTTCCTAATAACAACCACTCATCCGGTTGACGTGTATCGCTGAATTCAGTAGCCTCGGCTGACGCTGAAGTTGCGCGGAGTTTGGACGGTTTTGGGGAAGGCGCGATGAACGAACCCAGGAAGAGCGGAATTTCGAGGCGGCAGTTTGCGCGGCGGGCGGCGCTGCTTTCGGCGAGCGCTTCGATGATTCCTGCGGCGACCGTTTTCGGCGAGGGCCTGCAAACATTGCCGCCGTCACAGACAACCCCGGCGCATCCGAACCTTTCGCCGGAAAGCCAGGCGGAGGCGGAGGCGCGTTACCAGCAGATTCTGGCCCAGTATGGGAGCCGCTTCACCGCTGAAGACAAAGCGTCGCTGCGCGAAATGAATCTGGTGACGCAGGCGAGCCTCGACAAGGTGCGCGCGTTTTCGCTGGAGAATGGCGACAGCCCTGCGCTTTATCTGAAGCCGCTCGTGGAACGCGAGAAGAAACCAGTTCAGCCGCCGGCACCCGCGCCGGCGAAGAAATCCTGAGGGAAGACGAATGCTCAGCGAGCAAGTGCTGTACCTATCCGTTGGCGAACTGGCGAAGAAGATCCAATCCAAACAGATTTCACCCGTGGAACTGACGGAAAGCTACCTGGCGCGGAGCCAGGCGTTGGGGCCGAAGCTGAACGCGTATGCTCGGCTGACGCCGGATCTGGCATTGGAACAGGCGCACGCCGCGGAGAAAGATATTCAGCGCGGGCACTACCGCGGGCCGCTGCACGGAATCCCTTACGCGGCAAAAGATCTCCTGGCTGTGAAGGGGATTCCGACGACGTGGGGCGCAAAGCCGTTTGCCGAGCAGGTGTTTGACTACAACGCGACGGTGATCGAGCACTTGCACAACGTCGGCGCGATTCTGCTGGGCAAGGCGGCGATGATCGAATTGGCCGGCGGACTTGGCTATGCGTACGCGTCGGCTTCGTTGCAGGGCGAAGCGAAAAATCCGTGGGACACGAAATGCTGGACCTGCGGATCGTCTTCGGGGTCGGGCGCAATTGTGGCCGCGGGATTGGCGGGATTCGCGATCGGGACGGAGACGTGGGGCTCGATCGTGTGCCCTTCGGCATTTTGCGGCGCGAGCGGATTTCGGCCGACGTACGGACGGGTAAGCCGGCGCGGGGCGATGGCGCTGTCGTATTCGATGGACAAGATCGGGCCGCTGGCGCGTTCGGCGGAGGATTGCACGAATATTTTCGCGGCAATGGCGGGGCACGATCCGCTGGATCGCAGCACGCTGGCGGTGGACAAGGCTGCGTTCACCTATTCACCGGCGGCGGATTTGAAAGGGCGGAGTTTGCGGGTCGGATGGCTGACGAATGCGTGGAAGCAGTACGATGCGGGCATCGGGAAGATTGTGGATGCGGCGAAGGTTGCGCTCAAGCGCCACTTCCCTTCCATCCGAAATGCCGCGCTGCCGGAGGGGCCATGGGAGGACGCGGCGACGCTGATTTTGTCAGGGGAGGCGGGGTCTGCGTTTTCGCAACTGATTCGGTCAGGACGCGTGAAGGACTTGAACGATCCGGTCGGGCGATTGGGCGGATACGTGAGCCAGAGCGTCTCTGGCGCGGATTACACGACCGCTCTGAGAATTCGAGACATTCTGCAAAAGAAGATGACAGAGATGTTCGATTCGTATGACGTGCTGGCAACCGCGTCTCTTCCCGTAGCGGCGACTCCACTGAGCCTGAATTTAGTGACGGGGCTTTCGTTTCCCGATCCGCTGGGAGGAATTGGAAATCTTTGCGGGCTGCCGGCAATTTCCGTGCCGTGCGGATTCACGGACAAGAATTTGCCGGTGGGATTGCAGTTTGTGGGGCGAGCGGGTGATGATGCGGCGGTGTTAATGGCGGGAAGAATTTTTCAGCAGAGTACGAATTGGCATAAGAAGCATCCGAAGGTTGTTTAAACCACCTCGCGCTAAAGGGATTTCCGCAAATTGCTGAGATCTGTAGCTCAGGCCTTTCAGGCCTGAGGGTTTTCGCTACGACCGCACGACCTGATCCACGTAATGGAAACCCTCACCCCTGAAGGGTGAGCTACAGCAACGGCTAGGATTTGCTGCGGGCTTGGAGGATTTCGCGGACGGTGCGGAGGATCGCGCCGCGGCTGAAGGGCTTGGTGAGCAGGCGGACAGATGGATCGGCGTCGGCCATTTCCGTGGCGGCATGCTCGCTGTAACCGGACATGAATACGACCGAGACACCGGGATGCTCGCGCTGGAGTTGCACGGCCAGTTCCTGGCCGGTCATTCCAGGCATGACCATGTCCGTGACGAGGAGATCGATTTTGCCGCGATGTTCGGCAGCAAGGGCAAGCGCCTCCTTGCCGTTTTTGGCTTCGATTACTTTGTACCCGCCGGATTCAAGGAATTCGCGGGCAATTTCCCGGACGTCCTGCTCATCTTCGGTGAGAAGCACGGTCTCCGTGCCGGCCGGAAGTTCGACAACAGGCTTGGGCGTCCCCATATGGACTTCTGTCTCGTTGACGCGCGGCAGATAAATTTTGAACGACGTGCCTTTGCCCAATTCGCTGTAAACCCAAATGAAGCCGCCACTCTGTTTGACGATGCCGTAGACGGTAGCGAGGCCGAGGCCCGTGCCTTTTCCTTTTTCCTTGGTGGTGAAAAATGGTTCGAAGATGTGCGCCTGGGTCTCTTCGTCCATGCCGGTGCCGGTATCGGTGACATCGAGAAGAACGTACGAGCCGGGTTTCATCAAGGGATGGCTGGCGGTGTAGGACTGGTCGAGATCGCAGTTGCGCGTACCGATGAGCAGCTTGCCGCCGGTGGGCATGGCATCGCGCGAATTGACGGCCAGGTTCATGATCACCTGTTCCATCTGGCTGGCGTCGGCCCGGATGGTACCGAGTTTCTGGTCAGGGCGCAGCACCAGTTCAATGTCTTCACCGATCAGGCGGGGCAAGAGCTTGCCCATTTCTTCGACGACGGAATTGAGATTGATGATTTGCGGTTGCAGGACCTGCAAGCGGCTGAAGGCGAGCAGTTGCCGGGTGAGGGTTGTGGCGCGGTCGGCAGAGCGATCAATCTGCTCGATTTTTCGCGCAATGGAATCACCGGGGGCCAGAGCGCCGAGCAGCAACTCGGTATGTCCCTTGATGACCATCAGGAGATTGTTGAAGTCGTGCGCCACGCCGCCCGCGAGGCGGCCGACCGCTTCCATTTTCTGAGCCTGGCGCAACTGCAATTCCAGGTGGCGACGTTCACTGATGTCCTGGGCAACCACGAGGCGCACGCGGCGGCCGGCGTAAACCAGTTCGTGGGAAATGAGTTCGACCTCGAAAGTTTTCCCGTCTTTGCCATGATGCAACCAGAAGCCATGCTCTTCGGCGTCCGCCTTCAGCTGTAACAGGTGCGTCTCCGCCTTGGCGCGCTCCGATCCGGGGCGAATCTCCAGGATGTTCATCTGCCCAAATTCTTCCTGGGAATAACCATATTGCCGGACCGCCGCTTGATTGGCACGGAGAAAGCTCAGCGTCTCCACGTCATAGAGCCAGGTTGGGAGTGGATTGTGCTCGAACAAAAGGCTGAGCATCGATTCGCTTTTGCGCAATTCTTCTTCAGCGCGGCGGCGTTCAATCGCCAGGGCGATGTGCCCGCCTACGGAGTCCAGAAACTCGAGGTCGCGCTGGTCATAAGCGTTTTCGTTCTGATAGTGCTGCACAACGAGCACGCCGATAGTGGCCGTGGGCGTCTTCAGCGGCACGCCGAGCCACGCGGGCGAAGGCGAACCGACGAGTTCGACTTCGCCGAGTGCCGCCAAACGGTCGAAATCGGACTGCGGAATTAGATTGGCTTTTCCCGTCCGAAAAACATAGGCAGTGCAACTGCGGTCAACTTTTTGCGGGGGCGGCGCAACGTCGTACTCATCGGCAAAAAATGGAAATTCGAATACGTCCTGCTGGGGATTGTGCAACGCAACGAAGCAGTTCTCAGCGGACAAAATGCGTTTCAGGGCGACGTGAATGCGGTTGAGAAGTTGATCGAGGTTGGCCGTCTGGTTCAACGCATGAACAATGTCCGATATGACCTGGCGCTCGGATTCCATGCGATAGAGTTCGGTGACATCCAGGCCGTGAAAAAGAATTCCTTCGATCGAGGGATCGGAGAGGAAGCTGCGGCAAGTGATTTCGAACCATCGCCAGGAGCCATCGCGGCTGCGAAAACGGCAGCGGCAGGTGAGCGGCGCGCCATTCTGCGCGGCAACCTGCTTCAGATGAGTGCGGACGGGCCCGATGTCGGCGGAATGCACCAGCGCGTGAAGGCTGCGGCCGACAAGTTCATCGGGACGGTAACCCAAACTGGTTTGGAAAGTGGAATTCGCAAATTGCACGGTGCCGTCGGCAGAGAGAACGGCGATGATTTCCCTGGTGGAATCCAGTAACGAGGCAAGTTGGGCGGTCCCGAGAACGATTCCGGGGTCCGAGACAATTCTCTGGGCCATTGAAATGTCGCTTCAGTAGCCGGCTGGAGCACAGAACTACCGGCGGGACTTGCGGAAGCCTCCAAGTTTTGAGCTGAACCGGAACACGAACTCTGAAGCTGAACCGTATGTTTTTACTGTAGCGAAGAGCGCGAGTTTCGTATACCTCACAAAAAAAGCAGGTTGCGAATCAATACCTGTACGAAAGGACAGGCGCGGCGAGCTGGTGAAGTGCGGGCGCGGATGTGGCCGTGTTACTCTCCCTAGCCATAAGCTGTTGAAACCGCAAGGGCTGTGCCAGTTGAGGCCGGCTCCTGGAGGTCTTCCGCCATGCACGGAATCTGGAAAGACATGTTTGTCATCTCCCTGCCGATTCTGGAAAAAATCCTGCGGCCGGTTATCGTCTATTTCTTTCTGGTGGTGATGCTCCGGCTCTCCGGAAAGCGGGAGTTGGTGCAACTAAATCCATTTGATTTGGTGGTGCTGCTGACGCTGTCGAACACGGTGCAAAACGCGATTATTGGGGATGACAACTCCTTGTCGGGAGGGTTGCTCGGCGCGACTTCACTGCTGACCGTGAACTACCTGACGGTGCGGTTCCTGTACAAACACAAGAATCTGGATCAACTGGTGGAAGGCAAAGCGGATGTATTGATTGATGGCGGCAAGGTGCGGCCCGAGCATCTGAAGAAGGAACTGATTACCATGGCGCAACTGGAAGCGGCGGCGCGGAAACAGGGATTCGGTTCGCTCGGCGAAGTGGACCAATGCATCCTCGAGCCGGGCGGGACGCTGTCGTTCATCGGAAAAAAGCCGGACGCTGACGTGGTGCGGCACAAGGAATTGCTGGACCGCATTGACCGTTTGAAGGAAGAGTTGGCGCTGCTGCGAGGTAGCGTGCCGCCGTCGGCGGCCTAGGGGAATGGCCAGCGAATCTGCGGCCGGGTCAGCGCTGCGGCATCAGTGGATAAACAAACCGGAAAGAGCCGCAAAGAAGCCGACGACGCCAAGTGCGATACCCGCGTACCAGAACGGCATCTTTCTTGTGATCAGGGTCAGGGAGCAGATAATCAGGCCGATTTCGAGAATGACTTCGGCAAGATCGAAACGGTCCTCACGGTGGGAGATGTGCGTGCCCTCAGCCTCCAGTTCCTTGGCTTTGTCACTGATATCATCCTTGTCGCTCTGGTAGCGGTCGATTTCCTTCTTGTACTTGTCCTGGAGCGCCGAGACTCTCTCTTTGTCGGCGGGAGCTAACGAGCCAAGCATGTCCACGGCGATCTGCATCTCATGGAGGCGGATGTTTTTGGCTTGGTAGTATGCCCATTGATCGGTCGCGCGGGTTTGCAGGAGCAACTTGTCCGTCGCCGCGCGGTGCCCGAGGAGCGTGGCCATGGCCACGAGCACGGTGAGGATGGACATGGTCACCGCGACAGGGAGCGTCCAGGGCTCGCCTGCGTGCTCGTGCGCTTCGTGTCCTTCCAGACCTTCGGGCATCGGGATTCCCTCGTTTTCGTTGATTTATGCAGACGGCTGCGTCGCAATCGATTTTAGCACTTCCTGCGCGGTCGAAATGGTACGGTCGATGTCGGCGGAGGTGTGGGAAGCGGAGACAAATGCGGCTTCGAATTGCGAGGGCGCGAGGAAGATGCCGCGATTGAGCATTTCGCGGAAGTAGCGGGCGTAGAGCTTCGTGTCGGAGCGCTTGGCGCCGTCGTAATTGGTGACGGGGTCGGGGGTGAAGAAGATGGTGGAGAGCGAGCCGATGCTGTTGACCTGGGCGGCGATTCCGGCGCCAGCAAGAGCGTTGCGCAGGCCGTGCACGAGCTTTCTGGCGTGGGCAGTAATTCCATCGTAGAGGCCGGGCTTGGCAAGTTCGTTCAA
>DASSGJ010000234.1:0-16793 GCA_035693545.1 Candidatus Acidiferrum sp.
GCTCCCCTTTGCAACATCACATCTGGTGGAGCTGGCGGAGGGATTTGAACCCCCGACCCTCTGATTACAAATCAGATGCTCTACCAGCTGAGCTACGCCAGCACTGCTCAAACCGCACAAGAATAGCAGATTAGGCACAAAGCTTGCAAGTGGGGGGAGTGGGGATTCGCTTGCAGGGGAGCAGGTAAAACTGTGGAAAACACGGGACTTACGATGAAATTCACGGATGGTGCTAAGCCGCGTATTTTCAATAGCATAGGACCAGAATGAGTCATCGGCCCGCAGCCAGAATCCACAAGAGCGCCTGGAAATTTAGATTCGCCGTGGCTTACTACCTCATTTTCTTCGGGGCGAACCCCTGGTGATGCGAGAATACCGCAGTCAGGCAAACCTCACATTGCGCAGACGGGATACATGACAAATCAAAAAAAGCTGGCGCTGGGGTTCCTGATAGCCGGCGCCGCGCTCGTCATCGCCTGGATTTATTTTCATCCACATCGCGGCGATTCGCAGGACGCCCGTGAAGAACTACTCTCCCGTTTGCCGGCGGACTCCACCTCCGTGGTTTATGTGGACTTGCAGGAGTTGCGGACTTCTGCATTTCTCTCGCAGATACTTTCCTGGGCACCCCAACCGCAAGCAGAGGAAGAGTACAAGAAATTTGTTGAAGCGACGGGATTCGACTACGAACGGGATCTCGATCGGGTGGGATTCTCTTTCAGTGGATCGGCGCAGAGCCCGAAAACGATGGCCGTGGCCGACGGGCGTTTTGACCGGAAGAAAATCGAAGCGTACAGCGCGCAATTCGGAACGCTGAAGACCTCCACGGGAAAAACAATCTACGCCGTCAACCTCAGCAATCCACCGCGCACAGCGTATTTCACCTTTCTGCGGAATGACCAGATCGCGATCTGCAACGACGCTTCCTGCTTTTTCCAGCCTTCCGGAAAATCCATGAATTCCGAGGAATGGCACGAGCATTTCCGGCGTATGGCGGGAACGCCGCTGTTCGCCGTGATGCGGCAGGATTCGCAGTTGCTTACGGCGTTGTCGCAGCGAACTCCCGGCGGATACCGTTCCCCGCAGCTTGCAACGCTGCTGGGCCAGCTGCAGTGGGTGTCCGTGGGAGCAAAACCGGAGGGCGACCAACTGCGAGTTGTGGCAGACGGAGAGACTTCCAACGAAACCTTGGTGCGGCAACTGAATGATATGTTCAGCGGCTTGCTGATTCTGGCGCAAGCCGGGCTGGACGATCCCAAGTCACGCAAACAGCTGGATCCCAAATTGAGAGAGGCGTATGCCAACCTGCTGAAGTCGGCGGAAGTGCAGAAGGTGGACCGTGGGACATCCAAATCGGTGCGCCTGATCTTCGCGATCACGCCGCAACTGCTGGAATCGGCAAAGAGCGCCGCCGCGGCGGATCCGCCAGTCAGCCCTGAACCTGCGCGAAAGCACCGTTGAAGCAAACGGCTTTCCTGTTCAACAAAAACCAGGTGAGTGTGGGAAGAGACCGGCTCAGTCGGCGGAGGGATTGCTGCGCATGTAGCGCCAGGGATTCACGGGCGCATTGTTCACGCGGACTTCGTAATGCACGTGCGGGCCGGTGGAGCGGCCGCTGATGCCGGTGTAGCCCAGGACCTCGCCGCGCTTGATGCGGGTTCCAGCGACAACCGCGTAAGCCGAAAGATGTGCGTACCAGGTGGTGATGCCAAAACCGTGATCCAGGATAACCACGCGGCCATAACCAGTGTGCTGGCCAACATCGAGCACCACGCCGTCTGCGGTGGCGTGCACGGGAGCGCCGTAGTCGGCACCAACGTCAACGCCGGTGTGGAACGCACCTTCACCGGAAAACGGGTCGAGGCGTTCGCCGAAGCTATCCGTGATGTGGCCCAAAACCGGCCAGACGGACGGGGTGTAATTCGAATCGGCAAAAGCCATGGAAGGCATCATGCGCAGACCGCCCGAAGAAACGGCAATCGCCGTGGCGTTACGCTTCAAGAAAGTGAACTGTTCGACGGAGCGGTCAAAAACATCTTCAGGGGTCGAGGGGGTGTCCGTCTGTTCGAACGCGGCGGGGTGGTATTTCATCACGCCGAAAGTCATGGCCACATCAGTGGCAAGAGACTGCACAGCATCCAGGCGCTGGTTGGTATCTTTGACCGTGCTTTGCAGTTCGCGAACCTGCTTTTTCCAAACGTCGCGTTCCTGACGAACCGCGTTGTAGTTGCCCACTTTCCAGAGCATGCGGCTGTAGGAACCGACCGCAGCCAGAACTGTGACACTGCCAATGATGGCGAGGGCCGCAAGACCATGCAGCACGTACGCCGGCACGACAAGCTTCTTCATCTTGCCGGGCGTCGAGGCAATGTAAAATGTATAGTTCTTGCTGCTTATCACGCTGGGCCCCTCAGGCCTATTGCCTGTTAGTCTTTCAGAATGCGGCGTTTATTTCCCTGTCGCCGCAAACAACCACTGGCCACTTCGAACGATCTGAACCGTGAGCCTCGGTTCGCGACTCCCTGCATATTAGTTTCTGTAGGGTGCCGGGTCAACCCTGTATTTTTCTTTTTTGGTACAGTTCCTGGGGAACTGTCCACTGTCCATTGGGACAGGTACGTTAGGATTACGATTGAATGATGAAGCATTTCCGCGATGAAGACAAACTGGTGAAAGAGATTACCCGGCATTTTTTGCCCGGGAAGCAAGGCGAACTGCGGCTGGGCATCGGAGATGACGCGGCACTCTGGCGATGCCAACCGGGTTTTGAAACCATCCTGACGAGCGACTGGTTTCTGGAAGGTTCGCACTTCCTTGTCGAAAAGCATCCGCCGGACAGCGTTGGGTGGAAGTGCCTGGCGCGTGCGGCCAGCGACATCGCTGCCATGGGAGGGACGCCGCGTTGCTTTTTGTTGAATCTGGCGCTGCCCGATGAGGCGACGGGAAAATGGCTGGAGAGTTTCCTAAAGGGATTGCGCCGTGCGGCGAAATCGCTCGATTGCGTCCTGGCGGGCGGCGACACCACCAGGGGCCGGCGGATCCTGATCAGCGTTTCTGTGATTGGGGAAATCCGTGAAGGTCAGGAAGTGTTGCGCTCGACGGCGCAACCTGGTGACCTCCTGTATGTAAGCGGAATCTTGGGCGAGGCGGAACGCGGATTGCGGCTTTTGCGAAAGCAACGAGGCACGGTGAACCGCAAGAACCCGGCCATGAGGAAACATCTCTATCCGGAACCAAGGGTGGAGCTGGGGCGCTGGCTGGCTGAGAGAAAATTAGCAACGGCGATGATGGATCTATCCGATGGGTTGTCTACTGACTTGGCGCGATTGTGCAAGGCAAGCAAAGTTGGCGCGGTGATTGATGCGGGCAGACTTCCCGTGATCAGCGGTGTGGCAGCCGACTTTGCTGGGCAGTTGGCGATCCATGGAGGCGACGATTACGAACTGCTCTTCGCCGTCTCGCCCGGCAAAGCGGCGTTGATTCCTGCGAGTTATCGCGAACTGCGACTGACGCGCATTGGCGAAATCACGAGAAGCCGCGGAGTGCGAATTCTGGGGAAAGCGGGGAAATCCAAACCGCTGCCCGCGGGCGGATGGGACCCCTTCCGCTGACAACACTGCGGGCGAGTTGCACTGCTCCGGCTCGACTGACGGCCAGTAGATTAGATTTTTCAAGAGTTCAAAGTGCAGGTTTAAGGACGGTGTTCCGCCCTGAACGAAATCCATCCTCGAGGCCAATTGTACTTCGGCCCCGGAATTCCTACTCTGTGAATGGCAGGCGCAACCAGGTCCCCCCTCTCCCCTTCTCGCCTTGCTTGGAAGACAAAATCTGAAATATTCCGCAGGCTGGCGGTGGAGGAATCTTGAGGCGTATCGTTACTTTTTTTGTGTTCAGTATTTTTGTGTGTCTTGGCGTGTCCGCGCAGACCCAGGCCCCGATCCGGGTGCTCTGTGGAGGCCCCACCTATACCGATAGCAAAGGGAATCTTTGGAAGGCTGACTTCGGCTACAACGAGGGAACGGCCAGCGCCAATTCAAGCACCATCGCAGGCACAACGGATCCAACACTGTTTCATTACGGGCGATGGAACGGCGTGGCCGCCACCCCTCTCACGTATACGTTCGCAGTTCCCAGCGGCACGTATCACGTGAATCTCTATTTCGCGGAGACCAGTGGGTACACTTCGGGCGTTCGCGTTTTCAACGTGAGGATGCAGAGCCAGCTGATTTTCCAGAACCTGGACATCTATGCCGCCGCGGGCGCAAATACCGCGCTGGTAAAAGGCGCGGACATCGCCGTTACGAATGGACAACTGCAAATCGAGTTTGACAACGTGACCCAGAATCCGAAGATCAATGCGATCGAAATTGTTCAGACAAGCACGGCGCCGGAATTGAAAATGAACTTCACCTATCCGGATGGGACGCCGGTTGCAGGCACGCTGAACTATCAACTGGTTTCCACGCAGCTCAGCATGGGCGGTTCCGAACCGCTCGTTAACGGCACCGCGGCTTGTTATATGTTCACGTCTCCGTCCGCGCTGGGACTTTCCGGGACGGTGCAAGTCAGCCTAAACCTGCAGGACACCGCCGGCCACACGCTGTGGCAAATCAACCTGGCGCTGAACCCATCAACCGCGAATCTTGCCGCTGTTCTGGATTCCGCCTTAAACGTTGTGGTGCAAAAACCGTAAGGCCGTTCTGATTATTGCGGCGAGGGAGACGCGGTAGTCGAGGTCGAAGGCGCCGGCGGAGGAGGAGGGTTGGCGGGCTTGGCTCTCGGCGCAGGCACTTCTTCTTCGGGAGCGGTATCCGGCACGTCGGTACGAACGTGATGTTCTTCGGCTTGCTCCTCCAGCGTGATCACGTTTGGAAAATTAAGCGGCGGCGTGCCGGCCATGGCCTTTTCCATGAACTCCATCCAGATGGGCAGCGCGGCGAGCGCGCCGGATTCGCGCTTGCCCAGAGAAATCTGCTTGTCGTCGTTGCCGACCCAGACGCCGGCCGTAAGCTGCGGTGTAAATCCCATGAACCAGGCGTCCGTGAAGTCCTGAGTGGTACCGGTTTTTCCCGCCGCGGGACGCCCAATCGATTTTGCTTTCATCGCCGTGCCGAACTGCACGACCTCTTCAAGCATCGCGGTCATGGTGTGGGCCACTTCGGGTGAAACGACGTCGTGCACTTCCGGATGGGCTTCCTCAAGCAGTGCGCCGTCGTAGCTGGTGACGCGGCGAATCATGTGCGGATCGATGCGGATGCCTTCGTTCGGGAAAACGGTGAAGGCAGAAACGTGCTCGATCAAACGCATGTCCGCAGCGCCCAGGGCCAGCGGCAGATAGGGCGGGAGCGGCGTGGTGATGCCGAAGCGCTTGGCCATGTCCACGATGTTGGAGATGCCGACTTTCTCGGCGAGTTTTACCGCCGGGACGTTGCGCGAGCCGGCCAGCGCGCGCCGCAGAGTGATCGTGCCTTCAAATTTTTCGTCGTAGTTGTGCGGCGAATAGGCTTGTCCGCCGCTGATGGTTGTGAATGGCGCGTCAACGATGGTATCGAAGGGAGAGAATCCTTTCTCGATGGCCGTGGTGTAGACATAAGGTTTGAAGGAACTGCCGACCTGGCGAACGGCTTGCGTGGCGCGATTGAACTTGGAGTCTTCAAAACTGTAGCCGCCGACCATGGCCTTGATTTCGCCGGTGCCGTTGTCAATGGCGATCATCGCGGCCTGAGGAGCGGGTTGCTGCTCCAACTGGACATGGGCCGTGGTTTCGCGGAGCTCCTGGATGGAGAATTGCGCCAGGTCGCCGACAGCAAGAATTTCGTTGGGACGCTTGTGGCCGGTCCAGGCGATGTCCAGCGCGGAAACAATTGCGCGATAGTTGCCGATCTTGATGGTGGCGCTCTTGTCGTCCACGGCCATCACGAGACCGGTGACGTAACTCCCTTTTTCAATGGCGTGGCGCCAGTCGTCGTCTTCGTAGGTGTCGAGCTTCCCAAGATTGTCTTTCAGAACGTTGGGCAATTTGTCGCGCCAGCCGTGGCGGCGGTCGTAAAGATGCAAACCGTCGCGAATGGACTGGTTGGCGGCTTTCTGCATCTGGATGTTCAGCGTGGTGTAGACGCGGAGGCCGCGCTCGTGCACAGCTTCGGTGCCGTAAGTAGATTCCAGATACTTGCGGATGTCTTCGAAGAAATAAGGAGCGAGATCGTTGCGCGGATATTGCACGTGCAAGCCGAGGCGAGTTTTCTTCGCGGCTTCTTCTTCGGCCGGCGTGATTTTCCCCTCTTCCATCATCTGGTGGATCACCAGATTGCGGCGGGCCAGGGCGCGGGCCGGGTCGGTAAGCGGCGAATAGATCGGGCCGCGAATCATTCCTGCGAGCAGGGCGGCTTGCTGGAGATTCAGGTCGGTAACGTTCTTGCCGAAATAAAACTGCGCGGCGGCGGCGAAGCCGTAGTTGCCATGGGCGAGATAGACCTGGTTCGCGTACATGGTGAAGATTTGCGGCTTGGTGTAGCGGCGCTCGATCTGCAACGAGAGGAGCATTTCCTGCGCTTTGCGGCGGAAGCTGCGGTCGCTGCGGTCGAGGAACAGGTTGCCGGCAAGCTGCATGGTTATGGTGCTGGCGCCCTCGGCTTTGCGGTGCTTCAGGATGTTGCGGTAGGCCGCGCCGGCGACGCGGGGGAAGTCCACGCCCCAGTGATCCTCGAAGTGCTGATCTTCGATGGCAGTGACCGCGTTGTAGAGAACTTTGGGGACCTGCTCCCAGGTCATCAGAATGCGGCGCTGCAGGGCGAAGCTGCCGACCAGCTGGCCATCGTCGGCATAGATTTCGGTGACTACGTTTGGCCGATATGTTTCGAGTGCGCGGATTTCCGGCAGGTCGCTTTCGTAAACGAACAGCAATCCGGCGGCGGCGCCCAGGGCGACCGAGCAAAGCAGAAGAAAAGCGACGGCGACACGGTCAATGAGTTTCCAGCCGCGGAGACGAAGGGTGATCGGGGGAAGGCTTAGCATGAAACAAAAATTCTAACGCGGACGCAAATCACAAGGCGAGTCAGAAACGAACTATGTTCCATCCGGAACCCAAACCTGCAACATCTTCACACGCTCCTGAGTCAGCCAGGCTCTCCAGCTTTCCGGTAAGACAATAGGATATTTCAGTTTCCCAAACTCCACCCACGCCTCTCTATAGCGAAGCCATGCTGTTTGAGCCGATTTGATCCCTTCCGGCGTGACCGTCGTGAAGTCGATCGGCTGGTTCGGTGCTGATTGAATTCTTTTGTAGAGATCATTCAATTGCGCATCGGCTTTTACAAAATCTGCGGCTCTGTATTTAGGGAGTTGGCCTCGCTCAAATCGCTCCAGGGCTCCGAGAAATCCATCTTTAAGTGCAGCCTTTGCCTCGATTTCAAAAGCGGCTCTGCCCGTTCCGCTGAGATCTACCTCGTTGCGGGAACTGGAATCGAAGAACGCGTTCGCAGCGGACTGCAATTCCGTAAACGCCTGCCGCTCTTCGGGGTTCCAGTTTTCCGTGAGGCCCTCTAGTTTCTTTACCCTTCGTACCTGATGGAGGTCCTCTTGCAGCTTGGCGCACCGGCCCTGCATCAGTCCGCTAGTGGCGTCGTCACACAAATTGAAATTCGCGCCCGCCCAGTTCTCCTTTTCCAGTTGCTGCAGATGCTCGATTCTGGCGGAGTTCTCGGCAGGCGCGCCGTCGATTTCGCAAGCGAATTTCAGTGCCAGGCCAAAATTGCGTCCGACGCCCTTTCCGTTGGCATAAATCATCGCCAGCGTACCAGCGCCTCCGAACACCGTCTCGGGGAGCTTTTTGCCCTGATCTCGTTCGAGATACGCGCACTTTCGCGCCTTGGCCAAATCCGGCGGCGCGCCAAAACCAAAGTAGAGATTGTAGGAACTGCAGTTAGCCAGTTCTTGTTTTTCTTCTGGGCTGGGTAGGTCCGCTGGCGGATCCTCGATGGGGCCTAGACGCGCACACTCCTCGTGGCCATCGCCGGGGGTCTGTTGGGAGCAGATCTGGGATGGAAGAGCCAGCAGCGCGAATGCGAGAACGAAGGTCCCGGGCAATCTCCAACCGAGGAGAAGATAAGTAATCGGGGGTAACGAGAGCATGGACGGGCAATTCTAACGCAGAATAATTGCATTGCGGCGGCGCGAAAAGGAAAACCATTGCGCTTTGGCAACACCCCTCGGAATGAGTTCTAGGGTCTGCCACGTAATGTATTGGATACTTATCCCGATTTGTAACCAGATTTGGGGGACTCGGGCCAATGTTTGTCGCTCTTTTTGCTGTATCGGTGATTCTTGCCTTCGGTTTAGCCTTCGGCGTTTCCTTTATTTTCCGACGAATGACGCAAAATGTTCTTTCCCGCTATCTGGCGGACAGCGTGAGCCACGCCACCGCGAAGTACCTGCAAATCGCCATTCTTCTGGCGGGCGTTTCAAACGGCGCACGAATTCAGATGCTGAAAGATTACCTGAGCACGCCCGCTTATAACGCGGAAGCCTTGCAGGCGCAGATGACCACGGGGCTGTGGAGCCTGGCGATGTACAACACCGCGACCGATGCGTTGCTGGGAATTCTCTGGCTGATGATTGTTTTTGCGTTTCTTGCGACGGTGGCGGTGGCGTTCATCCGCAGGTCTAAGATCCGGTGGCTGCTGCCGGAACGGCAGGAAATTCGCGGGAGTTGGTCAAAATGACCTACCAGCGAACCGGCGCCTTTTAGTCAGGAATTCCACATAGTGTCTCCCGGTGCAACCGTCCACATCTTCTTCTTTAGTTCGTATTTGATTCGATATCTCGAACCGCCACCACATAGGCTTCCGCAACGGTAACTACCCTCGACCTCAGCTTGGTTCTTGGTCACCCAAACTATCTTGCCGACTGAAAAGATTACACCAGGGCAATCTGTAGCTTTGTCCCGCACATGCGAGAAGAAACCTTTCCCTTCTGGCACATCCTTGCTCTCGGAGACTCTCTTGATCGGGTTTTTGAGTCCCCTAAGACGCAACAAGAACTTATCTGAGGGATCCCCGCCTTCAATAGAGACAAAAAAAACACGGTCGTCTCCTGTCCAGTCCTGCGCAAGATAGTAGACCAGCGCTTCTCTGACTTGATCTTCTCGTTCGCTTTTTGTCGCAACGTGATTAGGGCTCTGTCCGACAGCCAATTGCAGAGGCAAGAGTGATAGAAGTAGTAACCTTGTGGCAAGACTTTGGTCTAGTCGCATGTCCAAGCCCACCCACTAGAAGGACACCAATCAGAGCAGCATTGTTCCCACCGCGCATCAACTTACCGCAACTAGCTGTAATATTTCTCACCGGCGCAGGCGCGACAGAGGGTTTTGCCGTCGCGGATGACTTCGCGCTTGAAGTTGATGCCTTCGCCGCACTGGGCGCAGACGACGCGCGGCCCCTTGAAGCCAGGGAGATCTTCGGGATGAATTTCCACCTTCACCCATTCTTTCGAGAACAACACATCGTCGGGAAGCTGCGCATACGCTTTTTGCTGGCCTTCTTCCTTCGGCAGGTCGGGAAAGAGTTCTTTCGCGGCTTGTTTGGAGGACTCTTTGGCGGCAATGCGGACGGCGCGGCCCGTTTGAAGATCACAAAATGTGGCGGCAACTTTCCCCCAATCGCGGAATTTCAGCGCGCGCTTGCCGAGGCGGCAGTTGGCGACGAGCGCGACGGCATCCGTGACGCAGCGGTCGATTTCGACGTAGGTGACGATGCGCTTACGCTCGGCGATGGGGTCGAGGCCCAGTTCACGAATGCCGAGCATGGCGAGACGCACGCCAAGAACCTGGCCGGCGCAGATGTGGCCGTGGGCGATGGCGGCGAGTTCGAGGTATTCGGGCAGGGTCTTCATGCGATTCATTGTAGCTCAGGCCTTCAGGCCTGAGGGTTTGCGTTGCTCGGTCGTGGTTGCATGGGCCAGGAAAAGCCTCACCCCCGGAGGGGTGGCTACAGGTTTGGCGCTTCTGCGTGGCTCCAGGGATGCGGCTGGCGGGCTTCGACGAAGGCGAAGTAGGTCATTAGTACGGCAAGGGCGACGAACGCGGAATCGCGCACTACGGTCATGCCAGTGAGTTTTTCAGGTGTGCCGAAGCAGCCGCAGTTGATATCCATGTGCAAAAGGTAGGCTCGCGTGACCACGGCGAGAAAACCCACCATGATGAACGTTACGATGCTGGCCCAAATTCGCAAACCCCATCCGACGATCAGCATCAGTCCAACGACGATCTCTACGAACGGCAGCGTGTGCGCGAGGAGGCCCGCTGCCTCCGGCGAGAGCATCTTGTAGGACTCCACCTGCTGCTGGAACATCGTCAGATTCGTGGACACGGAAAATTTCAGGAAGAAATAAGGCCAAAGGTGAGTGTTGGGCATGAGCAGCTTCGAGAAACCGGCGTAGACGAAAATGGCGCCGAGGACCAGGCGGCCGATCCAGATGATGATGCGGCGGTAGTTGAATGGGGCGGATTCGAGCATGCGGCCTCTGGGCGGAATGTAATCAGTAATCAGTAATCAGTAATCAGTAATCAGTAATCAGTTTCAGAGCTTGCCGACCTAAAGGTCGGCCACTACATTTACTTCTGGGCTACCAGTTGATCGAGGAAATCCTTCAGCACATCGTAGCTGAGCGTTCCGGCATAGGGGTAGTTCTGTCCCTTTGAGTGGAAAACGGACGTGGGAGTTTGCGTTACCGGGAGCGTCTGGCCGAGTTGTTTGTCCTTCTCAATCAGCGGCTCCAGCGTCTTGGCATCCACGAGCGCCTGCACCTTTTTCATCTCGGCTGGAGAGAGCACGCCGGCCACGATTCCCTTCACGTCACCGCTGGTCTCCCATTTTTCCTGATTCTGAAATAGCGCCTGCTCGACGGCTTCGCATTTTCCGATGTGCGCGGCCGCTCGCGAGTAGCTGGCGGCTACGCGGGAATAGGCATGCATGGGCAGCGGAAAGTCGCGGTGCACCAGGTAGACTTTTCCGGTGTTCACGTAGTTGTCCATGACCTTCTGCGTGGTGTTGAGAAAAAGCTGCTTGCAGGCCGGGCACTGAAAATCGCTGTAAATCTCAACGACCACGGGGGCGTTCTTGGAACCGAACGCCTTCGTCGGATCAATATCGTTTACACCGTTCACGGAGATGGTGGCCGTGGAGACGGCGGGCGCTTCGGGCGCTTTTGGAGCCGCAGATTTCTTGGCCGCCGTGGTTTTTGTCTGTGCGGTCTGGTCCGGAGGCGCGGCAAGCAGGAGGGTGCCGCAGGCAATCACGGTCAGAAAGCTGGCAGAGACAATGGAGAGACGGCGGTTCACGGATTCCTCCAGGAAAGAGCAGCGATGAGCGAATTCCAGCCCAGAGTATCACAGGTTGAAAACCGAAAATCCAAGTGCGGGCAGAGAGTCCAGAGGATATTGAGAGTGCCTAGAATCCGGTGGGGGTGGGCGGGCATCTATGGATTGGTTGCGGTTGAGGATGGGAGCGTTGTCTGAAAGGGCCGGCCGAGGGTAGAGCAGGAGCAGTCTGAAATAATGGAGGAATCTGATTGGTGTAAGGAATTAAGAATGAATTATTTACAGACACTATCAAACAATTTGACAAGAACACACTCAACCTATATACTGGGCGTCGTTTGGAAGGCTTAAATGGAGTTTGGGCGCAGTTTTCCTTACCCGAAGAAGGCGGCCTGAAGCCGCCCCTACATTTCGGGGGGGCGCCGCATAGCGAGTTTCGGCAATCAATCTGAAGGAGAAGGAAGCGATGAGCAAGATTATTGGAATTGACCTGGGGACAACCAACTCGGTGGTGGCCGTCATGCAAGGCGGCGAGCCGGTGGTGATCCCCAACCAGGAAGGCACGCGCACCACGCCTTCCGTCGTGGCCATTACCAAGTCCGGCGAACGGCTGGTGGGGCAAGTGGCCAAGCGCCAGGCGGTGACGAACCCGGAAAACACGGTCTATTCGATCAAGCGTTTCATGGGCCGCCGCTATGACGAAGTGGGCGAAGAGATGAAGCGCGTGCCCTACAAGGTGGTAAAGGGCAATCACGACGACGCCCGTGTGGAAGTGGCCGGCAAGGTGTACAGCCCGCCGGAAATTTCCGCGATGATTCTGACGAAATTGAAGACCGCGGCGGAAGATTTCCTTGGGGAGAAAGTGTCCAAGGCGGTCATTACCGTTCCGGCGTACTTCAACGACGCGCAACGGCAAGCCACCAAGCAGGCCGGCGAGATCGCGGGGCTGGAAGTGGTCCGCATCATCAATGAGCCGACGGCGGCTGCGTTGGCTTATGGCCTGGAAAAGAAGAGCGATGAGACCATCGCCGTGTACGACCTCGGCGGCGGCACGTTCGACATTTCCGTGCTGGAAGTGGGCAGCGGCGTCGTCGAAGTGAAGTCCACGAATGGCGATACCCACCTGGGCGGCGACGACGTCGACCAAAAGATCGTTGACTGGCTGATTGACGAATTCAAGAAAGAGCATGGCATCGACCTGGGCAAGGACAAGATGGCGTTGCAACGGCTGAAGGAAGCCGCGGAAAAGGCCAAGATCGAGCTTTCGCAGATGATGGAGACGGAGATCAATCTCCCGTTTATCACTGCGGGCGCGAGCGGGCCGATCCACATGCAGCAGAAGCTGACGCGCATGCGGCTGGAACAGCTGATGAGCGATTTGCTGGACCGCTCGATGAAGCCGGTGAAGCAGGCGCTGGAAGACGCGAAAATGTCGCCGAACGACATCCAGGAAGTGGTGCTGGTGGGCGGTTCGACGCGTATTCCGAAGGTGCAGCAGCTGGTGAGCACGTTCTTCGGCGGCAAAGAGCTGCACAAGGGCGTGAACCCGGACGAAGTCGTTGCCGTTGGCGCGGCCATTCAGGGCGCGGTGCTGGGCGGAGAGGTGAAGGACATCCTGCTGCTGGACGTGACGCCGCTTTCGCTGGGCGTTGAAACGCTGGGCGGGGTGATGACCGTGCAGATTCCGCGCAACACCACGATTCCGACGCGCAAGGTGGAAACTTATTCGACGGCTTCGGACAACCAGCCGGGCGTGGAAATCCACGTGATGCAGGGCGAGCGGAAGTTCGCGAAGGACAACCGGTCGCTGGGCACGTTCAAGCTGGACGGGATTCCGCCGGCTCCGCGCGGGACGCCTCAGATTGAGGTCACGTTTGACATTGATGCCAACGGCATCCTGAACGTGAGCGCGAAGGACAAGGCGACCAACAAGGAACAGAAGATCACCATCACGGCTTCCACCGGCTTGACCAAGGAAGAGGCCGAGAAGATGCGCACGGAGGCCGAGTCGCACGCGGAAGAAGACCGCAAACGGATGGAAGAGGTGGAAGCGCGCAACCGTCTGGACGGGATTGTGTACCAGGCCGAAAAGACGATTCGCGACAACCGCGACAAGCTGAATGATGCCGACGTCAAACAGGCCGAGGAAGCGATCGAAGAGGCCAAGAAGGCCGTCAACGAAGGCGGTGTGGCGCGGCTGCGTTCCGCGGCTGAGAACGTGGAGAAGACGCTGCACAAGATGGCGGAAGAGCTGTACAAGAAGGCGCAGGCATCGGGCGCGGAGCAGGCAGGAGCCGCTGGTGCAGGTGCTGGGGCGGCCGGGTCCACTTCCGGCGGAGGTGGCGCGCAGGGCGGTCAAAAGCCCGGCGACGTGATCGACGCCGAGTATGTGGACGTGGACGACAGCAAGAAGCCGAATTAAGTGGTAGCAGCCTGCGGTTTGGATCGAGTGACTGGTGGCTAGTGACTGGTGACCGGTTCAAACCGCAGGCTTACGTTTTCTAGCTCTGGCGGCATCTGGTTGTGGCCAGAAGAATGTAAGGACAAGACCGGTGATGAATGGCGAGCAGCCCGAACAAGAAGCGAACCAGTCACTAGTCACCAATCACCAGTCACTTCCCTATGGCGACTAGCGCTAAACACGATTATTACGAACTGCTGGGAGTCGCGCGCAAGGCGACGGCGAAGGATATTCGCACGGCATTTCGAAAGCTGGCACGCAAGTATCACCCCGACCTGAATCCCGGCGACAAATCCGCGGAAGAGAAATTCAAGCAGTTGCAGGAAGCCTACGACGTTCTTTCCGACACGAAGAAGCGCCAGATGTACGACCAGTACGGCTTTTACAGCGAGAATGCTCCGCCTCCGGGCTACGGCGGAGGAGCCGACGCGGGCGATTCGAATGTCAATTTTGATTTTGGCGGATTCGATTTCGGCGGCGGGACCGGCGGGGCAGGCACGGGTGGAAGTTTCCGCGACCTCTTCAGCCAATTTTTTGGCGGTGGACGCGGTGCGGCCGCCGCACCTGAGCATGAGCCCGGCGGGGATCTGGAATACCAGATCGAGATTGATTTTTGGGATGCGGTGCGCGGCGGGGTGAAAAAGCTGCAGATCACGCGGCTGGATTCCTGCGAAGTGTGCCACGGCACGGGCGCCGTCGGCACGCCGCAGACTTGCCCGACGTGCAACGGCACGGGCCAGGTTCAGCAAGCGGCGGGAAAGATGCGCTTTAATGTGCCGTGCAGCCGCTGCGGCGGAACCGGTAAGCTGCGCACGGCTTGCAAGAATTGCGGCGGTGAGGGCCGCGTGCGCCGAACGGAAACGATTGACGTCCGCATTCCGGCGGGCGTGGCGAATGGCGGACGAGTGAGGGTGCCGGGCAAAGGCAACGCGGGGACGATGGGCGCGGCTCCGGGCGATTTGTATTTGCGCGTGGTGGTGAGGCCACACGAATTCTTCGAACGGCGCGGAAATGATTTGTATACCAAGGTGCCGGTAACTGTGGCGGAAGCGTCGCTCGGGGCAAAGGTGGAAGTGCCGACGATTGATGGCCGCTCGCTGGTACGGATCCCTCCCGGCACGAACAGTGGGAAAACGCTGCGGCTGAAAGAAAAAGGCGTGCCGAGCGCGCGCAACGGCGAGCGCGGCGACCAGTACGTGGAGATTCAGGTGATCGTTCCTGAGCCGACCGACGAGCGGGTTCGCAAGTTGATGAAGGAACTGGAAGAAGTTGCGCCAGCGGATCCGCGCAAGGATTTGTTTGCGAAGGCTGGAGTGTAAAGGCCATGCCACCAAAGACCAGAAAACGCGCTAAAGCCGGTTATATGATCAGCGCCGTCGCGGAAATTTATAAGCTGCATCCGCAGACGCTGCGGTTGTATGAACGCGTGGGGTTGCTGAAGCCTTCGCGCTCGCAGGGAAATACGCGGCTTTACACGGATTCGGACCTGGAACGGCTGGACGTGATTCTGACGCTGGCACGGGACATGGGCGTGAACCTGGCGGGGATTGAAATTATTTTGAACATGCGCGAGAAGATGATCGAGATGGAGCGGCAGATGAGCGAGTTTGCGCACGTGGTGCAGCAGGAGTTGTGCCGGATTGCCGCGCAACCGGATGAGAAGGCGTCGAAGCATGCGATCGTGAAGACGGGGCCGAGGATTGTGAAGGCGTGACTGGTGACTGGTGCTTGGTGACTGGTGAAGAGTTCGGTTTGCCGACCACCGCTAGCCGATACAGCGATCAAGAAACTTCGGAAGGCCCCGAGCGAATCGGGGCTTTTGCTTTTTGTACACAGATTTCCGCAGGGCAGACGCATTGTGAGCCGCGGCGATGGGACGTATGATGCACTCATGGAGTGCGGGAGCTCTGCTCCCGCTTTTGAGATTGCGCCTCTATTCGAAAATTTAGATTGGGAGTCAACGCTTACGCCGTAAAAGCGGCAGCTGGGCTGCCGCACTCCAAAGGAAGAACATGGCCAGGGAAGATTGCGCGTTGTGCAAGGGGACGGGTTGGAAGATGGTGCCCAGGAAAGATGGGGCGGCGGGGCAGATGGCCGTGGCTTGCGAATGCGGGATGGAGGAGCGCGCGGAAAAAGTGATGGAGCGGGCGCGGGTGCCGAAGCGCTACGAGCATTGCGATTTCGAAAGTTTCGCCACGGATCTGGCAGATGGCAAGACGTGGACCGCGCAACACGAGCAAGCATTGAAGCAGGCGAAGCTGATGACGCAGGGGTTTGTGCGCGATTACCCGGCGACGGAAAAGGGATTGCTGTTGATGGGGCCGTCAGGAGTCGGCAAAACGCATCTGGCAGTTGCCGCGGTGAAGGAGTTGATTCGCCGCGGGCATAACGGGCTGTTCTGCGACTATCGCGAATTGTTGAAAGAGATTCAGGCCAGCTATAACCCGGCGAGCGATTCCACGGAGATGGGTGTGCTCGAGCCGGTCCGCGCGGCGGAAATTCTTGTGCTCGATGATTTGGGCGCCAGCAAACCCTCTGCCTGGGTGCTGGACATCATCGGCCTAGTGCTGAACGCCCGCTACAACGAAAAGCGCATGACGATCCTCACTACAAATTATTTCGAGGAAACCGCGACGCCCGAGCCAACCCCGCGCCTGCCCGGCGGCCAGCGCATGGTAGTCAAAGAGGATACGCTTGCGGATCGCATCGGCGCGCGGATGCGCTCGCGCCTCTACGAAATGTGCCGCACCGTCGAAGTCCATGCCCCGGATTTCCGCCGCGAAGCCCGCCAAGCCGGCCGCGCGCGGGCGTAAGACGAGAAACAGCCTGCCTTCGTCAATCCCCTTTGATTGACACAGGGTTTATGCGGCGAGTATTCTTTTAAGGCTGTGACGCTCCCCGCGACCTACCCGCGGCAGGCGGGCGTTTCAGCATCTCAGTAGCTAGAGACCGAGTTACACCGAGCAGGAGCACTTCCTCTTTGCCCCGTTGTAACCCCTCCTTGCATTACCCCGGTTG
>DASSGJ010000235.1:0-8786 GCA_035693545.1 Candidatus Acidiferrum sp.
AATTTCTCGGCGGGCGGAATTGCCACTCCGGCAGACGCGGCTCTGGTGCGGAAGCTTGGCGCGGAAGCGGTGTTCGTTGGCTCCGGGATTTTCAAGAGCAGCGATCCCGAAGCCCGCGCGAAAGCCATCGTGAAAGCGAACACCCACTTTGAGGACCCGAAGGCGATTCTCGAAGCCTGCGAAGAGCTCGGCGAAGCGATGCCCGGCATCGATGTGCGGCAATTGGAAGAGAAAGATCTGCTCTCCACGCGCGGCTGGTAAGGTGCGTTTTGAAGCGTCGTGCTAAAGCTGCCAGGAAGAATGGTTCGAGAAAGAAAACGGCCGGGAGTAGTGCGGCAAAAACCGTACGCGCCCGGCCGCTTTCCTCGAATGGAACGAGAAAGAAGATCGGACCCATGAAGATCGGGATCGTGGCGATACAAGGTGATTTCGCAGCCCACGCGGCGATGCTGCGGGCGCTCGGCGCGGAGACGGTGGAAGTGCGCACTGTGGAAGACATGGAGGGGTGCGACGGCGTTGTTCTGCCCGGGGGAGAATCTACGACGCAATTGCAATTCCTGAAGGAAGAGGGTTTGTTCGACGCCATCCGTAAATTTTCGAGACAAGGCGGAGCGGTTTTCGGCACGTGCGCGGGCGCGATTCTCTTGGCATCGAAAGTGAACAATCCTCCGCAGGAATCGCTGGGCTTGCTGGACATGACGGTTTTGCGCAACGGCTATGGCCGGCAACTGGCAAGCGACGTCTTTTACGAGCCGAGCAAGCTGAAGCAGGAGCCGCTCGAAATGGTGTTCATTCGCGGGCCCATCATCGAAGAATTGGGGAAGGGCATTGAAGTTCTAGCCCGCCATGAAGGCAAACCCGCGCTGGTGAAAAAAGACAATGTTCTGGCGGCGACGTTTCATCCGGAACTCACCGACGACCCCACCGTCCACCAACATTTTCTGGAGATAGCCTCAGCCCACGCCGCCGAGACCGCCGCCGCGCGTTGATTTGCCTCTGGCGGGGAATCCTTATAAATTGAAATCCTGATGGAACAGAAGACCCAGATCCTCTTCGTCTGCTTCGGGAATGCCTGCCGCAGCATCATGGCGGAGGCTATTGCGAAACACGATGCGGGCGATGTGATTGAGCCGGCAAGCGCCGGACTGTACCCGCTTGGAGAAATTCCGCTGCACACGCAGGAAGCACTTCGGCGGAACGGGTATTCGGCGGACGGCTTGGCGTCAAAACGAATTGCCCCGGAAGCCTGGAAGCGCGCCGAGCTGGTAATCAACATGAGCGGCAGAATGCGCGAAATGGAGTTTGAGGATTACGAAAAGGTGGAAGACTGGCAAGTCGGGGATCCTTATGGCGAAGACGCGGCCATTTATCAGAAAATCCTGGAAGAGATTCGCGGGCGAGTGAACCGTCTGGCGCAGCGTTTGCGGGAAAAGCAGCGCTCAGCGGTTTAAAGCAGGCAGAGGAGACGAATTGCGACGCGAGCAGACCAGTGTTTCGCAGGAAGATTATCTGAAAGCGCTCTGGGAGATGCTGGAGGAAAACCAGGTGCCCATCAGCGCGCGCCTTGCCGAAGAATTGAATGTGACGCCGCCCGCAGTCACCGCAGCGCTGAAGCGCATGACCCGCGACGGCCATGTGAAAATCGAGCGCGGCGGACGCATCCACTTGACGGAAAAAGGGCGCAAGAACGCCCAGCACCTGATGCTGCGCCACCAACTCGCCGAAATGCTGCTGACGGAAGTGATTGGATTGTCCTGGTCGAAAGCCCACGCCGAGGCCGAGCGCATGGAGCACGCCATTTCGCCCGAAGTGGAAGCCCTGCTTCTGAAAAAATTTGCCGCGCGGAAAACCTGCCCGCACGGCGTCCCGATGAACGGCGGCATCGCCCAGCTGCGCAAACAGGGCGGCGTGCTGCTTTCCGAACTCAAGGCCAAAGAAAGCGCCGAAATCCTGTGCGTCTACGAAAAAGATGAAGGTTTCCTGGAGTTTCTGGAAGGCCTGCGCCTGCTGCCCGCCACAAAAGTGGAAGTCCTGAAGCGCGAGTACGACGAAACCATGACCGTCCGCGCGGGGGGACATACGATGCACTTAGGCAAACCGGCAACCACCCGCATCTGGGTGAAGCGCCTCGCCGCGTAAATTTTTCCTGCCCCGCAGTTTCCGCTTGAATTGTCCCGGCAATGTGTCTAAGGTACTTTCACTCTGCTCCACCAGGCCCGTTTGGCCGAAAAATAATCTTGTGAGGTTTGCATGGAGGGAAATCCATCGTTGGCGGAGCGCTCGGGAAAGCCCCGAAATCACTGGATACTTTATGTCCTGATCGCCTTCTTCGGCGGTCTGCTGACATTTGCCGGAGCGCGCGCCCAGCAGAGAGCCACGGATGATGCCACCTTCCGCAAATTGATTGACGGCTATTGCGCCGCGTGGAGCACCGGGGATCCCAACAACGTGGCCAAGTTTTATGCGAAGGAAGACGGCCTGATCTTTTACGATGTCACCCCGTTTTCCTATAGCAGTTGGAAAGAGTACGACGCGGGCGTGCGCAAAGCTTTGCTGGAACCGGCGCAGAGCGCTTCGTTGACGGCGGGAAAAGAATTGAAAGTGACGCGGCACGGAAACATCGCCTGGACCACGGTTCCGATGCACCTGTCCGCAAAAATGAAGGATGGCAAGACGATCGATACGCCGATACGCTATACGGGAATTTGGGAGAAAAAGGGGAAAACCTGGATTTTGGTACACGAACATCTTTCCGCCCCGCTCGGCGGATAGCTGTTCCTTGAAGAAAGGCAAGACCAATGTGGAAGACACTCCGGCTTTACTGGATTGCAGCCCGGGGCTACCGGTTGCGGCCGTGGAATAGCCCATATCTACAGTGGCGGTTTGAGACGTTTCTCGGGAAAGAAGCGGCTCACATGACCGCCGGAAAATTCTTCCAACTCTCCTGGAAGTACCGCGACCAGTTGCAGCGCTTTGCCGACTGGTCCGCCGAACGCCGCCGCGTACAGCGTCGCCACGCGTGAGCAACATCACGTAGAAATACAGCAAGCCTGTCATCCCGAAGCCGCGTTCTTTGCGGCTGAGGGATCTGCTTTTCCCCTCTTCGAATGGCCCACCCCCATGCCAGCCATTGCCGCGTTCGCCAGGAGTATACTGTCCGCAGGAGGAGGATCATGGCTGATCTGAACGTCCTCCAGAAGACGGAAACCCTGCACGAAGCGCGCTGGTGGGAACCGGAAGGCAACGGACGCGTCCATTGTTTTCTGTGCCCCCGGCATTGCCACATCCATCCCGGCCAATCAGGGTTCTGCTTCATCCGCATCAATCAGGACGGAAAACTCTACAACCTCGGCTACGGTGCTCCCGCCGCCCTGCAAATCGATCCCATCGAAAAAAAACCGCTGAATCATTTTTTGCCCGGCACGCGCGTGTTTAGCATGGGTACGGCCGGCTGCAACATGGGTTGTTTCTTCTGCCAGAACTGGGATATTTCGAAATCGCATCAGGATCACGTGCGCTCGCATCCTGTCTCGCCGGAGGAAGTGCCGTTGCTCGCGCTGAAATACGGCTGCGACTCGATTGCGTTCACCTATAACGAGCCGACCATCTGGGGCGAGTACGTGATTGATATTTGCCGCGCGGCGAAAGACCATGGGCTGAAAACCGTGATGGTCACCAACGGCTACATCACTTACGAAGCCTTTCACGACATTTACGATCACGTGGACGCGGCAAACGTGGATTTGAAAGCGTTTACCGAGGGGTTCTACGGAAAAGTTACGCTCACTCACCTGGAGCCCGTGCTGAAGACGCTGGAGTGGCTGAAAAACGAAACGAATGTATGGTTTGAGCTTACCAATCTGATGATTCCGACGCTGAACGATGATCCCGTGGAGACGCAGCGGCTGGCCGACTGGGTGCTGGCTCATCTCGGCCCGGACGTTCCATTGCACTTCACGGCGTTTCATCCCGATTTCAAGCTGCGCGACAAGCCCCGCACCCCGCCCGAAACGCTTCATCGCGCGCGAGAGATTGCGCTGAAGGCCGGCCTGCACTTTGTCTATGAAGGAAATATCTATAGCGAAGCCGCAAATACCTATTGCCCTGGCTGCGGCGAGGTGCTCATCCGCCGCTCCTGGCACGACGTGCAAGCCAACCGCATGAAAAAAGGGAATTGCCCCGGGTGCGGCAGAAACATCCCCGGCGTCTGGCAAAGCTGTAGCTCACCCCTTCAGGGGTGAGGATTTTCCTTACTGTGTCTGGATGCCGTCTTCGTTGTCCGTCTCTGCCAGCGCCGGAGGCGCGCCAGAAGTTAGCCCAGCGCGTAAGCGCTGGGTACACAGAGAGAGGCGTGGCGAGCCCCGGAGGGGCGGCACTCGCCTTCTATCCTTTGGCGAGTTGCCCAACAAAGTGCAGCTTTCTGCCGAACAACAACGAAAAAGGAAACGGATACAGCGGAAGATCGGTGGAAATCTGCGCGGCGCGAAGCCCGCACGCTGCAAAATGTTCCTGCCACTGGCTGTACGACTGATAGTTGTACGTCAGCGTGACCCCGTGCGGGCGGTTGCCGACCCAGTCCATGGCTTTCAGCGTGGCATGGTCGAACGAATTTTCGCCCAAGTGATCCTTCAAAACGACGCAGCTGCGCGAAACGCGCGCCGCTTCACACAGGAGTTGCGTCACATCCGTCGTGTGGTGCAGCACATCCACAAAGAGGCAAACGTCGAGCGATTGATCGGGAAAAGGAAGTGTCGCGCCGTCAAACGCGCGGCATTGGATCCGGCAGGCCGGCCGCGGAATCACTTCCACTCCTTCAATGGCCAGGCCGGGCCGGCGCTCGGCAATCAAGCTGGCTATCGTTCCGTCGCCGCATCCGATGTCGAGAACACTATGCGCTTCCGCGGGAATCAGCGGTGCCAGGGCATCGGCTAGAACGCGGGCGCGGCGGCCAAAAACCAGCGCGCGGTGGCTGCGCGCGATCCAGGAAAGAGGCCAGGACTCGGGCGGTGAAGTCATCGGTTGGGGAACGCCGGCAAGCTACTCCACATATCGTGAGAGAGAATCCATTTCACCTGGAAACAAAGAGTATGGGAAACTGCGATGCGGCACTTCCCGACTAGAACTTTAGCACACGCTACCTGAGGGGACACTGGGGCTCAATGACGGATTCACCGCAGAATGAGGCAACGCAGGGAATTGATCCGTGGGAGGCGGCGTATCTTCGTTTTGAAACGCCCGAGCAGGAGATTCAGAAATTCACCGACCGGTTGCGCCGACTGGGAGTGGGCGAGTGGCCGCGCGAGACCAATATAGTCGAGCTGTTTTGCGGGCGCGGCAATGGATTGCATGCGCTCGCCAGGCTGGGTTTCCGGGATATTGAGGGCGTGGACCTTTCTCCGAGGCTGCTGGCGGAATACACCGGAAACGCGCGTTGCATTGCCTGCGACTGCCGCGAACTGCCGTTTGCGGAACAAAGCAAAGATGCCGCGATCGTCCAGGGCGGATTGCACCATTTGCCTACGTTGCCGGACGACCTCGAACGCGTTTTCGCCGAACTACAAAGGGTCCTCCGGCCAGACGGCCGCGTTGTGTTCGTCGAGCCCTGGCTGACGCCATTCCTTCGCTTCGTCCACGTTGTTACGGAGAATCTGCTGGCCCGGCGCTTGTCCGTGAAACTCGACGCCCTGGCCACGATGATTGATTACGAGCGGCAGACGTACGAGAACTGGCTGGGGCGCCCGCAAGAGATCTCTCAATTGGCAAACCGGTATTTTGAGCCGGAATTCGAATCCTTCGCCTGGGGCAAATGGAATTTTGTCGGCAGGCCCCGCGCGTAGCCCGCGAAATCAAAATAGTAAGGCGTGAAGCTACCGGGCGGCAGCGACAGCGGCGCCGTTGTAGGCGAATTGCGGAAACAGGGTGTCCGGAGAGATGGGGCTGAGGGGCAAGCCATCGGCGTCCTGTTCCTGGCCGTGCTGGTGGCGTGAACGAAAAGCATGGATGCAGACGCGTCCGACGTAGTATCCGCTGAAGATCAGGTTGCCGCGAACCACGTCGCCCCTGTAGACAAGTACCTGGGTGCGAAGGTAGCGGGCCAGCCAGGAATGTGGCCGAACGGGAATCAAGGGGTTTGCCCGCGCGAGTGTTGCCGCAGAATTCTCGCAATCCGCAAGCTGCACCACCGTCATTACGCCGTCGGTGCGCATCTCGTCTCCGGTGGCGTTCATAAACGTGTTGTGCAGCTCAGGCCGCGGAAGAAGTTGCACGGACTTGACGCAACCCGCAAGAGTCAGATCCCGTACCAGCATATTCACGCCATCGTCGAGATTGCGGTCCAGGTGATGAATGAATTTGTGTTGCGTAACGGAAAGGGCGGCGCTCGTCTCGCGAGAATAGGCGCCCAGCCAGGCGTCCTGGCCGAGAACGGTGCCAGGCTCCTCCCAGAGGCGCAAGTGGTCGCGCCGGCTGTAACTGTTGAAACTTCTCTGCCAGGTAACTTCCTGGCGTTGGCCCTGAAGATACTGCGTGGTGATGGGCGCGGTGGGGTAGTTGGAAAGAGTAAGGAACGCGCGGAATTCCCGCAGCACGCTGTGCGTTGAGATACGGTCACCATTCATCCAGCCCGAGGATCGGAACGCCGACTCCATCTGCTCGCGCGACCCCACGAACATTACGTTGACCAGGTCGGCTTCTTTTCCCTTGCGGGTGTACGTGCGTGTGGTGTTCTTTTGCAGCAGCATTTCCACGTCACCGCGTTCCAGTTCGTCCATCTGGAAAGACACCTGGGGAAGTTCCGGCTGGTCGCCCACGTAGAGGGGAACGTTCAATTGCAGCCGCAGGTCGGTTCCGGGAGGCAGGTAAATTTCTGGTTCGGGCAGAACGGTAAGCAGGCGATAGACAATCAGGCTCGGAGCGCTGTAGGGATTCAGCGACGGCAAGTGTCCCAGGCCATCCGTGATGCGGCCCTGCGGCGTGTACGTGGCCAGAATGCCTTTGATTTTGCCGTTGCGCACCGTTTCCCGCGCGTTGTCCACTTCCATCACCCGCGAGGCGATCGGAAGCACGGTTCCATCGGGGGTAACGATGCGGTCAAAAATGATCTCCAGCGACGCGGTTTCATGGACGAAGCCCAAGCCAACTTTTCGCGCGGCCACCACCTCGCCGTCCACTTCCAGGCCCGCAGGGAAAACCGGCGCTCCATCGCAGTCGGGTGACTGAATCAAAGTGGCTCGGATAAATGTTCCCGGCTTGGAGCTGTAGGATGCGACGGGGTCCAACAGGCGCACCCAGAACGATTTTCCAGCGGGAATATTCTCGCAATTGGCGCGCACCGGCCGCGCGGAAACCAATATCATAAGGGAAAAAAAGAAAAAGGCCGCGATGGACGCGTTCCCGCGTTGGACGGGCCGCGCCAAGCCGAGGCACTTCAAAAACACATTCTTTCGCAAAATACTCATTCAGCAAACACCCCAACCGGGAACTAACCACTTCTTGTTTAGTGTGCCGCGCCCGGCCAAAGAGTTGGCCAACGGGCAATTTTATTTTCTTGTGGTGTAACTGGCTGAGAGGACAGGTGGGTGCCTCTCAACTTCGGGCTGGGGCCCGCAGGATTTTTTCTCAGTGGATATTCTGTCGCCCGCGCAGGCGGCGAAACATCACGCAGTTAGAATGCGAACAGGCCGTTTCTGGTTGCCCTCATCATGTTTTTGATGCGCAGTAGCGATGGGTCTAGTGCGGTTCCTTGATTTCCGTGGCTGTTCCCACCTTCACCGTGCTGCCGTAACGCTTGTAATTGGAGTAGCGGATGGTCATGCGAATGTGGATGTCGCCGGAGCGGAAGTGCAGGTAATCATCTGCACGGGTATACACCGGAAACCAGTAGCCTTTTTCGATGTTCTGCCGGTACGTGCGAAACCTCGGAAAAACGTTTTCATTATTCTTGTTGATGATGTCCGGTACCGCTTTGCCGTCGGACATAACAATCTGCAAATCGTTTTCGTCCACCCAAACGCGGCCCTGGAAATAGCGCTGTTTCTTCTCGATGGTTTTCGGCGCGACGTCGAAAATGTAGCAGGACAGCTCGTCCACCTGCTGACGCCCCACGTACGAAACGTTGTACTTGGGCAGGTCTTCGGCGTTCAGCACAAACGGCTGCACATTGCGCACGTCGTCCAGGTCCTGTTCGCTCAGCATGATGCGCTGCAGCGTGGGCTGCGGAGCCGAGGTGACCTTTTCAAACCGTTTGCCGTCGGGCGAAAACACAATTTCACTGGTCATGCGGTATTCGCCATCGGGGCGATCGTCGTCGTCAATCGTCTGAATCGAAAACGTCTGCGTGTAGGTGTAGTTGCCTCGTTCGCGCTTGAACTCCGATTCGCGTTCCGAGAACCGCTTGATGATTTCGTCCACCGGCTGTTTCGGCGGCTCGTTCAGGATGGGACTGTCTCCGGGCGAATGGATCGCCTGCGGTGGCGGGGAAGAATGGTACGTCTGGTTCACGGGCGGCGGCTGCTGGGCCGGCGGAGGAGGGGGAGCCTGCGTGCGCGGAGAGGGTGGATGTGGCAGCGGTCCGGGGTCTTGCGCAAAAGCAGGAGAGAGCACACCCAGTGAAAAAGCTCCCGTGATGATCAGGATAGAGCGACAAACCGATTCGTGATTCATTCCGCGCACAGCAAACCTCACATAGGAATTCGTTTATCCATATACATATAGAGTTTACCGCAGGGCGGATGGTTGCACGAGTGAGGTGTAGCTCGGGCCTTCAGGCCCGAGGGTTTTCATTGCCA
>DASSGJ010000236.1:0-3857 GCA_035693545.1 Candidatus Acidiferrum sp.
CCCGTGGACGGCAGAAAAATCAGCTCGGTCTTGCGAATTTCCGTCATCGCCGCCATTGGCCTTATAAATAGCGGTCCGTCGCACTTCACGGGCCTCCCCTGGACCGACGCCGTGGTCACCCGGAATCGCGGCGTCCGTTCCCTGCCGGCAAAGTCGTTCCAGATCGTCCCCGTATGACGGAACACCTCCATCGGCCCGACCGCGGTCGAAGAAAATGTCCCGTCAAGAATCAAAACCGTCACGTCGATCATTTTCGCTCCATTTCGCATGGCGCAAATACCACTGTAGAATGGCAAATCTGCCATCTTGCCGCAAGCCCCTTTTCCCTCTACTTTGAATGAGCAGAAACACTCTTGGCATTATACGGAGGATGCAATGAAGAAATTTGTCATCGAACGCGAAATCCCCCAGGTAGGCTCTTTCGACGAAGAACAACTGCGCGGAGCCGCTGTCCGCTCCAATCACGCGCTCAGCCAGCTCGGTCCCGACATCCAGTGGCAGGAATCCTACGTCACCGGCGACAAGACCTTTTGCATCTATCTCGCCAAAGACGAATCCGTCATCCGCCGCCACTCCGAACTCAGCGGTTTCCCCGCCACCAAAATCACCGAAATCACCCAAGTCATCGACCCCACCACCGCCAACCACAAATGCTAGGTGGCCGAAAAAAAGCCAGCCCGTTTTCCCCGGGGCGTGATATAAATTCTGTCGCGCAAATAGCTTCGGGAATATGGGCTGGCCGCACTCGGTTAAGCCGGTCAAATGCTTGGTTCGCCGGTGGAGAAAGACATCTTATCTCTTCGCTGTAAACGCACATCCTACTCGCTCCTGAGACCCGCAATGCTCGTGGTTCCGATGCTTGCTTTGGGCATCCCCTCCGTTCTCTCCACTTCCCCACTGAATGCCCAACAGAAAGATTCTTCCGCGCCCTCCATCGTCCAGCCCGGCGCTCCCGGCCAGCCCACGAAAACGCTTCCGTCCTCGACCAAAGGGACTGTGCCTCCGCGCTCCCCCGCCGACGTCGAATTCATGCAGGGCATGATCATGCACCACCAGCAAGCCGTCGAAATGACCGCCCTCATTCCCTCTCACACCGAAAACAAGGGGCTCCACACCCTCGGCGCCAAAATCACCAGCTCCCAGTCCAGCGAAATTCGCTTCATGCAAAGCTGGCTCGCGGCTCGCGGCGAAGCTCTCTCCATGGCCATGCCCGGCATGCCCGATATGGACCGCTCCGGCCGCCCCATGGCCCTCATGCCCGGAATGCTCAGCCCCGAACAGATGGACGCCCTTCGCAAATCCAACGGCGCCGATTTCGATCGTCTGTTCTTGACTGGCATGATTCAGCACCACAACGGCGCCCTCACCATGGTCAAAGACCTCTTCGACACTGCCGGCGCCGGCCAGGACGCTGACCTCTTCAACTTCGCCACCGACGCGGACAACACCCAACGCGCCGAAATTAAAATCATGGAAACCATGTTGCAGAAAAAATCTTCTGAGGAGAAACAATGAATCGAGCAATCATTCTTGCCCTTCGCGTCGCCATCGTCGCGATTTTTCTATCTTCCGGCATCATCCGCTTGAAAGCTCAGGAGCCTGCCGCTCCCCCTGCTAAACAGGACGCGCCCAAGCAGGATGCCGCCAAGGAAGATCAAGCCAAAAAGGATGCGGACGCCGACGCCAATAAAAACCCATTCGCGCCCGAACCCGCTCCCGCACTCCCTCCGGGCATGAAAGGTTCCGACGCCAACGATCCCCGCGCCAAACTCACACCCGGCCTCTACGACGCCGGCGAAGCCGCCGTAGGCATCAAGCATCTTCTTCTCGTCAAAAATCCCGACGCCTTTCAACTCGGCGCAACCGATCCCGATGATCCCAAAGTGCAGAAAACCATCGCTCAGCTCGGCATCGGCGACCCCACAAAGCTTCCGAAAGAAGTCCGGCTCCCCATCGCCGGACTCGCGTTCGCCAACTCCGACCTCGCCTTTCAGGGCGACCACCTCTTCATGGGCAATTTCTATGGCGTGAACATCTACGACATCTCCAGCCCAGCGAACGCCAAGCTCCTCACTTCCATGATCTGCCCCGGCGGCCAGGGTGACGTCTCCGTCTACAAAAATCTTCTCTTCATGTCCGTTGAAATGCCCAACGGCCGCCTCGATTGCGGCACCCAGGGCTTTCCTCCCGAGCCTCCCCCGCCTGCCGACGAAGATAAAGATAAGCAAAAAGAAAAGAAGCGCCGCCTACCAGCCGCTCAGAAAGACCGCTTCCGCGGCGTCCGCATCTTCGACATGACCGACATCAGGAATCCAAAGCAAGTTGCCGCCGTGCAAACCTGCCGCGGCTCCCACACCCACACTCTCGTCGTCGATCCCAACGACAAGAACAACGTCTACATCTACGTCTCCGGCACATCGTTCGTCCGCCAGGCCGAAGAACTCGACGGCTGCTCCGGCGAAAAGCCAGACAAAGATCCCAACACCGCCCTCTTCCGCATTGATGTAATCAAAGTCCCCGTCGCCGCGCCTCAGGACGCCAAAATCGTTTCCGCTCCGCGCATATTCATTGATCCACGCACCGGCGCCATCAACGGCCTCAGCAGCGGCGGCAGCTTGCACAAGGGCCAGGAAAAGCCCGCGGACACCGACCAGTGCCACGACATCACGGTCTACACCGCCATCGGCCTCGCCGCCGGCGCCTGCTCTGGCAACGGAATCATTCTCGACGTCAAAGATCCCGTCCATCCAAAGCGCCTCGACGCCGTCAACGACCCCAACTATTCCTACTGGCACTCCGCCTCATTCTCCAACGACGGCACCAAAGTCGTTTTCACCGATGAGTGGGGCGGCGGACTGGGCGCGCGCTGCCGTGCCAACGATCCCAACAAGTGGGGCGCCGACGCCATCTTCCGCCTCAAGGACGACAAGCTCACTTTCGCCAACTATTACAAAATGCCCGCCGCGCAGGGCGATTCGGAAAACTGCGTCGCCCACAACGGCTCGCTCGTCCCCGTTCCCGGCCGCGACATTGAGGTCCAGGCCTGGTATCAGGGCGGCGTCTCTGTCATGGATTTCACCGACCCATCGCAACCATTCGAAATCGCCTACTTCGACCGCGGCCCCATCGATCCAAAAATGCTCGTCCTCGGTGGCGAATGGTCCGCCTACTGGTACAACGGCAATATCTACGCCTCCGAAATCGCCCGCGGCCTCGACATCTTTGAACTCACGCCCAGCCCGAACCTCACGCAAAACGAAATCGACGCCGCCAAATCCGTCCGCGTCTCCGAACTGAACGTCCAGAACCAGCAAAAAATCGAGTGGCCCTCCAGCCTCGTCGTCGCCAAAGCCTATCTCGACCAACTCTCCCGCTCCCAAGCGTTGCCCGCAAAGCAAATCGCCTCGCTGCAGAAAGCCATTCACGGCGCAGAGTCTTCTCACATGAATAAAAATAAGGTGGCCAAACTGCAATCCATGGCCCCATCTCTCGAACAAACTGCCGCAACCGCGAAAGCTCCCGCCGACGCGTCGCGTTTGCGCGCGTTAGCCGAAATCTTGAAGCATCCGGCTGCTTGACCAAATACTTCGTTGGGGATTTTTGCTTGGATCAGAACGGGCGCCGGCTAAGCCGCGTGTCTTGGACTATGCGCATTCGCGCGCCCCACTTCTCTCGCTCCACGAATACGATAGTGGCGCTCGTAACATTCGTCGCAACGATACGGGCTGATGAACAGCGCGTGGTGTAGAAAGGATTCGACGAAGTCCTTTCTCCTTGACCGGTGGAGTGATGAGCTGCCGCACTCGGGGCAGCGTCCGGGATGAGATCCATCGAGTATGAGCTTCATGGTGCACCCT
>DASSGJ010000237.1:0-8506 GCA_035693545.1 Candidatus Acidiferrum sp.
CCGCGAATTCGCCGAAGGCGAGATCCGTCCCCACGTCATGGAGTGGGACGAAGCCTCGCACTTTCCCTTGGAACTCTTGCCCAAGCTTGCCGAAATGGGCCTTCTCGGTGTGATCTTCCCTGAGCAGTACGGCGGCGCCGGCCTCGGCTATATCGAATATGCCACAGTCATAGAAGAGCTCTCGCGCGTTGACGGCTCCGTGGGTCTGTTTGTCGCCGCGCACAATTCGCTGTGCAGCAACCACATCTATAAGTTTGGGACCGAAGAACAAAAGCGCAAATACCTCGTCCCGCTGGCGCAGGGCAAAAAGCTGGGTGCCTGGTCGCTGACCGAACCCGAAGCCGGATCCGACGCCGGCGGAACGCGGACTACGGCGGTGCGTAACGGTGCGCACTGGATTCTTAACGGCTCCAAAACGTTCACCACCAACGGCCACTACGCCGACACCTGTGTGGCCATGGCTGTAAGCGACAAATCCAAAGGTTCGCACGGCATCAGCGCCTTCATCCTCGAAAAAGGCATGCCCGGATTCCGCCCCGGCAAAAAAGAAAACAAGCTGGGTATGCGCGCCAGCGACACGTCCGAAGTCATTTTCACGGATTGCAAGGTGCCGGCCGAAAATCTTCTCGGGCCCGAAGGCGAAGGCTTTACCGGAAGCCTCAAAATTCTCGATGGCGGGCGCATTTCGATCGCCGCGCTCGGCCTCGGCATGGCCCAGGGCGCGCTGGACGCGGCGTTGAAGTACGCCAAGCAGCGCAAGCAGTTCGGCCAGGCCATCAGTGAATTTCAGGCCATCCAGTTCAAGCTGGCCGATATGGCCACGGAAGTGGAAGCCGCGCGCCTGCTCGTCTATCAGGCGGCTTGGCTCGCCGATCAGAAAGATGTCCGGTTCACGCGGGAATCCAGCATGGCCAAGCTGTTTGCCGGAGAAGTCGCCGTCCGCGTCGCCAACGAGTGCGTGCAGATTCACGGCGGCTACGGCTTTATCAAAGACTACCCGGCCGAAAAGTATTACCGCGACGTCAAGCTTTGCACCATCGGCGAGGGCACCAGTGAAATCCAAAAGCTGGTCATTGCCCGTCAACTCCTCGGCAAAAAATAAAATCCCTGTAGCTCAGGCCTTCAGGCCTGAGGGTTTTCATTACGACGGCACAATCTTGCCACCGCCGGGAAAACCCTCACCCCTGAAGGGGTGAGCTACAGGCGCGTGCATGTGGCCGCGGCCGGGATGACCGATTTTCCGAGTTGAGGTAGTCTGCTAAAGGTATGCTCTTGTCTGCCACCTTCCACACGCACAGGTTTGTCTCGCAATGACCACCGCCGTAAGCGACTGGGCCGAAAAGGTCCGCAGCGGCGACGTGCGCGCCATCTCTCGCGCCATTACTGCCATCGAAAACCACTCGGCCGAGGCCGAAGAATTGCTGCGGCAACTTTTTCCGCACACGGGCAAAGCGTATCTCACCGGTGTGACGGGCGCTCCGGGCACCGGCAAAAGCACGCTGGTTGACCGCTTGGCGGCTTATCACCGCAAGCGCGAAGATCGCGTCGGAGTGATTGCTGTTGATCCCACCAGCCCTTATTCAGGCGGCGCGATTCTGGGCGACCGCATTCGCATGCAAGGCCACGCCAGCGACACCGGCATCTTCATCCGCTCGATGGCCACGCGTGGATTTCTCGGCGGGCTTGCCCGTTCGACCGCCGAAGTCGCGCTGCTGCTGGATGCGGCCGGCAAGCGCCAGGTGCTGATCGAAACCGTCGGCGTGGGCCAGGACGAAATCGACATTGTGCGTCTCGCCGATTGCGTGCTCGTCGTTCTCGTTCCCGGCCTTGGCGACGACATCCAGAATATGAAAGCCGGCCTGATGGAAATCGGCGACATCTTCGTCTTGAACAAAGCCGATCGCGAGGGTGCCGACAGGCTGGAAGAGCAGCTTCACGCGATGCTATCGCTGGTGATGCCGCGCGACGGCTGGCATCCCCCGGTGATCCGCACCGTCGCCACCGAAAACAAAGGCGTGGAAGAGCTTGCCGCCACCGTCGAGAAATTCCGCAAGCATTTCGAATCGAGCGGCCAGCGCCGTCAGAAGCACGTCGAGCACTGGCAGAATCGCCTGATCGAATTGCTGGAGTCGCGGCTTCTTGAAAAAGTGCTTGGCGGCAAGGAAGGCGAAGCCCGTCTCCGTGCCCTCGCGGTCGAAGTCGCCGAACGGAAAAAAGATCCGTTCACCGCCGTTTCCGAAATCCTGAGAGGAGCGCCCCTGGCCGAATAGCGCCTTTTGGTCCGACCCTGACTCCAATGCATTTAGGCGACATCGAAGTCCGATATCTCGACGGCGGCAATTTCTGGCTGGACGGCGGCGCCATGTTTGGCGTGGTCCCCAAAGTTTTCTGGGACAAAAAATCGGTGCCCGATGAAAAAAACCGCATTCGCCTGCGCGCCAATTCGCTGCTGGTTCGCGCGCACGGGAAGAACATCGTGATCGAAACCGGCAACGGCACCAAGTGGGACGCCAAGCAGCGCGCCATTTATGCCGTTCAGGAAGGCGATCCCTTGATGGATTCACTCGCCAAGTGTGGTGTGAAGCCGGCGGAAGTGGACCTGGTCATTAACACGCACCTGCACTTTGACCACGCCGGAGGAAACACCCGCATCGAAAATGGCCGCGCTGTCCCCACGTTTCCGAACGCGACCCACGTTTTGCAACGCGCCGAGCTGGCCCACGCGGCCGCAGCCACCGAGCGCGACCGCGCCAGCTATTTCCCCGAGAATTTCCAGCCCATCACCGAAGCCGGCCTTTGGAATCTTGTCGAAGGCGACACGCAAATCCTCCCCGGCATCTCGGTCGCAAAAATTCCCGGGCATAACGCCGATATCCAGGCCGTAGTACTCAGCGGCGGCGGAAAAACGCTGGCCTTTGTTGCGGATTTGCTCCCGACACGGCACCATATTCCTTTGCCCTGGATTATGGCCTACGACTTGTATCCGTTGCAGACGCTGGAGACGAAACGTAAGTGGGTGCCGCGGATGGCAAAGGAAAACTGGATCGTCGTCTTTGGCCATGACCCAGACGTCGCTTCCGCTACGCTGCACGAGCGCGACGGCAAGATTGAATTCGAGCCGGTGGATCTGAACCGGTAATTCCCAGGAGAAAACGCATGGCAGGCGGCAAAAAAGCAAAGGGGAAATCTGCGCGGACGAAAGAATCGCCGGCGGAAATCGGGGTGATTGGCGGCAGCGGGCTCTATGCGATGAGCGGCCTCAGCAACACCCGCGAGATTCGCGTCAAGACGCCCTTCGGCGACCCTTCCGACAAAATCGTTCTGGGCAATTTCGAAGGGAAACGAGTTGCGTTCCTTGCCAGGCATGGCCGGGGCCACCGAATTCTTCCCAGCGAACTCAACTTTCGCGCCAACATCTACGCAATGAAACTGCTCGGCGTACAACGCATCATTTCCGTCAGCGCCGTCGGCTCTCTGAAGGAAGATCTGCGTCCGGGTGAATTTCTCGTGCCCGACCAATTTTTCGACAGCACCAAGGGACGCATCACCACGTTTTTCGGCAACGGCCTGGTAGCCCACGTTGCGTTTGACAAGCCCACCTGCGCGCAACTCTCCACGGTGCTCGCCGATGCCTGCGTCTCCTCGGCTGTGCCCGTCCACCGCAAGGGCACCTACATCAATATGGAGGGCCCGCAATTTTCCACGCTGGCGGAGGCCCATTTCCACCGGGCGCAGAAATTTGACGTCATCGGAATGACCAACGTGACCGAAGCGAAGCTCGCGCGCGAAGCCGAAATCTGCTACGCCACCATCGCCATGATCACGGATTACGATTGCTGGCATCCGGAGCACGAATCGGTCACCGCTTCGCAAATCATCGCCACGCTCAACCAGAACGCCACCAACGCGCAGAACGTCGTCCGCGAAGCGGTGAAGACCATGCCCGCCGAACGCAAGTGCAAGTGCGGCTCCGCCCTGGCGCATTCGCTGATCACCGATTTCAAGCTGGTCCCCGCAAGAACCAAGAAAAATCTTGCCGCCATTATCGGCAAGTATCTGTCCTAGGAGAAACCTGTGTCCCTGCTCGTCGTCGGCTCTGTCGCATACGATGCACTGGAAAGTCCTTACGGAAAGGTGGAGCGCACGCTCGGCGGCGCCGCGACGTATTTTTCCGTCTCCGCAAGCTTCTTCACGCACGTGAATCTGGTCGCCATCGTGGGCGACGATTTTGATCCGAAGGACGAAGCCATCCTGAAAAAGCGCTCGATTGATATCGAGGGCCTGGAGCGCAAGGAAGGGAAGTGCTTCTTCTGGGCGGGCCGTTATTCGGAAAATCTAAATGAGCGGGTCACCCTGGTCACCGACTTGAATGTGTTCGCCGAGTTCAAGCCCCGGCTGCCCGAAAAATACCGCAATTCGAAATTCGTGTTCCTCGCCAACATCGCACCGGATCTCCAGCGTGACGTTCTTCACCAGGTCAAAGGCACACCCAAGCTCGTGGCCATGGATACGATGAACTACTGGATCGAGCGCACCAACAGCGAATTGCGGGAAACGCTGCGCCACGTTGACATTTTGATGATCAACGACTCGGAAACCCGCCAGCTTTCCAGCGAACACAATCTGCTGCGCGCCGCCAGGCATATCTTCAAGATGGGGCCGTCCACTCTGGTCGTGAAGCGCGGCGAACACGGCGCCATGCTGGTGGATAAACACGGCGTCTTCTGCGTTCCGGCGTTTCCGCTGGAAGAGCCGCACGATCCGACCGGCGCTGGTGACAGCTTCGCGGGCGGGTTCATGGGCTATCTTGCGGGTGCCGGCAGCACCAACGACGCCGCACTTCGCCGCGCAATGGTCTATGGCTCGGTCCTGGGAAGCTTCACCGTCGAGCGCTTCGGCCTGGAGCGCCTGCTGAAGCTCAAAAAGCCAGAGATACACGCCAGGGCACGCCACTTCTTGAAATTGACCCAATTCAAACTCTAAGCGGTAGAATTTGTTTTGAATCCGGTGTTGTCCATACAGCGATGCTGACGTTTCAACAAATGTTGCTAAGGCTGCTCTGTGCCTCTGCGTTCGGCGCCGCGATTGGTGTCGAGCGCGAGATCCATCGCCGCCCCGCCGGCATTCGCACCAGCATGTTTGTGTGCATGGCGACTGCCCTCTTCACGATTCTCTCGATTCAAATCAGCCGGATCTACGGCGACTCCAGCCCGACGCGCATCGCTTCCAATATTGTCCAGGGCATCGGCTTCCTCGGCGCGGGCGCCATTCTGAAGGACAGCGCCGGTCTTGTCGGTATGACTACCGCCGCCACGATTTTTGCCGAAGCCGCCATCGGCATGGCCGTTGGCGGAGGGCTGTTTGCCGTCGCCGGCTCGGCAACGGCGATTGTCCTGATTGGTCTCGTTTTCATCGCCTGGTGCGCCGACCGGTTCAGCTTGAAGTCGCGCGCGTTGGTTTTCCGCTTTACCACCAGCCACGCGGACAGTGTCGCCAGCGAAGTGCAACGCCTGCTTGCCAACCTGAAAATTTCCGTGCAGCACTTCCGCGTCTCGATGACAGGCAACAATTCGATTGTCGAATTCGAAGCTTGCGTCAGCCACAAACAGCAGGAGCAGATTGTCGAGCAGCTCCACCGCCAAGGCGTTGTTACCGAAGTCGTGCCTCTGCAAGGCCATCACGAATGAGCCGCCGCTCGACGCAACTCTTGAAGCCGAAAGCTCTTCGCAAGGGATCAAAGCTGGCCATTGTTGTGCCGTCGTCCCCCGCGGATCCCGCGGCGATCTCTGCTGGCGTTGCCGAACTGCGCAGGCTTGGATTCCTCGTGGAGGAACCAGCCCCAATTCCCACAAAGGGATACTTCGCCGGTGATCATAAAGAGCGAGCGAAGCAGTTTCAGAAAGCCTTCAAAGAGAAATCGGCGAGCGGCGTAGTTGCGACCCGCGGGGGTTACGGCGCGAACTATTTGATTGATCTGGATGTAGCAAAGGATCTTGCCGCGCCGAAATGCCTGATCGGATTCAGCGATCTGAATATCCTTCAGTTGCTACTGCTGCAAACGCGCCGTTGGGCGGGGTTCTACGGGCCGATGGTGGCCGCAGGATTTAACCACGGCGCCGGGCAGCCATCGGGCTATGACGAGTATTCTTTCCTGCTGACGATCAGCGAAACCAAGGCCGGCTGGAAACTTCCACTGCAGGCCGAATGCGTGCGTGCCGGAACTGCCACCGGAAGAATTGTCGGCGGCTGCCTGACGATGTTGCAGACCACCCTCGGCACCAGTTTCGAGCCCGATACGGATGGCGCCATTCTGGTCCTTGAGGATCGCGGGATGAAGCCCTACCAGGTGGACCGCGCGCTTCGCCATCTGCACCAGGCTGGAAAGTTCAAGAACGTTGCGGGATTTCTCCTCGGCGATTTCCCGGATTGCGATCCGCCCGCTCCCGGCAGTCCTTCGATTGTGCAAATCTGCGAAGCGATTCTCGGCCCGCTCAAAGTTCCGATCGTCTACGGCGCTCCCATCGGGCACACGAAACGCCCGATACTGACGCTGCCTCTTGGGGTGCGAGCCAAATTGCTGTCGAAAGGCGGAGGGACGCTGGAAATTCTCGAACCAGCTGTTGTCGACTAAACTTAAAGAAGGGAACTGTCTTGGGCAAGGTAAAGCACATTCACATGATCGGCGTCGGCGGCTCCGCGATGTCGCCGCTGGCGGGTATGCTGCGGGAGCGCGGGTATCGCGTCACCGGCTCCGATGCGGGCGTCTATCCGCCTGCTTCCACATTTCTCGAATCCCTGGGCATCGAATACTTCACATCTTTCGATCCCAAGCATCTCACGCCTGCTCCGGAACTGATCATTGTCGGCAACGCGATTTCACGCGGCAATGCCGAAGTCGAAGACATGCTGGACCGCAGGCTGCCGTACCGTTCGTTGCCCGAGATCATTGAAGAAGAATTCCTTCCCGGCAAACATTCCATCGTCGTCAGCGGCACGCATGGCAAAACCACCACTACGGCCATGCTCGCGTGGCTTTTCCATGTCGCCAAGAAGCGGCCGAATTTCCTGGTCGGCGGAATCGCAGAAAATTTTGGACAGGCGTACGGACTCGAGGGCGGTGAAGAATTTATTCTGGAAGGGGATGAGTACGATTCCGCCTACTGGGACAAAGCTGCCAAATTTTTTCACTATCATCCCGACGACCTGATTGTTACCTCGCTGGAATTTGATCATGCCGATATCTACGCCGATTTCGAGGTCTACCAGCTGGCCTTCCGGCGGCTGGTCAATCTGGTTCCCCGCCGGGGGCGCGTGGTCGTGTGGGGCGACCCGGAAGCTGGGGAAGCTCTTGGCAACGCCACTGCAAAGGCATTTTGCCCCGTCATCCGCTACGGTTTTCACGCGGGCAACGACTGGGTCGCCAGCAACGTCCAATCCGATGGCGACACGATGACTTTTCAGGTCACTTACAAAGGTGAGCCTTACGCGGACATTCGGCTTGCCGCGACCGGCCGGCACAATGTATTGAATTCGTTGGCCGCTTTGATCGTCGCGCAGGGCCGCGGCATCCGCCGCGAAGCCATTCAGGAAGCGCTGGCATCGTTCCGCAGCGTGAAGCGCCGCATGGACGTGAAGGGCGAAGTGGACGGAGTCCTCGTCGTTGACGATTTCGCGCATCACCCCACCGCGGTCAAAGCCACCATTGAAGCCGCGCGCCTTCGCTGGCCCGGCAAACGGCTCTGGGCCGTGCTCGAACCGCGCTCCAATTCCATGCGCCGCAAGGTTTTTCAGGATGCCTTGCCGCAATCGCTGGCTCTGGGTGACAAAGTTTTGCTCGGCAGCGTCCACCGCGCCGGCCAGCTTGCCGACGAGCAGCGGCTGGATCCCGAAACCGTCGCCGCTGGGGTGCGCGCTCTTGGCAAAGACGCGCGTGTGCTTCCCGGGGCCGACGCCATCGCCGATCTCCTCGCCGCGGAATCGAAACCCGGCGACCTTCTGCTCATCATGTCCAACGGCAGCTTCGACGGCCTCTGTGAAAAGTTACTGAAGAAGCTGGAAGCGCGCCACTCCACCAGTGGAGCCAACGCGCGGTGATTCGAAGACTGTTTTCCATCTCTTTATTCGGGATTCTGTTTTTGGCGTGCGCTGCCGTTGCGCCGCGAGCGGAAGCGGAGATTCGTTACCACGTCTCCCTCGCGCACCCCGAACAGCATCTCTTCCACGTCACCGTGGAGATCCCGGATGTGAAGGACCGCGTCGAGTTCCAGATGGCCGCCTGGGATGCGCTCTATGAAATTCGAGACTTCAGCAGCCACGTTCAGCGGGTCAGCGCATCCGCAAACGGCCGCGATGTCCCCATCGAAAAACTCGACAAGCTCACGTGGCGCGTCCGGGCCAGTGGCATGGTTAGGGTCTCCTACGACACGTTTTGGGACGATCCAGGCCCATTCAGTTCACAGCTCAACGCGGAGCATGCCTTCATCAATCCCGCCATGATCCTGGTTTA
>DASSGJ010000238.1:0-7374 GCA_035693545.1 Candidatus Acidiferrum sp.
GCAGGAGCCGGGGGAATTTCTCTCGACGCTGAAGGTGGATCTCGCTCCGGTGGAAGTTTACGCATTTACGCCAAAGGGGCGCGTGCTGGAACTGCCGCGCGGCGCGACGCCAGTGGATTTTGCCTACTCCGTGCACACCGAGGTAGGCCACCAATGCGTGGGTGCGAAAGTAAACGGGCAGATGGTTTCGCTGCGCCATGAAATCGTCAGCGGCGACGTGGTCGAAATTCTCACGCAGAAGGGCCACAAGCCCAGCCGCGACTGGCTGAGCTTCGTAAAATCCTCGCACGGCAAAAGCAAGATCCGCCACTTCATCAATACCCAGGAGCGCGAGGAAGCCACGGAAATGGGGAAGCGGCTGCTGGAAAACGAATCACGCAATTTTCCCCGCGGCTTGAAGAAAATCTCGAACGAAGATCTGCAGAATCTCTCCTCGGAATACGGATTATCCAGGGTGGAGGATCTTTTCGCGGCGGTCGGATTCGGGAAATATTCCGCGCGCCAGGTATTGTCGCGCTACTTCGGGGAAGCGACCCGCGAGCCGGATAAAACGCCGGAAGACGCGCAGCCGACGCTGGTAAAAACCGTCAAGCGCATGTTGGGGATGGGCGAAGCGCCGCTGATCGTAAAGGGTCACGACGACCTGCTGGTATTCCGCGCGAAGTGCTGCAATCCGATTCCCGGCGACGACATCATCGGCTATGTCACCCGCGGGCGCGGCGTGGCCGTGCACACGCGCACGTGCCCCAACGTCCAGAACCTTCTGTACCAGACGGAGCGCCGCATTGCCGTGGCGTGGGGCGGCGAAAGCACGGCCACCTTTCCGGTCGAACTTCTGGTGCGCGCCAAGGATCGCGCCGGGCTGCTCGCCGAAATTACCGCGGTCATCAGCGACGCCGGCTCCAACATCCGGATGCTCGAAAGCCGGCCGGACCGGCAGAACGCGCGCGTGGAAGCCAGCCTGGAAATTGTGGACAAGCGGCAACTGGAGACCATCCTGTCGAATATCCGCCGCATCAACGGCGTTTACGGCGTCGAACGCATCTACCAGGTCTGAACCGCTTTTCCTTCACCTGTACGGCCGTCCAGTGTGGGCCAGAGCACAGGCCCACTCCCCGCGGGTTGTAACGCCTACACTGGAAGCATGCGGAAATCGCTCATCGTTCTGTCGCTATTGGGGGTCGCTCTTGCGGGTTGCAAGACGAAGCCCAAGGTTGATTACGTCGCGCTCGATCAGTCCGGAATGTGGTCCACGAATCTTGCGCAGGTAAAGAAGATGAACGTTTCGGCCGCCGAAGTCGGCGAGCTCACCAGGCTCAAACAAGCCGGCGCCAGCGACCAGTTGTGCCTCTCTCTGTTGAAAGCGGCGCGTGACCATAATCACGAGTTCACCAGCGGCGATTCCGTGATTTCGTTGTCCAGCGCTGGCTACACCGATGCGCAAATTCTGGAGATGGCCCAGGCCGACAAGCTGGACGCCCTCAGCAGCGATGCGGTGATGCTGAAACTCATCGGCCTTTCGAACTCCACGGTCCAGGTCATCATTCAACGCCGGGAGATGGGATTGCCGACCCTGACCAGCGCCCAGATCGGCCGGCTGAAAAACATCGGTGAGTCCGAGAAAAAGATTCTTGAGCTGATCAACCAGGGCCTTTCCGGTCAACAAGCGGAAGCCTACGTCGCCCGGCTCGAATCCGCGCGCAATCACTCCCACACGGAATTCGTCCGCAACCGCGGCCGCCGCCCGCGCTAACCCTCCCGTTCATTCCTTTCGTCTGCTATCCTGCTTTGCGTACTTCAGGAGAAACTCCGATGAAAGATGTCGTCCTTACCCCTCGCGGCCCGAAACCTATCGGACCGTATTCCCAGGCGATCAAAGCAAATGGCTTTATTTTTATCTCGGGCCAGATTGCACTGGATCCCAAGACCGGGGAATTTACCGGTGCCGACGTGCGCCAGCAGACCGAACGTGTGATGGAAAATCTGAAAGCGATCCTGGAGGCCAGCGGCGTATCGCTTGGCCATGTAGTGAAAACCACGGTCTACCTGAAGGACATGAACGAATTCACGGCCATGAACGAAGTCTACGGGCGCTATTTTGCAGCGGCACCGCCCGCTCGCTCCACGATCCAGGCCGCCCGTCTGCCGAAAGATGCCCTGGTGGAAATCGACGTAGTCGCGTTCCTGTAAAACGAGTAAGCCGCCTGCCGTCCCGGGAACGCTCTTCTCTTGAACGGCATTCCCAATGAAAAAGGCCATCACGAGGTGATGGCCTTTTCGATCTCTATTGTTACCGGGCGTTACGGGCGGTTCGGGCTTTCCAGGGCCTCGGAAACGGCGAAAACTGTAATAGCGGCCGTGACGCCGACAGCGGTAATCAGGAAGTAGTTGCGTCCGGCGTGAAGCGGCGCGCCGCTCATGCCCCTTCTCCGGTCTTCTTTATGAGCGCCGGCACCTTCGGGACCCTGCGCCATCGTTGGCGGTGGATCGAGGAGCACGCGATACGCGCCCCCGTCTGCGATCACTTCTGTTTCACCGTCAACAGTGATCGTCAGGGGACCGCGCTTGCTGACCACCAGAAGTTCCTTTTCGTTCAGATAAGTTACCTGGCCGATCGTCGGCCCGTCGGACTGCGGACGGATGGCGGCCCGGGAAGCGAACAGCGTGAATGCCCTGGAATTGCCGGTCGAAAATATCGCTGTGCCACCGAATAGCTTGGCGGAGGGTGCGCCTTCCGTATCGCTCAGAGAGGCCAGTGTACCGCTTTGCAGCAACAATCGCGCCGCGCCTGCTCGAATCTGCAAGCTGCCTTCACGGTCGGTGGACAGGCGGTCGCCGCTGAAAACGGTGGTGCCGGGTTCGGCGGAAGAATCGCCAACTCGCGCATGTTCCGCAGTGACGATGGTGCCAAGCGAATTCGTCGGCTTCGGGCCGGCCCATGCGGGCGCGACCGTCAGTCCTATCGTCATCAAGGTCGCGAGTGGTGCGCGCAAACCTCGCATAGTTGCCTCCCCGGGCCGTGCAGCAAAAGGATACTTCCCATTCCAAGCCGCCGTCAATCGGTAAACCGATGTGATGTCTATACTGCCTAACACCCCGCGCGGAGCTATAATGCCGGAGAGAATCGCGCAGGGAGGCAGCCATGCCTATACGAATCGGGAAGAGGGTATTCGCAATTGCCCTGGTGATGGCCTTGGTGTCCACCGTAAGCGCGAAGAAAAAAGAGAAGGTGGTTTTGCCCGCCTATGTGCTGGGGGCGCAGACTGTGTTGGTAGTGATTTTGCCAAACTCCGGCGAGCCGATGGACGACATCACTGCGAACCGTAAGGCGCAGGAGGACGTGGAGAAGGCCTTCCTGAAATGGGGGCGTTACCGATTGGCGCTGGATACGGATCAGGCCGATCTGGTAGTCGGAGTCAGAAAGGGAACCGGGAAGGTTGCCAGTCCCACCATCAGCGGTGGCCCGGTGGATTCGCGCCCCGGTACGATTGAAACCACCGACAATCAGATACGCGTTGGAGTGCAACAGGGGCATCCGCCCGATGTTTCGGATCCGACGGGCTCGACTGGGCCGAACGATAGGGTGCATCCCGGTGTGGCGGTTGGACAGGCGGAAGATACTTTTCAGGTTTTTCAGGGTGGCTTGCGATACCCGTTGGACAATCCGCCGGTGTGGAAGCTAACTGCGAAAGACGGTTTGAAGGCCCCCGATGTGGCCGCGGTGGAACAGTTTCGCAAGGCGGTGGATGAGTCGGAGAAGGCAGCGCAACAAAAACAGCAGGCGCAGCAACAAACGAACCAGCAGGGTCAGAAGAAAAATCCTTGATGCGTCGCTGCTCCGCGGCTGCTTCCGGATGCGCCCCCCATTCCATTGCCGCGCCAGGATTAAATATTCCGTTTCGTTGGCACAACGTCACGTTCGCTGCTAGAATGCCTTCACTGTATGGCTGACTGGAAGCAGATCACCGCGCGAATCCGCAGAGCACGTACCGGAAAAGACCCCGCGGCACAACTGACGAATCTGTTTACGAAAACGCGCGATGCCATGGTTGCGTTCGAATTGGCACGCTACCTCGAATCCGCGGGAAACCCGGGGGACGCCGGCAGGTGGTATCTCACCGCCGCCGAACGCTTCCGCCGCGCCGATTGGAAGACCAAAGCGCAGGAAAGCGCCACGCGGCTTGGCGCCACCGAGCCGGCAGAAATTCCGGCGGCGGTCAGTAAGCCGGCCGAAGAGCCCGCGGCCAGTGAACCAAAGGAATCGGTCGAACCTGAGCCGCAAGGCGAGCAGGCCGAAATGGAAGCGGCACCCGCGGCTTCCGAATCCCAACCTCCCGCCGAAGGGAGGTCGGCACCGTCCGACCGGGGTTCCCGCCACCGGCGTGGACGGCGCGGCCACGACTCGCATCGCTCTCCTCGCCGGGCTGAACATTCCACCGGTCATCGAGACTCGAGGCCCCAGAGCACATCACGCGGTTATGCGCCTCCGCCGGTCGAAGAGGAAGCGCCCCGTGCCGCCGAGCGTCCTTCACGCTCGTCTTCTGAAGACTCCTCAGAAATATCCGCTCCGAGCCTCCGCGGCCGCTACGGCGATCCTGGCCTTGCTTCGCGCCTTTCCCAGCTCGAAATGAATTTTCGGCGGTTGCTGGCCTGCGCCCCCACAAAATTGGATGACGCGGACCGTGCTCCCGCGGGCCCGGGTGTGTGGGTGCTTACCGACTCCGATTTGACGACGTATTATTACGTCGAAGCCTGCCAGACTTTGCGCGTCGCGATTCCGAACATGGCTCGCGGCGGTACGGCCCGCCGTGGTGGCGAATCCATCAAACCAAAACTTGCCGAGCATCTGGGCATCGCGGAGACCCGCGTTGCCAAATATCTGGCGGATCACTGCGTTGTCCGTTGGTTGCAGATGGATGAAGGCGCGTCCTACTTCGCGCACTTCCTGATTGCCGTCCTGCACCCCAGCCTGAACGAATAAACGCGCTCCGCTGCAAGCCCGCTTCGGGCAAACTTTTGGTACTTGCTTCCTAGCAGTAACCCCCTTTTCTTACCATCAGTTAGCCCCGTTCGCTGGCCCCCGGCGCCGTTTAACCCCCCTTTTTCACCGTTCACCGTATCCCTCTGGCGTGTACCCCTTTCCCCATTCAAACTATCTATGCTCAAGCACTTAGAGCCCACGCCGCAACGCGTGGTAGTCTGGAAATGCCTATGGGGGGCAGTTCCATTTAGGCTGGCTTTGGGGCTTTCAATCGAATCCCAAGTTTTTTTCGCTCGACTCTGAAAGAGAGGCTACAGCTGTATGCCGAATACGATTAGCGCGCAGATTTTCCGGTCGCTGGACTGGGTGGTTTGCAAAACAGCTGGTATCACCTTCGATACCATTCAATATTTCAACAAGAAGAATCCGAATCCTTCGGTCACCCCGCAGTGGTCCGATAAGCCGCTGCTGAAGTCATGGGAGAAGACCAGGCCCACGCTCGGCTTTCCGCGCCAGACAGACTCGCTCTGCCCGGCCTGCGTGAAAGAAGCCCGCGAATCCATCATCAAGGGTGAGAAAGACTGGCGCGACCTGATGCATGAGAAGGTCGGCGAGATCAAAGCGCAAATCATCGAGCGCGACGGCCAGGTCTGGATGGTGAAAGACTGCCCGTTGCACGGCCACTACGAAGACATGATGGCCGTGGACTCCGACTTCCTGAAGTGGATCGAAAAGCAGTTCCCCGGCCGCGATATTCCCGCGCACAACGATGAAGGCCTGCACAAGCACGGCTCTTCGAACGTTCGCTACGGCCGCGGCTCCGTTCTGACGGTCGACCTGACCAACCGCTGCAACATGATGTGCGATCCCTGCTTCATGGACGCCAACCAGGTTGGCTACGTCCACGAACTGAGCTGGGACGAAATCGTTGAGATTCTGGACAACGCGGTGAAGATCAAGCCGCGCCGCCAGATGTCCGTGCAGTTCTCCGGCGGCGAGCCCACGATGAGCCCGTATTTCTTCGACGCCATCCGCTACGCCCGCAAGGTCGGATACAACTCGGTTCAGGCGGCCACCAACGGCATCGAATTCGCCAAGAGCAAGGAATTTGCGAAGAAGGCGTTCGAAGCCGGTTTGCGCTACGCCTACCTGCAGTTCGACGGCATCGGCAACGACGCCAACAGCCATCGCCAGATCGGCAACCTGTTTGACGTCAAGCTGCGCGCCATCGAAAACCTGCACGAAGCGGGCATCGAAATCGTGCTGGTCGTGACCATCGTCAACAACGTGAACAACGACCAGGTCGGCTCCGTCGTGAAATTCGCGATGGAGAACCCAAAGAAAATCTCCTTCGTCAGCTTCCAGCCGGTTTCTTTCACTGGCCGCGACGAAGACATTACTCCGGAACGTCGGCTCCGCCAGCGCTACACCCTTTCGCATCTTGCGAAGGACGTCAGCAACCAGGTTGGCAAAATTCAGCCGACGCGCGACTGGTTCCCCATCTCCTTCATCAGCACCTTTGCCGGCTTTGCCGACATGGTCAAGGGCAACGAATCCCAGTGGGGTTCGCTCTCCTGCGGTTGCCACCCGAACTGCGGCGTGGGCACCGCTCTGATGATCAACAAGGAAACCAAGGAATGGGCGCCGGTTCCGCGCTTCCTGGACGCTCAGGGCCTTACGAAAGACGTTACCGCGATTACCGACGCCGCTCGCGGCAAGACTTTCTCCAACTTCATGATGGCCATGGCGCTCCTGAAGAACTACCACCCGTTCCAGGGGCCGAAGGGTCTGAAGCTTTGGGACCTCTTCAAGAAGTTCGACAAGACCTGGGCGCTGACCAAGGGCGCCACCAGCAAGTACGGCAAGACCTCGCCGGAACGCACCTACGAAGATGCCATGAAGCGCCGCGCGCAAGACCCGTGGAACTTCCTCTTCATCGCCGGCATGTGGTTCCAGGATCTTTTCAACTACGACTTCCGGCGCACCGAAATGTGCATCATTCCCTACGGCACGCAGCAGGGCGAAATCAGCTTCTGCGCGTACAACACCGGTGTGGGATGGCGCAACATCATCGAAAACATGCACAAGAACGCGACGGTCGCCGAGTGGTACAAGAACCACGGCAAGCACGAGATCTACGCCAAGGGCAAGAACGTGAACCTCGGCTCCTACGAGCATTCGCTGATTATCGATGCCGATGACGCCGCGCGCGTCCGCCACCTGGAGCACGATATCCCCCTGACCGCTGCCGAAGAGAACCGCATCCGCCGCAAGGCCGCTCTCGAGGAGCAGGCCCGTGTCCGCGCTATCTACGAAGAACTTGTCCTGAAGAAGCCGCAACAGGCGGTCGTCCAGATCGGCACGGTTTCCGACATCGCCAAGGCCGTTCCGGC
>DASSGJ010000239.1:0-4603 GCA_035693545.1 Candidatus Acidiferrum sp.
CTCGCGCCGCCCATCCTCTTACTGATTACTGATTACTGATTACTTCCTCCACCCTCACATCCCCAAAATCTGCTCATCGCTCAACTTCCGGTAATCCACACGCCCCCGCGGTGCACCACGCCCAGCGGTCTGTGCGTTCCGTTCCTCGCCCGAATTCCCGCTTCCATTCTTCTGGGAAGAGCCCTGCGCCCGTTCCGCTCTTCGCTCATCCGTGACGCGCCCTGCATTCTCCGCACCGCTGTCCCTCTTCTGCGCCCCCAACGTCGCTTGCGTCCACGATCCCACCACTCTCCGCACCGCTCCCGGCACCAACTGCTGTGCCCGCGCATCAATCAACCGCACCACCTGCGCCCGCGCCGCCTCATCCAACCGCCGCCCGCTCAAAACCCGTGCCACCTGCTCCCCCAACGAAGCGTCGCTCCGCAACGCCGTCTCCACTTCTTCCCTCACTGCGGCAGCAAGTCGAGTCTGTAGGGGAGGGGCTTGCCCCTCCCCTCCGACTCCGCTCGCCTGCCTCAAATTTGGCAAAGCCGCCTCCATCGCCCGCCCAATCGTCCCACCGACACTCTTCTCCAACTCCGCATTCGTAACCCGCTCAAACTCCCTGTACCGACTCGCCAGCTCTTGTGGCACAACCGCTCCTGCTTGCCCCGAGCCGTTTTCGCGAGGCGGCCGTGCGCCTTTCCCATCCGAAGGCGCACTACTGCTCTCTTGCGTACGAACCTGTTGCTCGTGCACTAGACTGTCATCCCGACCGGAAAGTCGCGCCGTCTGCGACTCGGAGTGGAGGGACCTGCTGCTCTCAGCCGCCACTTTGTTTTCCGTCCCTGCCCTCTCCAGCAACCGCGCCCCTGCCTCCACCATCTCCCGAAACGCCGCCGGATTCTGCGCAAACAACTTTTCCACCAACGCGGTCCGTCCCGCCCGCAACTCTTCAGCCGGCTTGCCCACCGCCCCAAAAAACACCGCATCAATCTCCGCCAACTCCCGGGCCCGCTCTGCCGCCCCCTTCGCCTCCGCCACTCCCCCGGGATAAATCTCCTTCAACGCCCGCGCATCCTCCGGCGTACCAAACGCCTCCCGATAAGCCACCGCCTCCCTCTGCGCCCTCTGCACGCCTTCCCACAATTCCCTCGCCTCATCCCCAACCCACGGATCCTTCATCTCCCGCGCCAACCACCCCGGCGGCTCCGGCGCCATGCCATCCCTGTAGCTCACCCCTTCAGGGGTGAGGCCTTTCGCGGCGCCACCTCGATCACTTACCTCGTCTCCATGCGTCGCTCCGTTCAGAGCATCCGCCCCTTCCGGCGCCATTTCCAGAATCTGCTCATCCGTCAGCGCAAAAATCTCCGGCGCCACACTTCCACCTACATCCTCAATCATCAACGGATTATTCCCACTCATCATTTCACTCCCTGCATCGCCCGCAAATGCGCCTCTGCATGCGCCCGCACATTCGCAAATCCCGCCGGATTCGTCATCCGCGCGCTCTGCCCAGCCTCCGAATTCGCCCACCTCTTGCACTCTTCAAATTCCACCGCATGGTTATCCAGCAGCAAATCCACCGCCACCGATGGCAGCACCACCGTATGCGATCCGCCTCCGGCCTCCTGATCGCTGTTATCTGCTCCCTGCGCGCCAGCTCCCGCCGGCACTTCGACCACGATCGGCGCCGCTCCCAGCAATGCCTGTATCTCCCGCAACTGCTTATTCCGCGAATCCTCTCCGGGCACCACCAGCTCCGTCAGCCCCAGCACATTTTTGATGTACCCGATATTCGCCGGATCGGCCATCGCCTCCTGGATCAACGGATCCTTCAGCCCAAACAATTGCTGCAGCACGCCACGCTGCTGCGACTTCAACCGCGGAAACGTCTCATCCGCCTCCGGATGCACGGCGATGTTCCCCTTCAAATCCGCCACGCGAATCATCCGCGCGTCCAGCATCCCATCCGGCCCCAGTAAAGGCACATCCACATCCTCCGGCCGGTTTTTCCGAAACGATTCCACGCCCAGCAGCATCACCTCGCCGTAAAACTGCTTCAGCCGCCGCCACACCAATCCCAGTCGCCCCAGCGCCTGGTCTCGAGCCAACGCATAACCGCTCGCCGTCTTCACATCCTCCATGTTTCCGCCAAACACCGCCGGAAACAGTCCCGTCAAAAATTGCGCCACCGGCCCGATCAAATCCTGTTGATGCCGAATCATGTCCGGAGGCACCTGCGCCGGCGCCGGCTGAAAAAATCCCGCCGCCAACGGCTGCCCCGGCCGCGCCCTCGCAGGAAAATGCGCCGCCGGCTCCGCCACCTGGTTCGCCAGCGCGTCAAAATCCAAAACCTGCGGGTCGGCGTAAATCGGCGGAATCCCGTACTCGTACGTTTCCGCCTGCATGTTACTCAGCACGTTGTAGCGTTCCTGCACCTGCACCAGCGAATCGCCCACGCTCGGACGATTCTGACCATCTCCCGGCAGCGCGTGCAGCACCCGCCAGTGGTCGTCCATGTTTTCATTCCGCGCTTCGCAATACGCGTCGCCCGCAAACGCCACGTAACATCCATCCGGAAACAATGCCAGCAACTCGCGCCGCACATCCTCGTCTTCCACCGAATAAAACGCCCACGGCCGCAGCCACGTCCGGTCAAACGTAATCAAATTCATCAACGCATCGCCCGGATGAATAGACGGCAGCCCCTGCTCCACGCTGATCCGCGAAACCCGAGCGTAAACATCCTCCGCGCCTTGCGATGGAGCCGTCTCAATCTTGTTCGCCGCGTGCGGATACGCCGCCTTCAACTTCGCCCGATGCACTTCCGTCTGCCACTGCAGGTACGGAAACTCATGCATCTCATTCGCCCACACCGGCGTATTCAATTCCAGCCCGCCCGCAATCGAAATCACTTCCTGCCCATTCGCCACCCGCCGCGTCTCCACCACCCGCGGCACCGTAACCCGCTCCGCCCTCTTCAGCTCTTTGTCTCCAAGCTGTGCACCACATCCCGGGCAACTAACCGTGCCTCCCGCATCCTGCGCTCCGTACTCCGAAACACGGTCATCCCGACCGGAGCGGCCGGCATTTTCCTGCGCACCGCAGTTAGGTGCGCCGGCCGCGGAGTGGAGGGATCTGCTTTTTTCACTCGCCACTCGCCACTCGTCGTTCGCCACTTCTTCGTCCCGATCGCCGCTATCTGCTATCTGCTCGCCCCCAACCGCCGTCTCCATCCCACAACCCGAGCACTTCCACACATCCGGCCCCAGCGGTATCTCCACCCCCGCCAAAATCTCCTGCTCGCGAAACCCAAACCGCTGCCCATCCGCCACGTATCGCACATACGCGCCCAGCTTCCCATCCGTCCACAAAAAATACCCAATCGAAGTCAGCAAATGCTCAACATGATTATTGCGCTCCACCAACTCCGCCACGTCGCTCGCCGCCTTCGCGGCCGCAATATCCACCAGCGATTGCGCCGATTGCGGATAAAACCGCACGCTCGGCACATCCTGCGAAAGCACCGCCACGAACGACAACCCAAACCCCTGGTAAAAATTCGTCACAAACTGGTAGCGCGGCATCTCCTCCAGCGTCCGGTCATCGGAAAACTTCTGCTCAAACGGCAAATGCCAATTCATGTCGTTGGGGTTCCACCACGCATACTGCAACCCCTGCCAAAACAATCGCGCCTGGCGTATCCGCCGAATCTCATGCCGCCGCGCCGTCACACCCTCTTGCCGGTACTGCCGCACCAACTCCCGCAGCGCATTCACCAATTCCGGCCGCAACTCCTCCAACAACTCAAAATTCGCCCCCAGTTCCTCCGCGCCATAACCACGCGCCTGATCCGCGGTATTCCCATCCGCCGGTGCCGTCATCCCCGGCTCCCGACCCGTCATCGCGCCAATTGTCCCGTCGCTAATCATTTCTTCTCCGAATTCTTCCTCTGTGACCTCTGCGCTCTTCCTCTGCGCCCTCTGTGTTAAATTCTTTTTCCGTTCACTCCCCGGCAGATCCCCTCACCGCTTCACTCTCATTCTTCCTCTGGATCTGCTGCCACGACCTCCTCCGCATCCTCGGCAACTCCACCGGCTTCACCGCCACAGCAAACTCCACCGGCGGAAACCCCGCTGTCCCCAGCAACGAATTCATCAGCGCCCGATTCTCCATCCGCAGCCGCGCCACTTCCCCCTCCAGCATCCCCACGTACCGTGTCGTGAACGCCCTCTTCAAAATTTCAAACATCTCTCACCTTTCGTTCAAACCCGCTCATCTCCCGATTAGGAGATCGGGTGATCTCCGGCTCCTTTACCTCCTCAACCTCATTTACTTCCTTTACCTCGGGTGTTTTCTCCCAAACTTATGCGCCCCCAGCTGCTTCTTCGCCTCCGCCTGCAACCTCTGCTGATGAATCGCCCGCGAAGTCGGATCCTCCGCCGTAATCTGCCTCTGGATCTGCACGTCCACCGGAATCCCCGGCACAAATCGTGCCGTTCCATTCCCAAATTCGGGCGGAGCTTGCCCCGCCCCGGGTCCGCCTACAGCGGAAGCCCCAACACCGGCATATCTCACGCCGGGAACCAGTCCATAACGCGCCGCATCCGCCGCGTCATCG
>DASSGJ010000240.1:0-5667 GCA_035693545.1 Candidatus Acidiferrum sp.
CCCGTTGGGCCGCCGTGAATCGCGGTAATCAGCGGATACTTTTTCCCGGCCTCGTAGCTCACCGGATAGTGCAGGACGCCATCCACCTCGTCGTTGTTCGACCCCTTCCAACGGATCACTTCTGCTCTCGCAAACACGCGCGACTTGGTCAGGTTCTCGTTCAAATGAGTCAATTGAACCGGGGAGATCAGCCTGGTTCCGTCGAGTTGCGCGCGGTAAAGCTGCGGCATCACGCTGGCGGTCGAATGCACATAGACGAGTGTCTTGCCGTCCGGCGTGACCTCAAATGTTTCGATGTTCTTCGCGGTGTCGCCTTCGAGCGGTGCGCGCTTCCAAGCCCAGCCTCCGCCAGACTTGCCGCTCGTGTATCGCGATACCTCGAAACGGTGGCCAGCCGCCAGGCCTGCCACGAATCCATCGCCGGTTGCCGCCAGCCCAGCACCTATGCCGTTTTCCCAATCGAGGGGCACCGCTGTGCTTTTCCCGGAGGCGAGGTCATAGAAATAAAGCAGCTCGATGGAAGCCGTGATGAATTTGGGATGGGTGGAGAACGGCGCCATCGCATAAAATCCGCCGCTGTCCGGCGTCCACGAGAACGCTCGGGGATAAACTTTTCCCTCGGCAAAAACCTGTTTCTCCGTGCCATCCGCCAGATTGTGCAGAATCGTCACCGGCGGAACTTTCTGATCAAACGTGTAGTGCAGGCTCTTCTCGTGAATCGCGACCACGTACTTGCCGTCCCGGGAGGCGCTCCAGTTTCCAATCCAGTCGGTGTTGGTCGTCAGTCGCGTAATCTTTTTATCTTTCACGCTGATTTTGAACAGGCGCACCGGCGGCTTGTGGTCCGCGTCGTCGGCCACTTCCGAATCGTCTTTCCGTTTCTTCTCGGCCTGCTCGTAAGCGCTCGGGTCCTCTTCCGCGCTGAAAATCACCGTGTCTTTGTCCAGCCAGGCCACGCGCTGTGGTCCGCGGGCAAGTTCCGTCAATACATACGGCTCACCGCCGTGCGGATTGATCAGCCAGATCTGCGTCGCGGCGGTTTCGGGCTTCGCCTGGGGCCGGGCCCTGGAGCTGACAAAAGCGATCCATTTTCCGTCAGGGGACCAGCTAAACGCGGAAACCGTATCGGTACCCCGGGTCAGCTGAATTTCAGCTTCGCTTGTGGGGCTCGAAAGAAATAAATTGGAAACCACCGCATCTTTCTCTTTGTCGCCTTGCGCCTTGATCCATGCCACCCATTGTCCATCGGGCGAAATCCGGAATTGCCGCACGTTTTCCGCGAAGATTACATCCACTGGTTTCCACGGCGACATTTTCGCGGGCGCCTTGGCATCTTCGGCTGCTCGCGGCATGCTCGCGAAAACACAGCAAGCGGCAATAAACACAAGAAGGCGGAGCTGGCGGGATGTCATGGAGGTCCTCAGTCAGTGATGTACTTTTCAGCGTGCGGTTCACATCCAATTGGTCGCGCAACGAGAATAGTGGAATTGACGCAAATTGGGAATGGTGTAGTCTGATGCCCGCAACCAAAAAGGGGAATGAGAATGGCCGTTGTTAAACCGGTGTTTACCCAGGAGACGTTTCGCTTCTTTCGCGACCTCGGGAGAAACAACAAAAAAGTGTGGATGGATGCGCACCGCGATCGTTACCAGGCCGCGGTAGTCCAGCCGTTTCGCCGCTTGCTCGAAGAACTTTCCCCCACGGTACTGGCACTCGACGACCGTTTCGACACCACCGGCCGCACTGGTGCCAATTTCTCCCGCATCAATCGCGACATTCGCTTTGCGAAGGACAAAACGCTCTACAAAACGCAGATGTACCTGAAATTCCAGCAGCCGCTTCCCGGCGACCGCGAAAGCGGTCAACTCTATGCGGGACTTTCGACGGACGTAGTCACTGCCGGCTTCCGCATCTACTCCGGGCCAAAACGCCGCGAGTCCACTCTAGCGCTGGTGGCGGAGCCGCGCATCGCTGAAAAGCCTCGCTGGGTCGCCGACCAGAAGCGCCGCCTGGGCAGGAAATACGACAGCTATTGGTACACTACCGAAAAAGGGAATTGGACGAAGCACGAAGGCTGGCCGGTCCGCGTTGAGGACTGGAAGAAAATCCAGGGCTGGATCGTGCGCCGGAAAATGAAGCCCGGTGATGCGACCAAGCCGGGATTTACAAAAGAACTGGCGAAAATGTTTCGCGAGGTCTACCCGCTTCTGAAATTTACAAGCATCCCATAACTTCGAACCGCGCAAAGAGAGAAACCGTGAAACGACTTCTGCAGATCCTGATCTGGACCGCCGTGGCCGCTCTTGGAGCCGTGGCGCTCGCCACCATCGCGTTTCACCGCGGCGAGCCCATCAACGCTACATGGTTTGTCCTCGCCGCGGCGTGCTCGTACCTGGTGGCCTATCGCCTGTATTCCGCGTTCATTGCCGCAAAGCTTCTGGCTCTCGATAATACCCGCGCCACACCGGCTGAACGGCGCGACGACGGCCGCGATTTTGTGCCCACCAACAAATGGGTGCTTTTCGGCCATCACTTCGCCGCGATTGCCGGTCCCGGGCCGCTCGTTGGCCCCACGCTCGCCGCTCAGTTCGGCTATCTGCCGGGGACGCTCTGGCTGATTGCCGGTGCCGCGTTTGCCGGTTGCGTGCAGGATTTTGTGATTCTATTCTGCTCGATCCGGCGCGACGGAAAAACGCTGGGCGAAATGGCTCGCGACGAAGTCAGCAAACGCGGCGGCCTGATCGCGCAGCTTGCCGTCCTGACCATCATGATTATTCTGTTGGCCGTGGTCGCGCTGGTGGTGGTGAACGCGCTGAAAAGCTCGCCGTGGGCCACTTTTACGCTGGCCATGACCATTCCCATCGCCCTGCTCCTCGGTGTCTATCTTCGCTATTTCCGGCCCGGGTGCGTGCTCGAAGCTTCGCTGATCGGCGTCGCCCTCGTGCTCTTTGTGGTCGTTGCGGGGCAATGGGTGGCCGATTCCCCGTACCTGGCGAAAGTGTTCACGCTCGGTGGAGTCACGCTGGCCTTCGCGATCATCGCTTACGGTTTCGCGGCTTCGGCGTTGCCGGTTTGGCTGCTGCTGGCGCCGCGCGATTATTTGAGTGCGTTCATCAAAGCCGGCGCGATTTTTTCCCTGGCGGCGGGAATTCTGCTGGTGCGTCCTCAAGTGCTGATGCCGCCGCTCACGCGCTTTGTGGACGGCAGCGGCCCGGTTTTCGCCGGCAAAATCTTTCCGTTTTGTTTCATCACTATTGCCTGCGGAGCGATTAGCGGCTTTCACTCGCTGATTTCCAGCGGCACCACGCCGAAAATGATTCAACGCGAAGGCCACGCCCGCTTCATCGGCTACGGCGCCATGCTGCTCGAATCCTTCGTCGGCGTAATGGCCATGGTCGCCGCCTGCGCGATGACCCCCGGCGTCTACTTCGCGATCAACAGTCCCGCTTCGATCGTGGGCGCTACGCCGGAGGCCGCGGCCGCCACGATTTCCAGTTGGGGCTATCCGCTTTCCGGCGCAACGATGACCGGACTGGCGCACGCCGTTGGCGAGCAAACTCTGCTCAACCGCGCGGGCGGCGCTCCGTCGCTCGCCGTGGGCATGGCGCAGATTTTTTCCAGCACTATCGGCGGCGACCGCCTCCTCAGCATCTGGTATCACTTCGCGATCATGTTCGAAGCGCTCTTCATCCTCACGGTGCTCGATGCCGGCACGCGCGTCGGCCGCTTCATGATTCAGGAACTCGGGGGCCGCGTCTGGAAGCCGATGGGCCGCATGAACTGGATGCCAAGCATCCTCCTCTCCAGCGCGCTGATCGTCGGCGCGTGGGGCTATTTTCTCTATCAGGGCGTGATCGATCCTCTCGGCGGCATCAATTCGCTCTGGCCGCTCTTTGGCATTTCAAACCAACTGCTGGCCGCGGTCGCGCTGGTGGTGGCCACCACAATTTTGCTGAAAATGGGCCGGTTGAAATGGATCTGGGTGACGCTGCTGCCGATGGCGTGGCTCGTGGTCATCACCATGACCGCGAGCTATCAGAAAATCTTCAGCGCCAACGCGCGCATCGGATTTTTGGCACAAGCGAACGCCATGGCGGCGCAGTTGGCCGCCGGGAAAGTTGCGGCCGCGAAGGTTGCGGATACCCAGCGGCTCATCTTCAATCTCCGGCTGGATGCGGTTGTCACCGCGGTGCTTGCGGCGATGATCCTGGTGCTGCTTGTGGAAGCGCTGGGGCAGTGGTACGCCATTCTCAGCCGCGGCAAGGAACCTGTCCTGCAGGAAACGCCGTACGTGGCTACCCAATGGGCGGAGGGCGACTGATGCAGAAACTTTGGGAGCAATTCAAGGCTGCTACGCAAAATTTCTGGCGCGGCCTGCGCCAGTGGAGCGGCGACTCCGCTTATGAAACTTACCTTGCCTGCGCCAGGCGCCAGCCAGCGACGAAACCCTTGTCAGCGACTGAATTTTACGTTGAGCAACTGAACCGCAAATATTCCCGCCCCAACCGCTGCTGCTAAAGCCGCAGACGGCGGCCCCTACAATTCACCTTCGTCTTCGGCCGGCTTCAACGGCGTCACCTTATGCGCCATCTTCACGCCGTTTTTCTTTACCCCGGCCAGAATCGCCCGGCGAACTTGCACCGGAAGCGCTTCCGGCGGGAAGACGCCCTCAATCTCGCGCGGGTAAAACTTGATGAACAGCGCCGCCACGTGAGCCGTCGCATAGGCCACCGGCGTGTTGAATTTTCCCTGCCGCCGGATCTGGTACAGCGTCGGAAAGATCACGTCGCTTCGGATGGAAAGCCGCTGGTCTTCTTTAGGCGAATGCTTGACACCAATCACTATCACCGAAGCCGCAAATCGCGCATTCTGCAAAACCCCCCGGCGGATCAACGCGGCGATCTTCCGAGGCGACGATGTCTCCGGAAATCGCCTTCGTGTCAGTCCTCGCGATTTCGAGAGGATTCCCAGCTTGTGCCAGCGGCGCAGCCGGTCGAATTCGTTGCCACCGATCTTCACGTCCAGATCGCGCATGGGGATGTACTGCGGTAGCGTTGCCACTTCATCCTGCGCCGCCAGAACCACGTTGGCCGCGCCGATCGGCTCCGGAAACCGAAACTTCTCGAGCTCCGAAAAGCGTTTCACCATTTGGTATTTCTTGTTGCGATAAATTCGTGGATTTGAAATCGCCTCATCGAACGAAACTTCCGGTGACCATTGCGAAATCGGGTCGTCGCTTTCCGTGCTTTCGTAAAGCCGGATATGCACCGACTGGACTTCATCCATCATCTCCGCCGCGCGTTTCACCAGCAGGTTGGTCAGTCCGGGCGCCGCCCCGGTATTGATGAGCCCGACCCGGCGCTTCTCTTCGAATTTCTTTTTGTACCGCTCCTGCTCCGCCTTGAATGGATTCCGAGTCAGGTGTGAGCTGAGGTCAAGGTAGTGAACTCGAAGCCGCAGCGCGGCGCGAATCACGATTTGGTTAAATACCGACGCGGACGCGTTGACGATCAACTGGCAGCCCTTCGCCGCTTTCACAATCGCGCGCAAATTCCGCGCGTTCACTGTCGTCACGGGAATAGCCGATTTCTTCCCCAGAAAGCGGCGTGCCCGCGCGGGATCGCGATCCCCGCACCACACCACATGTCCCTGGCGTTCCAGGAGTTG
>DASSGJ010000241.1:0-13110 GCA_035693545.1 Candidatus Acidiferrum sp.
CCAAACCGATGAGGCGCCGTTCAAGTATGGTTTCAAGTGGTGGCTGGCAAAATTGCCGGATTCGCCGGAGTACGTCTGGGTGTGCCGCGGCTTCGGCGGGCAGAACCTGCAGGTGTTTCCCAAGGAGGGGTTGATTGTGACGTTTACGGGTTGGGATATTCTCGCCAATTCGACGGGGAAGGAACCCCTGCCGGTTGATTTTTTGCCGGCGCTGAAGACCAAGAGTTGCCCGGGCGAGGCCCACTGATGCTGCTGGAAAATAAGGTTGCGTTGATTACGGGATCGGGGCGCGGGATTGGTCGCGCGATGGCGAAGCTGTTTGCGAAGGAAGGCGCGGCGGTTTTTCTGACGGCGCGCACGGAACCGGAGCTTCGCGGCGTTGGGAAAGAGATTGTGGCCGACGGCGGAAAGGCGGGTTTTGCCACTGCCGATCTGTCGCAGGTGGCAGATTGCGAACGAGTGTTTGCGGCAGCGGAGAAACAGTTTGGCCGCGTGGACATTCTGGTGAACAACGCGGGGCACTACGGGCCGGTGGTGCCGGTCGAGGAATATCCGCTGGAGGAGTTCGAAAAAGTGATCAATGTGCACCTGCGCGCCGCGTTTGTGCTGAGCAAGTTGGCACTGCCGGGAATGTATGCGCGGAAATCGGGTGTGATTCTGAATATTTCCAGCCTTTCGGCGAAGGCAGCATTTTCTTGGGGATCGGCTTATGCGGCGGCGAAAGCCGGACTGCTGGGGTTGACACGCTACATGGCGGCGGAGGCGGCGCGGAACGGCGTGCGCGTGAACGCGATTTGCCCGGGGCCGGTGACGGAAACGGTGATGAGCAAGGAACTCGGTAACACGTTGGCGAAGAAGTTGAGTGTCAGCGCAGAGGACCAGCTTAAGGGATTCCTCAGTTCGATTTTGCAGGGCCGCGGACAGACCGCAATGGAAATCGCTCAGGCCGCGCTGTTCCTGTGTTCGGATATGTCCAGCGCGATGGTGGGCCAATCGATCAATGTGGACGGCGGCGCCGCGTTTTTCTGAATTCGCTTCGTGTTGAACTGCAGAAGATGAAAAAAGCCGTTCTAACTATCTTGCTGATTTCGCTGATGCTCCTAGAGCTAGTTATTTGCAGTGGGTTTCTGCCCATTGAATGGCAGCACGCTATCAACGAGCGAATCTCAAATGTTTTTTCAGATCCTGCTCACGATTGGTCGCGTGTAACTCACCCACGGATGGACTTGGAGATGGATGAAGTGTTCCGCCAACATCTTTGGCTAAGAATTTCATTCTACATTTTCACAGCCCTGCTACTAGCAGCGAATACGGTCCTGATTCGCCTGGTCTGGCAACGCCTGCACGGTACGAAGAGCGTCAATGCAGGTCGTTCTTGAAGACGCTGCCGGATTTCATGACGAATTTTACGTGCTGGAGTTCGGTGATGTCTTTGAGGGGGTCGCCGGAGACGGCGACGATGTCGGCCCACTTGCCGGGTTCGATGGTGCCCATTTTGTCGGACCAGCCCAACAATTCGGCGGCGGTGGTGGTGGCGGTGCGGATGGCTTGCATCGGGGTCATGCCGTATTTCACGTAGTAGTCGAATTCGAGGGCCTGGTTGAGTCCGCGCCAGTCGAAGCCGCCGGCGTCGGTGCCGAGGACGATCTTCACGCCTTTCTTCAGCGCGAGTTGAAACGCGGCCTTTTCCGTGTCCACCATTTTCGTCCAGTTCCCTGCCCGGCCTGGGGCAACGTACGCGCCAACCATGATCGTCGGCACCCAATAGATGCCCCGGCGGGCCATCTCTTCCATTTGCGGTTCGGTGAGACCGTCGCCGTGTTCGATCGAGTCGACTCCCGCTTTCAAGGCGGCGGCGATGCCATCGCTGCCGATGGCGTGGGCGGCTACTTTGTGGCCGAGGCGATGGGTTTCGTCGACGATGGCTTTGGCTTCTTCGTCGGTGAAATTCACGTGGCTGTGTAGGACAACGCCATCCGGGCCGTAGAAATAGCCGTGGTCAGAGTAATACTTGATCCAGTCGGCGCCGAAGCGGATCTGTTCGCGGACGGCTTTGCGGGCTTCGTCGACTCCATCCACATATTGCACACCTTGAGGAATGGTGATTTCCCAGGAGTAGCCGTAGGGGCCGTACGCCCCCGTAGGCGTCATGGCGCGGGTGGAGACCTGCATGTGCGGCCCGGGGATTTCTCCGTTGTTGATGGCGTGCTTCACGTCCACGTCGGCGTACATGGCGCCTTCGGTTTCGAGGTCGCGCATGGCGGTGAAGCCGTGGCCGAGGGCGATCTGGGCGTTGCGCGCGCCGAGAATGGCGCGATATGGGATGGATTGCTTCAGGAGTTGTGCGTCGTACTCTTCCTGGGTGATGTCGCCTTGCAGAAGCACGTGAGTGTGGGCATCCACGAAACCGGGCAGCACGGTGGCCTTTGACAGATCGATCAGTTCTACGCCGGCAGGAGGAGTTCCGCCGGGAGTGACGCTGACAATTTTGTCGCCTTCGACCAGGATCAACGCGTTGGCGATGGGCGTGTCGCTCTTGCCGTCGATCAAATGCCCGGCGCGAATCGCCAATTTTTTCGGTGCAGGCGCGGATTTCTCCTGCGCGTGGCCAAGCGGAAGATAAAGAGATGCAACAACAAGCGTGAAACGAACGAGCCGCGTGAAGAACGAATTCATTGGGGCCTCCGGAGCGCGGCAACGATAACAGAATCGGAGGCGGGAAAAAAGAAGAGCGTTCCTGAAGGTGAGCTGCGAGCAGCCAGGTAAAAAGGAGAAGGGCCAGCCGCTCTCTCAGGACGGCTGGCCCTTTGCTTCATGATCCAGATTCGGGAAACGCCGGAGCTGAAAGCGGCTCCCGGATCTGTGTGCTTGGCCAGGAAAAGACAAGAACAGATTTTTTACGAAACCGGTTGCGAATCGGGACGGCGGAGCGGCCGGCGCGCCAGATCTTCCACCGACGCAACGCTGCGCCGCACCGCCAGAAGCAACGGATGCCGGCTGGCCGCCAACTGAGCGACTCCCGCTTCCCAAGTCTTCTGGGCCATGTACAGCGTGGCGATGCAAATCCCAATCAGCGCAAATCCGAGAATGAAAATCGCGAAAGCAGCCAGCAATTCACGCACGAAATAAAGCTGCATTGCCGCGATTGCCCCCAAAAACCACCAAATCCATTTGCGACCCTTGTCCTGTTTGCTCATGCTGACCCGCCCCTCTTGTCGGCGCCCCAACGAAAACTCAACTTCGGCTTTGAAACGACCTGCGCAGTTTGGATGACTTACCTTGACCAAAGGGTCCAATCTGCTGACCTGTCCCATTAGACAGGAGGGAGGGCTAGAGGGAAATGGTACAGTAGCATCAAAATTGGGGGTAAACGAAAATTCTAGTACGTCTATACCCACCGCTGATTGGCTGTAACACGCAGATTATGAACTGATTACGGATACTGGTAAGAGCGGGCTAATTTTCGCCTCAGATTCGGGTACTGCCCTGTGGAAAACCTGCCCCTTGGGACAGGGGACAGGTAGGGGTCCTGATCGAATCCTGCTCGATTCATTCGTTCAAAATAGGAGCGCCCCAGATACAAAAAGACCCCGGCTGCTCAAATTGTGCCGCCGGGGTCCCAAGATGAACACCAAACTTTGCCTGGCTAGGCCCTCTTAATGAGGCGAGTAATCCAGACCAGGATTACCGCACCGATGAACGCGACAATGATCGCCCCAATCATTCCGCCGCCTGGCCAAATTCCGATCATGCCAAACAGCCATCCGCCGACCAGTCCGCCGAGCAATCCCAGGATGATGTCTACGATCACCCCGTAGCCACCGCCCTTCATTACCTTGCCCGCCAGCCATCCGGCGATCAGGCCCGTTATGATCCACGCGAGAAAGCCCATACGAAGTTCCTCCTTGGCTCCAATAGGAGCGGCACCGATGACCCCGGGGCGGGATTGTTACTGTTTTCCCTTACCCCAAATAACACGCAAACCGGTCGAGAGCAACAAATCGTTTGCTTTCAACCCAGCCGGTGGATAGCTGATATAGCGGTCGCTGAGCGTGGTCTGCCAGCTGAGCCATTTCTTTACCTGGGTGCTGAGGGTGGAATCCAGCTGGAAGCGGTAGTCACCGGTGTGGGACAGATTCGGATAGAAAGAAAAGCGCTCGGTGAAAGCGGTGCGTTTCGAAAGCTTGGCATCGAACTCCTCGCCCAGGATGGCTTCGGCACTGTTCTGCACCGAAGAGGGGATCAAAAGCAAGACCGGCGGGGGGGCCGGGTTAGCCGTATTGTAAGCGCCAAAAGAATCGCGGTCGTAGGTGATGCCGCCGAAGAGATCGAAGGTCGTGTTCGCCGTTTTGATGAAGTGGTAGCCGAAGCCGCCGCCGAAGACGCTGCGCAGGTCGAGGTGCTGCAACTGGTTGGTCTGGAAATCGCCCAGCGCAAACACGAAGAGGCGGCCCGAGTGGATATTCAGGTCGCCACGAATGCCTGCATCAAGTGCATCGGCGGTGGTGACTGGCGGCGGGATGGAGCTGTTGTTCGCGAAGATATAGTTGCCATACACAGTGAGCTTGTCACGGGGTGTTTCGCGGATGGCCTTGGTGGCAAAGGTGAAGCTGGCAGTTTCCGAGTTGCCGCGGGTGAGGGCGAGCCCGGTGTCCACCGTGCCGCTCCAGAAGTAGTAGAAGCGAGGGTGGGCCATCCTGTCGGCCTGGACGTCGAAGGTGTGCTGCTCGGCGTCGTTGCGGACAGCCACGACGGCTTCTTTGGCAGCTACTGCAGGCGTGGGAGCGGCGGGAGCGCCCGCGACAACGAATTTGCCGTCCTGGGTGGTGACTTTGCCGGAGAGGCGAGTGCCATCCTTGAGTGTGATGTTGACGCTGTCGGAAGACTCGATGTCGGTGATGGCGTCCCACTTAATGGTGACATCACCGGCGAACTCGGACTTCAACAGCAAAGTTTTGCCGTCGCCGGATACGATCTTCCCGGTTAGCCGGTCGCCATTCTTCAGTACGACCTGATCGGCGAATGCCGGGCAGGCTATCAGCAGCAGCGAAAAGACACTAAGCAGAATGCAACGCATCCGCGTTCTCCTAACATTCATTATTCTTGAAACCTGCTGGGCCAACGTTAGCGGGCGAAGGGCGAAACTTTAGTTCGAATTTTTGGGCGGGTCTAGGAAGTCTAATAAAAATGCCAGGGAGCTGCAATTCGTTTGTGGGGAAAGGAATGCTGGCCAGCCGTTTGGGCTATCTCGTATACTGATTCCATCGTCGGGGTGAGTCTGGGGCGCATTCCGTCTGCGCGAGATTGGCTGCAACGTCCGGGAGACGCGGCCTACCCAACTCCAACAGAATGAGTAAGACCGGTGAGTGGCCGGCCTTTGCGGTATTCCAGATATGGAGATGTCTTGATGAGGATTCGGTATTCCGAAGTGTCCCATGCGTTCCTGGCGTTCACACTTTCCTTGGCATGCTTGGGGTTAGCTGCCTGTTCCAAAATGGAACAAGCGGCGTCGAGCCCTTCGGCGGTTGGGCAGCGAACGAGTGCCCGTCCGGTGATGGTGTTCATGACCGATTTTGGGACCGCCAACGATGCGGTGGCCATCTGCAAGGCCGTGATGCTGGGCATCGCGCCGGATGTGCGGATTATGGACATATCTCACCAGGTGACGCCGTTTTCGATTGAGGAGGGGGCACGGTTCCTGGCTGGCGTGACGCCTTACTACCCGTCCGGGACGGTGTTTGTCGGCGTGATCGACCCGGGCGTAGGCACAAACCGCAAAGCGGTGGTGGTGAAGTCGAAGAAGGGCCAGTATTTTGTTGTGCCGGACAACGGACTGGTCTCGCCGGTGATTGACCGCGATGGCCTCGAATCGGCGAGGGAAATTACCAACACCAGCTGGATGATTGGCGACGCCATATCTTCCACCTTCCACGGGCGGGATATTTTTTCGCCGGTCGGCGCGCACCTGGCCGCCGGGTGGGACTACACACTGATCGGGCCGGAGGTGCAGCAGTTGGTCCGTCTGACGCCGAAGACGGCCGCAGTCACCGACAAGGGCGTTGAGGGTGAAGTGATCGCGCTGGATGATCCGTTTGGCTCGCTGATCACAGACATTCCCGGCGAAGAGTTCAAGAATCTTGGGTACAAAGTGGGCGACCGGGTGACGATCCTGTTGAACAAAAAACCGTTCACCGCGCCGTTTACGAAAACGTTTATGGACGTGCCGGTCGGCGATCCGCTGCTGTACGTTGATTCACGCGGACGGATCGGGTTGGCGCTGAACGAACGCAGTTTTTCCGCGGTGAACAAAATTACGCCGCCCGTGCCTATTTTTATTCCGAAAAAGGGCGCATCGCCGGGAGGAAAGTGATGCAAGTTAATTGGCGAATGCGTTGCGCGGTGCTTTCGCCGAAACACGGTGTTCGTCTAAACAGGCGATGTAGCGGGTAGCGGTGGTGTCGCCGCACTAGCTGGACCGGTTGAATCCTTCCGCCGGCGGGGGAAATATCAAGGGTCAACTCAGGCTGCAGGGCTTCTGCCTCTGCATGGATTCCATCCACTCGAGGATGGATCAAGAAAGATAAGGGAACAGGTCATGAACTTACGGAGCGTGGTTGTTTCGGGGTTGCGGTTGGTTTTGGTGTTTTTATTCGTACTTCTCCTCAATGGAAATTACACGGAGGTGGCGGCGCAATCTTTCCGTGGCGCGATCCGCGGCGAAATTACGGATGCGCATGGGTTGGCTGTGCCGGGTGCGAAAGTGACGGCTCGGAACCTGGGCACGTCTGAGACGCGGGAAGTAACAGCCGATGCGGAAGGCGAGTATCGCTTTGTGGAACTTCCGGCAGGAGAGTATGAAGTTTCGGCGATGGCGCCGGGGCTGCAGGAAGCGCGTGTCACGCGCGTTCGGGTGGAAGTGGGGGCGGAAACGGTAATCGGGGTGGCGCTGAGCCAGGTGAAAGACCGTCAGGATACGGTGACCGTGGTGGAGACGGTGCCGCTGGTGGAGACTTCACGCACGACACTGTCGCAGGTGGTGGACCGGCAACTGGTGCAGGAGTTGCCGCTGAACGGGCGCGACTTCGGGAAGCTGGTTGCACTGACGCCCGGCGTGACCGTGGAAGGCTCCGGTGTGGCCGGCAGCGAGAAGGGTTTTGGGCAGTTCAACCTCAACGGGAATCGCGACCGTTCGAACAATTACAACCTCGACGGGACGGATAACAACGATCCCTTCTTCAACAATTCGGCGTTAAACCAGGTGGGAATTACGGGAGCTCCGGCGACGCTGTTGCCGCTGGATGCGATTCAGGAGTTCAGCATCCAGTCGCAGTTCGGCTCCGAGTACGGGCGCAATTCGGGAGCGGTGGTGAATATCGTCACCCGCTCGGGAACCAATGTGCTGCACGGTTCGCTTTACGAGTACAACCGCAACTCCGCCTTTGATGCGCGCAATTATTTCAATACCGCGTTGCAACCGGACGGCACGACGCCAAATCCGCAGTCGCGCTTCAACAACAACAATTTTGGCGGCTCGCTTGGCGGTCCTGTCCTGAAGGATCGGGCATTCTTTTTCTTCGCGTATGAAGGGCAGCGGGAGCGCGTGGGATCTGACTTCACATTGACTGTTCCTTCGACGGCGCAGATCGCCGCCGCACAGGCTGTGGCGGTGAACAACCCCGTTCAGACTGTGCCGAGCGTCAACCCGGCCTTAATCAAAATTACCGACCTGTTTCCCACCAGCGATTCGAACTCGCTGGCGTATTCGGTGCGCGACAAGAACGACAGCAACAACCTGATTGGGAAAATCGATTATCGGCTCAACGACAACAACACGCTGAGCGGGCGCTACGCCTTTGGGCAGAGCGACCAAGTGTTTCCGCTGGGCTCGCTGGGCGGATTTGGGAGTGGTTCGCGCCTGGCTAACTTTGCGCAAATTTCGCCGACGCGGGTGCAGGTCGTCTCCGTAAACTGGCTGACGACTTTGTCCCCGACGAGGTACAACGAAGTGCGTTTCGGATATTCGCGCTTCCGCACCGGATTCAATTCGGCGGATGCGACGCCGGGAAATCCGAATTTCATCGATCCCGCAGCGCTTGGGCTGGACATGGGCACGAGTCACGTGGGGTTGCCGGAAATCGATTTCAACGGTGACCTGGAAAACCTGGGTGCGACGGCTTTCAGCGTGCCGCGCGGGCGGGTGAGTGAAACGTTTCAGATTCTGGACAATTTCACCTGGATTCACGGGCATCACACCGTAAAGTTCGGGGGCGAGTATCACCGCTATGACGTGCAGAGCTTCAACGACAACCTGGAGCGCGGTTTGCTCGACGTGAATACCTGCGTCTCTCAGAGCGATGGATCTTGCCCTTCGCTTTCGGATGACCCCATTGTCAACGAGCTGGCGAATTTTTATATCGGCAATATCTTTGCGTCCGGAGACAGCGGCAACACGCAGCGATTCACCTTCAACAATAATTTTGGCTTCTTCGGGCAAGATGAGTTCCGCCTGCGCCCTAACCTGACCGTCACCGCGGGCTTGCGGTGGGAATACATCGGGCCGCTCGGGGAAAAACACAACCTCCTTTCCAATTTCGATTCCAGCAACAATCTGGTGCAGGTGGGATCGCCGACGCTGCCGAATGTCTACAACCGCGATTTGAATAATTTTGCGCCGCGACTGGGCATTTCCTGGAATCCGCGCCGCAACACGGTGGTTCGGGCTGGCTATGGGTTCTATTACGACTACACGCCGCAGAACAACCTGATCGCCAACTTCACGAATTCGGCGGGCATCGCCACCAATCCGGTGCCTTCACTATCGGCGAGCCCATTTTTCGTGGGCGCATTGGATTTCAACTCCAATGTGTTTAATGGAACCTCGACCGGGCCCACGGCTGGCCCCGTGTTTACACCGACGGTGTTTCCGCAGTCGATTTTCGTGACCGACCACAATCTGCGCACGCCCTATGTGCAAAGCTGGAGCCTGAACATCCAGCAGGAGGTCAGCCACGCACTGGCGGTGGAAGTGGGCTACGTTGGCAGCAAGGGCACGAAACTGACCCGCCTCTACGACGCAAACCAGGGCCGCGATTTCGGCATCAACAACCCGGCGTTCCCGCAGTATGCGGCAGTGGATGTTTTTTCGGGCGGGGCGAATTCCACATACAACGCGTTGCAAACTACCGTGCGGGTGCAACAGTTCCACGGCTTCTCCGGTTTTTCGACCTACACGTGGTCGAAGTCGTTGGACGGCGCTTCGGACGGCATCAATTTCAACTTTGCCAACGCGGCGTTCCCGCAGGATTCAACGAATCTGCCGGCTGAAAAAGGGCCTTCTACTTTCGACACGCGTCACCGTTGGACGACGGCGATTAATTACACCGTGCCGGAAGCAAAATTCCTGCCGCATGTTCTTGCGGCTGGCTGGCAACTGAACTCCATAATCACCGTGCAATCCGGCCGGCCGATCAACATCATCACCGACGCAGGCGGTGTGAATTTTAACTTCGTGGAGCGTCCGGACATTATCCCGGGCGTGAACCCGATTCTGTCCCACTGGACGCCAACAACGGGCTATCTGAACCCGAATGCGTTCGCGTATCCGGCGATTACTGCCAGCGATCCGAACGGATACTTCGGCAACTTGGGCCGCGATGAAATTTTCGGCCCGGGTTTCTGGAACCTGGACTTTTCCATCAGCAAGGATTTTCAGCTGTGGGAGCGGTTGCATCTTCAGTTCCGCTCGGAGTTCTTCAACATTTTCAATCATCCAAACTTTGCGCTGCCCACCAATGTGGTCACACCCGGCTTCCTCTCTGACCACGTCTCTCCAAATCCCAATGCGGGTGTAGCTGGAAGCGTAACGCAGACGCCGGACGTGGCACAGGGGAATCCCGGACTCGGTGGCGGCGGGCCGCGTGTGCTGCAGTTCGGGCTGCGTCTGCAGTTCTAACGAGCTCCAGCGTGCTTTGATTGACGCGGTAGCTAACTTCACTACGCAAGAAAGTAAAATGTCATCCTGAGGGGCGAGCCGTTTTCGCCCCGAAGGATCTCAACTGAAAACCACGCGCTGGAATTTAACGTTGAGATCCTTCGGCTATCCTTGTCGGATAGCCTCAAGATGACAGTTTTTTTGTCCCGCATTGTGGCAGATGAGCGCCGATTTGCTTTTTTCTGTGCAGCGGCCGACAATCGTGAGAATTACGCAGGAAAGAGGTTCACCATGGCTGATGCCGTTATTGTTTCTTCCGTTCGAACTCCCGTCGGGCGCGGTTTCAAAGGCTCGTTGCGCACGACGCGGCCCGATGATCTGGCGGCGCTGGTGATCAAGGAAGCGCTGGCACGCGTGCCCGGGCTCGATCCCAAAGAGATTGATGACGTGATTCTGGGCTGCGCGATGCCGGAAGGCGAGCAGGGCATGAATGTGGCGCGCATCGCGGCGTTGCGTGCGGGGCTTCCGGTCGAAACTTCGGCAATGACCATAAACCGCTTCTGCTCCAGCGGGCTGCAAGCCATCGCCCTGGGTGCGGAGCGCATTCGCGGCGGCGGGGCACAGGTGATTATCGCCGGGGGCACGGAATCGATGTCGCTGGTGCCGATGGGCGGAAACAAGATTTCGCCGAACCCGTGGCTGGTGGATCATTACCCGGACGCGTACATCAATATGGGTCTGGGCACGGAAAATATCGCGCGGAAATTCGGGATTTCGCGCGAGCAGGCGGATCAGTTTGCGGTGGATTCGCACCGGAAAGCAGTCGCGGCGCTGGCGGAAGGCAAGTTCAAGGATGAGACGGTAGCGGTTGAAGTGAAGATTACTTCCCTGCCCAACGGCAACGGGGCGAAGAGCAAAGGGCCGGCAAAGACCGCCACGCAAAGTTTCACTTTTGACAAAGACGAACTGCCGCGGCCGGAGACTTCCATGGAAGGGCTGGCGGGATTGAAACCGGCGTTTCATGCGAAGGGCACGGTGACTGCGGGAAACAGCTCGCCGATGAGCGACGGCGCGGCGGCGGTTGTGATCATGAGCGACGCGAAAGCAGCGCAGCTCGGACTGAAGCCACAGGTACGTTTTATTTCCTATGCCACCGCCGGGTGCCCGCCAGAAGAATTCGGCATCGGCCCGGTCTACGCGATTCCAAAGGCGCTGAAACTGGCGGGCTTGTCGCTGGGCGATGTTGCAGTGATCGAATTGAATGAGGCTTTCGCGGCGCAATCGCTGTCGGTGATTCAGCAGGCGCATCTCGATCCGGCCCGGGTTAACCCGAATGGTGGAGCAATCGCCTTGGGCCACCCGCTCGGCTGCACCGGAGCAAAGCTCACCGCTTCGCTCGTCCGTGAACTGGAACGCCGCAACGCGCGCTACGGCATGGTGACGATGTGCATTGGCGGCGGCATGGGCGCCGCCGGAATCTTCGAACGCGTGTAGCCAACATTCGCTCCAAAGCTGAACCAAAGGCGTTTCGACAGGGTGCCCCAGGTGCCGTTTTTGCACCTGGGGTTCTTTCGCTACCGGTGATTTTTCTCAGCGCGAGCAACCTGTTTGATCTATCGAAATAATTCCTTGCTCCCCAGTCTGATAAAAAAGATAACTGCTCCAAATCCACGCCGCAGGATGGTCCACCAATCCTCGAGCTACGGGATTGGCATGCATGTATTTCAGTTTTTCATTCAATTTTTCTTGAGTGTAGACATTGAAATCGTAGAATCGCGGTTCCCAGAATCTTGGAAGATTACTTGCAAAGTTTCGCAGACCGGGAGACAGCAAGTGCTTGTTTGAATCGGGGATTCCGCCTCGAAAATCGCGAGAAACTCTCTGTTTCAGAGCTTTCAAGACGACAGAAAGAGTCTGTTTACTTGGCTCGCTCAGGAGCAGGTGGACATGCTCAGGCATCACAACATAGCCGCGAACCTCAAAATGATAGCGAGCCCTGATTTCGTCCAAAGTGGAGAGAAAGAAAGTCCGCGCTATCGGTGCGTCAAGCAGTGGCCGGCGCTGATAGCAACTGAAAGTGAGAAAATGAAGACGTCCGAATCCGTAGTAGCGTTTTAGTCGGCTCGGCATGATAAGAACCCCATGTGCAACACCGGCACATGGAGCACCCAGGTTTCAGTCCCAACTCAATATTATACTCATGTAGTATACTATCGTATAAGTTATAGGCAATTGGTGGCTGTCCGTTGCGGGGAGCGCGGGCAGGACTCGGCAGGCTGGCCCAACAGGCTATTGCGAAAACCGCTGCGCTATGGGTAAAATTTGAGGTCTGGAATATTCAAACGGTTGTTTGAATTTTGCAAACGGCGACGAGCCGGCAAGGAGCATCACCAATGGCCACCTCCGTTCTGACCAAACCCGCAGCCAAGGGCGGCAGCTTTCTGCTGGAGTCTCCCGCGCCCGCGGACATCTTTACGCCGGCGGATCTTACGGATGATCAGAAGCTGATTGGGCAGACCGCGGAAGAGTTTGTGATCAAGGAAGTGCTGCCGCTGGCCAAAGACCTGGAAAACAAGAAGCCGGGACTGATGGCGGAACTGGTGCGCAAAGCGGCCGAGCTTGGCCTTATGAGCGGCGGGACCCCGGAAGAATATGGCGGCGCCGGACTCGACAAAATCGCCACCACGGTGCTCACGGAAAAGATTTCCATCTACGGGGGCTTCGCGGTAACGCACGGAGCGCACGCGGGGATCGGCACATTGCCGATCGTTTACTTCGGCACGGAAGAGCAGAAGAAAAAATACCTGCCCAAGCTGGCCAGCGGCGAACTGATCGGCGCGTATTGCCTTTCGGAGCCGCAGGCGGGAAGCGACGCGCAGAATTCGCTGACGCGCGCGGAACTGAACAAGGAAGGAACGCACTACATCCTGAACGGGCAGAAGATGTGGATCACCAACGGCGGGTTCGCGGATCTTTACGTGGTGTTCGCCAAGGTGGACGGCGAGAAATTTACGGCGTTCATCGTGGAGCGCAAATTCCCCGGCTGCAAACCCGGCAACGAAGAGCACAAGATGGGGATTCACGGAAGTTCGACGACGCCGATTTTCCTGGAAAACTGCATGGTGCCGAAGGAAAACGTGCTGCACGAAATCGGGCGCGGGCACATCGTTGCGTTCAAT
>DASSGJ010000242.1:0-2264 GCA_035693545.1 Candidatus Acidiferrum sp.
AAGCTTATGAGCGCCTTCAGACACCGCATCCTCGCGCGGCTCGGTTCCACGCTTGTGGTGCTATGCCTTCTCGCGGCTCCCCTCTGTGCTACGCGCTGCATACTCTCCTCTTGCGCCAAGCCCACCACCCCGGAACAATCCGCCACCGGCTGTCACCACCAATCGAGCCACTCCAACAATTCTTCCGCATTCGCTGCAACAATTGTTCCCAACTGCATTCCGGCAGACACTTTGCTCACAACTCTTCCTGCGCAACAGCCCCGTCTGCAACCGGCGGATTCCGAGTCGCACTTTCCCTCAGCAGCCCCAAATCCGCCATACTCACCAGGGGCGTCTATCCTGATCGCCCTCCATATCTCGGATAGAGGCTCCTCTCCCGGCAATTCCCCTTCCTTCGCACCCGAACTTCCCCTGCGTCTCTGATCCCGCTTTCCCGGATTTTTCTTTTCCAAATCAAGAATTGTGCAAGGCCAATCATGGCCAGGCCCCGCGCAACAAACATCCATATAACTCTGGCTATTCTTTCGGAGGCATTCATGAGCAGCTCTCGCAGAAATTTTTTCCAGGACGCCGCTGTGTTCACCGCGGGCCTCTTCGGCCTAAGTACTCCCCTCAAGGCAGCCGCGCCGCAGTCCAACGCCGCGACAGAAGAAAAAAGTTCCGCACATCGCCACACGACTCCTGCAAAATTCAAATCCGCGCCGCCGCACGCGCACCCTCATGTCCCGGTAATTACTCCCGACGTCCCTGACCTCCCTTTTACTCTCGACGGCGCGACGAAAGTCTTCCGCCTTCGCGCCGAACCGGTGAAGCGCAAAATCGCGCCCTTCAAAACCATCGACGCCTGGGGCTACAACGGCTCCTGCCCCGGCCCCACGATCCAGGTCACGCAGGGCGATCGCGTTCGCATCATCGTCGAAAACGCGCTGCCCGAAAGCACCTCCATGCACTGGCACGGCCTCGAAGTCCCCATCGAACAGGACGGTGTTCCCTTCATCAGCCAAAAGCCCATCGCGCCCGGCGAGACTTACACTTATGAATTCACCGTCCACCAGGAAGGGACTTTTTTCTACCACGCGCACAGCGCCATGCAGGAAATGATCGGCCTCCTCGGGTTGTTCATCGCGCATCCGCAATCTTCGTACGCGCCGCACGCCGATCACGACTACGCCATCGTTCTTCAGGAATGGGCCATCCTCCCATCCAACACCGTTCCCAACACTGCCTCGATGGAATTCAACTGGCTCACTTTCAACGGCCTCTCCGCTCCCACGACCACTCCGCTAATCGCGCGTCTCGGCAGCCGTGTCCGCTTACGCTTCGTCAATCTCGGCATGGATCACCACCCGATTCATCTTCACGGCAACCAGTTCGTCATCACCGGCACCGAAGGCGGCCGCGCTCCTGAATCCACCTGGTATCCCACCAACACGGTTCTCGTCGGCGTGGCGCAAGCCAAAGTCGTGGAGTTCGAAGCCAAATATCCCGGCGACTGGATGATCCACTGCCATCTTCCCCACCACATGATGAACAGCATGATGGACCTGCTCAGCGACCGTCAGATCCAGACCGCCAACACCACGGACGCCAAAGCCCTCAGCCAGATGGAAACGCTCTCTCGCAACATCGGCGTTGAGCACGTCCACCACTCTCCCATCGCCGAAAACGCCAACTCCGTCCCAGGCTTTCCGCAAGACGCTTTCATGGAAATGGCCATGGACAGCGCGGAAGGCGTGACCAAGCCCGAGACCCACGGCTTACCGGCCAACTGGAGCGCCGGCATGATGGGCATGATGACCATGGTCCGTGTCCTCCCCGACCAAAAATTCGAAGAAATCCAATCGCTGATCCGCAACAAGCAGTCTTCCCAACCCGAGGAGCACCACCATGCCTCCTAAGTTTTCTCTGTGCACTCTGCGCTCCGGACTCTGTGTCCTCTGTGTTAAATCTCTTTCCTTCTTCCTTGGGAGGCTTCCGATGCAGCGGAACTCAAATGGAATCGCTACACTCGCGCTCTTTTTGGCGAGTGCATCTAACTCCACCTTTGCGCAGCAACCCATGAACATGCCGCAAGACCAGATGCAGCATCAGCACATGAACATTCCCGTCGTCCAAGCCGTCTACCCGCACCTCGGCCGCGCCCAGGAAAATCCCAAATCGCCGCTCTTTACTCTCGACGAAGCACAGCGCCTCGCCGCCGAATCGAATCCCACGCTTCGCCAAGCCGAAGCCGAAATCCGCGCCTCCAAGGCCCGCCATCAGCA
>DASSGJ010000243.1:0-4318 GCA_035693545.1 Candidatus Acidiferrum sp.
CGACCGTATTGCACCTCCCGAGGAAGGCCGCATCCTCGCCACCGAAATCCCCGGCGCTCGCTTTATCCCTCTCTCCACCTCCAATCACATCCTTCTTGCCGCGGAACCCGCCTGGAAAATCTTCCGCCACGAACTCTCTTCTTTCCTCCAGGCAAACAAAACCCAACCCCGCACCACCTGATCACCGCCGGCCCATCTCTTCCTTTGTAGAGGTGGGGCTCGCCCCACCCTCTTGGGTTCTCTTCTCTTTTCACTCCCTCACCGAAAATTCCGACCGGCCATTTTGTCCCTACCAATCCCTCCACGCCGCGCACAACACTTCAACCAATGGGAATCATCATTCGCGCCGCACATCTGCACGACTTGCCGCACATCCTCCATCACCGCATTGCTATGTTCGAAGAAATGGGATTTCGAGACCCCGCCGTGCTCCGTCAAGTCGAAGAATCCTCGCGCGACTATTTCTCCCGGGCCTTGCGCAACGGCACTTACATGGCCTGGCTGGCCGAAGCTTCCGATGAAGGAGTCGTCGCTGGTGGCGGGATTGTAATCGCAGATTGGCCAGGCTATCCCGGTGAAAGCCTCGCGAAACGCGCCTGGATTCTCAACATGTACACCGAACCACCAGCCCGCGGCCGCGGGATTGCCAAGGAATTATTGAACGTAATTCTCGCCTGGTGCCGCGCCAATGATTTCCGCACCGTTTCGCTTCACGCCAGCCCAGCGGGGCGCCCGCTCTACGAATCCGCCGGTTTCCAGTCAACCAACGAAATGCGCCTCACGCTGTGACAATTCCAGATGCCACATAGCTGGTTCTTCCGATTCGGCCTTCCAGCTCTGTTTACTGGCCAATTTCCCGGAAGCTCAGCACCTTGTACGTCACGCCGGCGCTGGCATTGTTGATCCAGCAGCTATCGTAAAATACCCCGTTCCCGCCGCCGCCATTCCAATTGAGTGTCGGTGTCCCCAGCGCCGCCAGCGGATTGCCCGCGCCATCCAGCGTCTTGGCAACCAGCACAGCGCCGTCAAACTCGTTATTTCCTCCGCCGCTCTCCTGCATGTTCCCTTGTCCGATCACCAATACTGCCCCGCGCCATCCCCAGTCGCCGGTGAACGCGAAGGTGCCGGTGACCACCAGGATCCCGTACCCTGTTCCGCCACCCGAGAGCGTAAGGTCTCCGTTCACCACCGTGATCTGCGGGTTTGCCGCGGAGCCCAATTGTGCGGCGGAAAGGCTGTTGACCGGTCCCGTCAGCACGTTGTTGGCAACCTGCGTGATGCTCTGCACCAGATTTTGCAGGCTTGCCACCGTCTGCTCGTTCGAAGGAAGCAACCCGGAAACGTTGCCGACGCTCGGTGCTCCGCCACTTCCCACATAGTTGTTCAGCCGGTTGTTCGGAATCCCCGAAGTTGTCGTTGTGATGTCTCCGTTCGTGACAACCCCGATCGCCGGTTTAGCCGCCTGTACGGGCACCGTGCAGCCAGCCAGAGTGTTCGATCCGGATCGGTCGTTCCCGTTCATGCCCGAGGGGTTCGAGTTCGGCGCATTGTAAACGGGAGAAGGTCCGTTAAAGGTCAGTGCCGACGGAAAATTCAGACCCAGTATCGTGGGCGAAACCGTGTACTGCACCATCCTCTGCCCGCCCGAAGGCGTCACCGAAAGCGCCGTAACCTCAAACACCTGGTACGCCGAATCGTTCGGCGGGATCTCATTCGACAGCATCTGCTGCGTCCCGTCGTAATAAAGCGGGTTTGCGTTGTCCAGCGTGCTGTCGCCGTTCACGTCAATGCCCGCGGAGAGTTCGGTCCTCGGAGTAATTCGCACCCACTTGTAGAGGGGCCCCGCAACACCGCCCTGCGGCCAAATTGAACCAATCGTGGGCGCGCTGGTCGGTGGGTTCACGCCCCATTCCGTCGCGTACTGCCGGTCCGCATAGGGGTTGCCAGCAGACATGTCCGTCGGGTTGACCGTTTCGCCCGCCGCGGGATTCAGGATGTACCGCACCTGACCCACGCCCATCGTGGTTCCTGGTGCCGTCACAAAGCCGCCCAATGCGTTTGGACTTCCCGTCCACAATCTGCCGCGTCCTTCTTCCACGCCGGCCTTGGCGTCGTAAAAAGCCTGCACCGAAGACTTGTAATTGGAATTCAAGGCCGTCTCTGTTCCGGCCATACCCATCAGCGACATCGCCACCACGCTGACCAGCAGCAGCGCGAAAATAGCAATAAATAGCGCCGCTCCTTGCTCGGATTTTTGCTTCGATTGCTGTGTGAAAGATCGCATGCGTTTCTCCCTCTTTGGGTTCGAAACAGTTGCTGTTTCGAAATGAAACGATCCGCTGACCTGCCCATTAGGCCAGCTGGCCTTGCGTCTTCCTATAGTGGGGTAGTCCTGTTCACCTGCCCGCCACTTCCTACCCTACTTCTAGCTCCCAAGTACTAGTATTTCTTCAGGTTATCCGAAGTCAAAATCCTTTTTGTCAATGGGTTAGACCTGTCCTTCGGCAGGCACACCTGCACCGCAGGCCAGTACAGGTGCGGGGCTATAACCGGGGTTCAGGGACAGGTCTTTGCGCTCGTCCCCCTAGTTGATCGTCACCGTAATCGGCGAAACCGCCGGTGATGCCGCCGGAGTCGTGGTAATCGCGACACTCGTGGTCCCCGTCACGGTTACGTTCAGGGTTCCGCTCGAAGACGGCAGTGTACCGGCATCGCCCAGATAGTGCGCGCCGATGGAATGCGTGCCCACCGCCAGAGCCGCCGACTGGAACGAAGCCGTCCCCCCGCTGACCGCGGCTGTCCCCAAAATAGTTCCGCCTTCAAGGAACTGCACCTGTCCGGCCGGCGATCCTCCGGTAACCGTCGCGCTGAAACTGAAGGGACTGCCCGAAGCGACCTTCCCGCTCGTTGTCGTCAGATGCGTCACCGTCGCCACGGGCCCGCCGCCTCCGCCACCACCCCCGCCTCCTCCACCGCCGCCGCAACCCATCGCAAAGGTCAGCAGGCACGCCAGGCTCAGCCCCAGCACAGTCCAGGTTCGTTTTCTTCCCGGCAGGAACATCAGCACAATCGCTCCCACTCCGATGAATGCGCTGAGCCCCCACCAGCCCTTTCCTCCGCGCCCGGAAATCAATCCGGCTGCTTGGATCTCGCGCTCTTTTGGCGCGCTGGACGCGGAAAGCGTCGCCGACGTCGCCAGAACGCCGATCATCAATTGGCCTGTCGCGCTCGTGCTGCCGCTCGGCACCATGATCGTCAATGGCGAATTGGGACAACTCACTCCCGGTGGCAACGGCGCCGTACAACTCACCGACACCTGGCCCGAAAACCCTCCGCTGGCCGTTACCGTCACGGTCGAACTCTGATTCGCGCCCGTCGACGAATTAAGCATCACCGGCGTCTCCCCCACCGCAATACTCGGCACAAGCGGCGCCGTCACCGTAAAGTTGAAAGCACTTGAATAGCCGCCAGGAGGCGGGTCCGCAACAACGATTGGCACTACACCCGGGCTGGGTAGAAGCAAGGCTGAAACGGTTGCAGTCAACTGTGTCGAGCTAATGAACGTTGTTGGTGGCCCTCCTCCATTGAATACCACACTCGCATTCGGCAGAAAATTCGTTCCATTGACAGTGATTGTGATCGGATTTGTTGGGTTTGCCGGCGTACTCGTAGGGCTTACGGAGGTGATAGTTGGAATCGGATTAGGCCGTTGAATGGTAAACGGAACAGAAGCGGATGTTCCTCCCCCTGGAGTCGGGTTTGTCACCGTCACAAGAACCGTTCCAACATTATTAAGTCCGAGTTGCGAGGTTGGCACGGTGGCTATCAGACTTTGTGTACCAAAAACTGTGGTGGTCTCCGCCACACCATTGAACGTCAATACTGCGCCGGGTGCGAAGTTCGATCCGAATGCATTGATCGTGACCGGTGGATAAGTGGCTATGGTGCTGGTCGGATCGATGCCATTCAGTACGGGCACAGGATAGGTCCCCAGATTCACGGTGAAATTCAGGGCGTTCGACGGCCCCGACGAGGGCTGCGGGTTTGACACCTCCACCTGAAACGGACCCGGCAGGACAATCGCCGAAGCCGGTATGGTCGCCGTAAGCTGGGTGCTACTTACAAACGTCGTGGGGATAAAAGATGCGAAGAATGTCTTCGCATTAATGAACAGCACCTGTGCCCCATTAAGAAAATTGCTCCCAGTGACGTTCAACGTTACCGCCGGATCCCCCGAATTCGCGCTCGTCGGCGAAATCGTGGTCAGCGTCGCCGCCGGGTTTTGCCCGAAGTTATACGAAAAATCCAGGTGCGCGTG
>DASSGJ010000244.1:0-2148 GCA_035693545.1 Candidatus Acidiferrum sp.
CGCCCGCTGCGTCTACCGCGAACGCGACCACGCCATCGTCGCCGTCTCCGGCGGCGACTCCGGCCGGGGCCGCCGCTCCACCCGCCGCAAATCTACGCTGCAGCTCACCTGGAAACTCGGCGACCGCATCCGCGTCCGCGCAGAACGCATCGACCCCATCCGCCGCCGCGTCGAATTCGCCCTCGCCTCGTCCTAATCTAGTTCATCGTCCTTTACTTCCTTTACCTCATTTACTTCATTTACCTCATTCTTCATTTACACCGGCTTCCCCGTCGCGCTGGACACCGTCACCGACAACAATGGATCCGCCGGCGGCTCCGCCGGAGCCGGCGCCTTCAACACCTGCTCCACCGCTTCCGCCATTCCCTGCGTCTCCTGCTCCTTCGCCTTCAGCCAGCTTCCAAACGTAGCCTTCTCGCGCGCCACGCCGTCCAGATTTCGCCGGATGCGTTCGCCGTAGTGCGCCTTCACCAGCTCCAACTCCGCCTGGATCTGGATATTTTCTTCGGCCTTGCGCGCCCATTGCGCCTCCGCATGCTTCCGCTGCTCCGTCGCATACGCGTCAATCGCTTCCTGCCGCACCTTCGCGTCCTGCAGCACTTCGTCCACCGTCACGCCCGCCGCGTCCAGCGCCATCAGCACCGCAGCGCGCCGCAGCTCCCGCGAAGCTCCGCGCAAATGCTCGCTGCGCAGCATCTCCACCACTTTGCCGATGCTGTACCCGCGCCGCGGACTCGTAATCCCCGCCGCGCGATAAATATCCTCCATTGGCAAAAGCTCGGTGTCGAAGCCGCTGGCGCTCTCCGCGGCTGGCATCGCTGCCGGCCTGGCCGCCGGTCGCTCCATTCCCCGATCCACTCTGGGAGCTGGTTCCGCCGTCCTCTGCGCCGCCGGCTCGCTCGGCGCGTTATTGCCGCCGTTCGGCCCGAACATCTGCTCCTCGTCACCCGCAAACCATTTGAGTTTCATAATGCTCCTCCCCTTCTTCCTTGCTTTTTTCTCAAGACCGTTCCCTGCTGAACCCTGCTGCCCCGCATTCGCTGCAGCCGCCGGCGGAGTCCGCGCCTCCTGCACCAGCAACCGCGCCGCAATCGGCTCCTCAATCCTCGCGCTGAACTCCCTCGCCACCCGCGACGGACTGACCTTATCCGGAACACTGTTCCGCGTTGGCGCACTCTTGTTCTTCCATGTAGCGCTGGCTTTCAAGCCAGCCTCTTCCGGTCTGTCGGCGACCGCGGCGCGATTCCTCGTCTGGGACGTCTCCCCCGCCGCCCGCCGTTCTGTCTGTAGATCCGTCTGCCGATCGAAAACCTTCGCTGGCATTGGCCGGTTTGGGATCGGCCCTTTTGGGATCGGAAAGTTCACCGCATCCTTCTGCATCCCCACCAGAAACTCTTTCCCATCCACCCGGCAATACTTCGCAATCCCCGAAAACTGTTCCCGGTGCGATCGGATGTACAACCGCGCGCCCACACCCACCTTCGCCTTGATCCGGATACACGCCCCGTGCGCCGACCGGTTCTCCATCCGAGCCTGCACCGACCGCAGCGTCCCCGAATTGTCCAGCCACGACGCCTCCACCAGTATCATCACCGCCGTCCGTGGCTCTGGCGTAGCTCCGCTCATACCCTCCTCTATCGGCAAAACAAAGCAGCATTTCAGCAGCCATCCGCAACTCTTCATCGATCTGCCACGCCTCGTTAGTGCCCGTCCAACCAATGTCCCCTTCCGAAACATGTAGGGGCGGCTTTATGCCGCCTTCTTGGGTTTTCTCTTGCCGTTGTAGGGGCCGCCTGCCAAAGCGGGCCGCTCTTCTCTTCTATCAGGGGTCGAACTGGGAGGTGGAAGCTATGCCGCGGCTGAGATAGCTACGTCTCTAAATGTGAAGGATCTCGACGTTGCCCCAACTGTCGCGGAGATATTCCGCGACGAGCCGCCGATGGCAATGCTGGGGCTTGTCCTCACTGCAGAGCAGGCAAGCATCCGCGAGCACATCCTTGGAAAGGGATTTCTCAATCTCGCGCGACTTCATCAGGTCCAGAAACTGGACTTCGTACGCAGTCCAATCTCCTTTTTCTTTCTTATAAGCGTCCAGCATGGCCTGGGTCGGTGCCAATTCCGGCAGGTGGACATAGTCCATAGCACAAA
>DASSGJ010000245.1:0-3308 GCA_035693545.1 Candidatus Acidiferrum sp.
ATCACCAGGCGCGCTTTTTGCGGCGACATCCGCACATGCCTTGCCAGCGCGTGGGCTTCAATCGTGCCGGGCGTGTTGGTCTGTAGTTCAGCCATAAATTATGCCTTCGGCGCCGCGGGTGCTGCTGCTGTGCCCGGCGCGCCGCCTCCTGCTGGAGCCGCACCGGCAGCCTTCTCAAGCGCCGCCTTGACGGCATGGCCCTTGAAGGAGCGCGTTGGCGCGAACTCGCCGAGCTTGTGGCCGATCATCTGTTCGGTCACATACACGGGAATAAATTTCTTGCCGTTATGCACGGCGATGGTGTGACCAATCATGTCCGGCACAATCGTCGAGCGCCGCGACCAGGTCTTCACCACTTTCTTTTCGTTGCGCGTGTTCAGTGCTTCCACCTTGTCGCGCAAGTGGCCATCCACAAACGGCCCTTTTTTCGTTGAGCGTGCCATCGCTTCCTTATTCCTCCACGCGGCGCAAACGCCCCCACTGGGCGTGCCGCATCTTCTTGAAGCCGCGCACCGGACCGGGAACACGGTGCGACTTCGGACAGAACGGGCAAACAAAACGCGTGCCCAGAGCATTGGGTGTCCGATCCACAATCACCGCCCAGCCGGCTTTGCACAGCTTGTACAGCACCGGCTCGAGAGGTACGACTACTTTGACCGCAGGCTTGCCCGCCAAGGCGGGCTTGGCAGCCACTTTCGCCGCCAGTCGTTTTACCGCTCGCTTCACAGGCCGTGCCCTGCGTCCTGCTCCGCGTGTCGAACGTGTACGTGTTGCTCGCATTTTTCCGCTCTCCCCAGCCGGCCCTCAACAACGCCCGCCTACCGCAGGCAGGCCAGCCAGGAACTGCGTTTGCCGTCTTGCTTACCTTGGGCGCTCTCGTTCAGGATTGCGCCCCGTCCACTTCGTGACCCACTCGTTACCGGAGCGGAACCCGAGGTTCCGTTCCCTCTCCACCTTCCGCGTCCCACAAACCGCAGGGTGCGGGGGTTGGAAAATCTCGTTTACTTGCGCCGCTCCACGATCATCCGATCCGTGCGTTTATTGCCGCGCGTCTTCTTGCCAAGCGTCGGGAAAGCCCACGGCGTTTGCGGGTGATTGCCCTTGACGCGGCCTTCACCACCGCCGTGCGGGTGATCCACAGGGTTCATGGCAACGCCGCGAACCGTGGGACGAATACCCTTCCAGCGCGTCCGGCCAGCCTTGCCAAACGTCTGGTTCTCATGATCCACATTGCCGACCTGGCCAACCGTTGCGCGGCAATCGATCGAAAACTTGCGAACCTCGCCGGAAGGCATCTTGACCAGTGCGAGGTCGCCTTCCTTGCTCAAAAGCTGGGCGGAAGCCCCGGCGGTACGAACTGCCTGGCCACCGCGTCCCGGATAGAGTTCAAGGTTGTGCACCATCGTGCCGGGAGGAATGTTGCGGATCTTCAGGGAATTTCCCGGAAGAATGTCCGCAGCTTCGCCGGTCGAGACGGTAGCGCCAACTTCCAGACCCACCGGGTGCAGGATGTAGCGCTTGTCGCCGTCCGCGTAATGCAGGAGCGCAATGTTCGCGCTGCGGTTCGGGTCGTATTCGATAGCCGCGACCTTGGCGGGTACGCCGTCTTTATCGCGCCGGAAGTCAACCACACGGTACTGCTTCTTGTGGCCGCCGCCGCGATGCCAGACAACAACTTCGCCCTGGTTGTTCCGTCCGCCGGAGCGCTTTTTCGGCTCGAGCAAATTCTTCTCCGGCGTATCCTTGGTGATGTGGCTCTTGTCGAGCACGGTCATAAACCGCCGCGACGCCGTATATGGATTAAAGCTCTTGAGTCCCATCTCTGCCTCTACCTTCTAAATCTCCCGCCAACCCGGCGGCCTGTTTCGTAAAAACCGTTTCGTAAAACCTTTTGCTTACAAATTCTCCGCGTACTCGATCATCTTTTCGCCTTCGGCGAGCTTGACGTAGGCCTTTTTCCAGTCACGCCGGTAGCCTTCGTTCTGGCCGCGACGGCGCATCTTGCCGTGGAAATTGGCGGTACGCACATCGCTGACTTTCACCTTGAAGATCTGCTGCACCGCTTCCTTGATCTCCGTCTTGGTCGCGGCCGCGGAAACTTCAAAGACCACGGTGTGCTGCGTTTCCTTCACGCCGAGTCCCTTTTCGGTGATGATTGGGCGCCGGATAATCTGATAATGAGGGGCTGCCATGGCTTATTTCTTCCCCTTCTTGGCGGCGGGCTTGTCCGCCGTGGCGGACTTTTTGGCCGCTGCCGTCTTTTTCGCCGCAGGCTTCGCGGCGGCTTTCGGTGCCGCTTCCTTTTTCGCAGCGGGCGCCGGAGCAATCGATTCAACATGCGGGGCTTCGGCGGCTGCATGCTCAGGATCGAGCGTACGGATCAACCGCGCCGCTGCATCCTTCGAAACCACCACTCGGTCGTGGCGCAGCACGTCATACGGCTGCAGAACGTTGCTGGCCGAAAGCTTTACGCCTTCCATGTTGCGGCTGGCGAGTTCCAGGTTGCGGTTGTCGCCGTAAGCCACGAGCAAAGCGGTTTTCTCAGCGTTGAGCTTGTCGAGCGCGTTGCGCAGCGTTTTCGTCTTGTGCGTCTCGAGCGACCAGGCGTCGACAATGGTCAACTTCTGCTCCGCAAGCTTTGCGGAGAGAGCCGAACGCAGCGCTCCGAGGATCATTTTCTTCGGAAGCGCGTACTCATAGCTCCGCGGACGAGGTCCGTGCACGGTGCCGCCATGGCGCCAGAGCGGCGAACGGATCGAGCCCACACGCGCGCGCCCCGTGCCCTTTTGCCGCCAGAGCTTGCGGCCTGCGCCGCTGACTTCGCTCTTTTCCTTGACCTTGTGGGTGCCGCGGCGCAGCCCGTTGAGATACCAACGGGAAGCTTCGTGCAGCAGGTGACGGTTTACCTCGGCCCCAAAGACCGAGTCCGCCAATTCCACCTGGCCGACTTTCTTGCCTTCTAGATTGACAACGTCTACGACTGGCATGTTTTTCTCTCGTCCTTACGTCTAAACTCGTGCTCGAACTACAAACTGAGAACCTTCTTACTTTCCTGCCTTCTTGGCCTTCTTTGCCTTGCGGATGAAGATGTACAAACCGCTTGGCCCTGGCACCGAACCGCGAACCAGCAGCAGGTTCTCGTCGGTATCCACCTTGATCACTTTCAAATTCTTCGCGGTCACCTGCGCGTTGCCCATGTGACCCGGAAAATGCTGGTTCTTCCAGACGCGCGAGGGGAACGAACTGCCGCCGATGCCGCCCGGCGCGCGATGGAACATCGAACCGTGCGTCGCGTCGCCGCCGGCATA
>DASSGJ010000246.1:0-3734 GCA_035693545.1 Candidatus Acidiferrum sp.
ACAAGAGCGGTACCCCAAGCGAAGAGCAAGCCCGGATCGTCGGGCGGAGCTTTGAGAAAAGGGCGGAGAACCTCCGCGGTCTTAGAAAAGTTTTCCACGACGAAATAGCTGATTCCGAGAAGCTGACGGACAAGATGATCGTCGGGATTCGCCGCCAGCTGCCGCTCCAGGGGAGGAACAGCTTCGGAATAAAGCTCGGCGCGATAGGCGGCAAGACCCCAGTTGCGGTCCAGACCGGGAAGGGAGGGATTCCAAGCGGCAGCCTGCTTAAAGAGTTCGGCGGCATCCGCGAAATTCGAGGCCTTGGCGCGCATGACGCCAAGATCGTCATAGGAGCTGGCGAGAATTTGCGAAGCGAATGCGCGGTACTCTTTCGCGGACTTGGATTCCGTGGCTGGTTGTGGGGCTGGCTGGCGTTGCGGAGAGGCATTTTCCTGGACGCCGCCGCGCACCATGGCTTCGGCTGATTTCTGCTGGTCGCCGGCACCGGATTCGAGAAGCCCGGCGATGCGGTCGGAAGTGTGGCTATCGCCGTCGGAGGGGGCGGCGGGCTCGTCAAAAATGTGCTGGGCGTCATAGCGAAATTTCGCCTCGCGATAGCGCTGGGAATTCGCGAGCGCTTTTTGCGCTTCGTCGAGGCGGCCGAGGCGACGCAAATCCTGACCAAGCAAGTAATAGGCGCGACTTACGTCGCGTGGAACTTCCCCGGGGTCGGGGACGAGGCGGATGTATTTTTCGAGGGCTTCGACGGCCTGCGGGAGACGCTTTGTTGCGCTATAGATTTCGCCAAGATAGAGATACGCGAAGGGTTCAGAGGGGCGGAGCCGGCTGGCGCGGAGAAGAGCGGCTTCGGCAGCAGGAAAATCGCGCAGCGCGACATCGGAGATGCCAAGGAGCAAGAGGGCGTTGTAATCGTCGGGATGAAGCTTCAGCTCGCGTTCGAATTCGAGGCGGGCCTGCGGATAGGCCTCTTCTCCGCGGAATTCAAGCAGGGAGTAGCCGAGCAGTTCGTGAGCGCGAGGATATTTCGGGTCGAGCTGAACGGCCTTGCGGAATTCGGTAACGGCGGGTTCAGGGAAATGGCAGATGGAATAGGCGCGGCCGACGAGAACATGGAACGCGGCAGAATCTTCCATGGCGCCCTGAACGTGCTGAAACCACTGTTGGGCATCCGTGAGGCGCTTGGCTTTCAGGTAGGCAAGACCGAGAAAGTAGGAGGTTTCGAAGTCATTGTTCAGCGCGATAGCGGCCTGGAGATCGTGAATGGCGGCGGGAAAATCGCCGCGATATAGCTCGATGCGGCCGAGGACGTCCTGGGCGCGAGCGTCGCGCGGATGCACGGCGACGACGGACTGGACAAGGTTGCGGGCTTTTTCGAGGTCGCCGGCGCGGAACCAGGCGATGGCAGCTTCGACAGCAATCTCCGGATCGGCGGGAGCGAATTTGAGAGATTGATCGAATTCGCGAGTGGCTTCGTCGAAACGGGATTCAGAGACGGAGATATTGGCGACCTGGCGGAGGCCGAGAGCGATGGTCTGGTGGTACTGACGTTCAGCTTCGGCAGCGTCACCGGAGGCAAGAGCGGATTTGGCGGATTCGAAATTGCGCTTAAGGAGAACGGCGGGATCGTCGGCGGGACGAATTGTTGCCGGGCCAAGCAGGAAAAAAAAGACGAGGAGCAAGGGTTTCGACCAACCATATAGCGACGGAAAGCGGGTCAAGAATAGATTGGGCCGACGGAAGGCGCGGCGATGAAATCGCGGGCGAGAAGGGTTCCCGATAGCGAGCAGGGAAGCGGGATGGAGATCAGCGGGCACCGTTAGTGACTCCACCCGCGGGCGGCGGGAGAGGTGTGGTGTTGCGGATGCCCGAGCCTTCGACAATCGTGTAGATGGCGTCGGCAGCGACGTTTTCCAGCGTTTCAACCTTTCCGCTGGGCCAGCGGATTTCGACGGACTCCATTTTTTTGGCGGCGCCAAGGCCAAAGTGAAGGCGAAGATCGTTCTGCGAGAGATAACTCGCCCCGCTGCGAACTTCGCTGAATTGCTTTACGCCAGCGGAGCGAATGGTTACCCGTGCGCCGATGGCGGCGCGATTGCTTTTTGTGCCCACGAGCTTGAAGAGGACGCGATGAAAACCGTCGGCGTTCATGTTTTTCAAGAGAGAGGGCGGCTCGTTGACGTTCAGCAGAAGGACATCAATGTTGCCGGTGTTGAAGATGTCGCCAAAAGCGGCGCCGCGGCGGGAGTGTAGAGGAAGAGCGGCCAGGCCGGACTCCTTGGAGACCTCGTCGAAGGTTCCGTCGCGATTGTTGCGATGGAGCAAGAGCGGCTCGCGATAGCGGGGGCCGGTCTCCAGAGTGTCAATCTGTGGATAGACGTGGCCGTTGGCGACGAGAATATCGAGCCAGGTGTCGTTGTCCATGTCGAAAAATGCCGTGCCCCAGCCGACATAAGGGTAGCTGGGCTGGCCGACACCGGAGGTCCAGCTGACGTCGTCGAAACCTTGCGGCCCGGTATTGCGATAGAGCGAGTTAGGCTGTTCCTCAAAGTGCGTGACGAAAAAGCTCAGGCGGCCGCTGTGGTCGTAGTCACCCCAATCGACGCCCATGTTGCCGAGCTCCATGCCTTCGCCGCTGAGGGCCACGCCGGTTAACATGCCCATGTCGGTGAACGTGCCGTTGTGATTGTTGTGGTAGAGATAGTTGGGGACGGAATCGTTGGCGACGAGGAGATCGGGCCAGCCGTCGTCGTCATAGTCCACCCACATGACGCCCAGGCCGTAGTAACCGATCTCATCATGGACGCCGGCTTTTACGGAGACTTCCTCGAAGGTGCCGTCACCGCGGTTGTGATAGAGAAAGTCGCTTTCGCCTTCGAGGCCCCACGGGCCGCATTGCACAAGGATACCTTTGAAGCGGCAGAACTTATTGCTGCCGAATTGGGGAAGATTGTTCATGTCCAGATGGGAGTAGCGGGAGACGTAAAGATCGACGAAGCCGTCGCGGTCGTAGTCGCCCCAGGCGGCGCCGGTCATGAAGCCGCTGCCGCCGACTCCGGCTTTTTCGGTGACGTCCTCGAACTTGCAGTTGCCAAGGCCGTGATAGAGCGCGCTGCCGCCGAAGCCGGTGACGAAAAGGTCGAGCTTGCCGTCGTTGTCATAATCGGCGACGGCTACGCCCATGCCCCAGCCACGGCGGGTGAGGCCAGCTTCCTTGGTGATGTCTTTGAAGGTGCCGTCGGGTTCCTGGTGATAGAGGGTGACAAGGGGATCGCCGCCGGCCTGATAGCGCTCGACGGTGGAGCCGTTGACGAGGAGAAGGTCGAGGCGGCCATCATCGTCGCAATCGACGAGGCCGGCGCCGCCGCTGGTGGAGTCGATGACGTAGCGGGCTTCGGGAGCGGCGATGTGGGAAGCGGTGAGACCGACGTCCTTGGCGATGTCTTTGAAAGCAGGGATGGGCGGCAGGCCGCTGCGGTCTTTCTTCTCTTGCGCGGAGCGTTTCGCAGGCGGAGGGACAGGTACTGGAACCCGCTGCGGGCCTTGTGTCTGTGCGAATAGAAGCTGAATGGAGAGTGGGGAGAAAACCAGCAAGAGAATTAACAAAGCGACGGAACGCGGCCGAGTCACTTTCATAAGCCCCATTATACTGGAAAGGATTTGCGCATCCGTGCGATAGAGAAGCAGGCGAATTTAGAAAAGAAAATCCCGCCAAGCCCCTCGACGGGCCTGGC
>DASSGJ010000247.1:0-4699 GCA_035693545.1 Candidatus Acidiferrum sp.
CGCTGCGCCCGGTCCAGCAGCAGCGAATCCGCATGCGGCAAAGTCCGGCTGGCATCCACCATCAACAGCAGCACATCAATCCCTTCGAGAGCCGCCGCCACCTCCCGCATCATCTGCCGGTTCAGCGCCGTCGTTCCCTCATGCAATCCCGGCGTATCAATAAACACAATCTGCCCCTCCGGCTTCGTCACGATCCCCTGAATCCGGTTCCGCGTAGTCTGCGGCTTCGAAGTAACAATCGCCACCTTCTGCCCCACCAGCCGGTTCACCAGGGTAGACTTCCCGGCATTCGGCCGCCCAATAATGGCCACAAACCCAGCCTTAAATCCCTTGTTCGCCTCAGGGTTATTCTTCGCTTCCGCTTTTTTCTGTCCCATACCCTCGCTCATTTTTTCTCCGCAAGCCAGCACACACAGGCATCTTCCGCCATCTGTAAATCCAAGCCGCCTTGTTAATAGTAACGCGGGAATCACTCAAATGCGCACGGAAACTGGGGAATGGAGCAGCCGCCGAATCTTAAGTTAATTCGGAAGTTGACTGTCGTATCTCGAAACTCCGAAACAAAACTGCCCCTCGCGCACCGTAGGAAGCATTTATTTCCAAGAGCTGAAGTCCTTGTTCACGCTTCGCCCTCAATAGATCTACGGCCTGCGGGCCATCGACATCTACGTTGTACAATTCCGCCATGTCTAACCGAGTTAATTCCCCACTGGTTCGAAGAACCAAGTCTAGGACGATGTTGCCCTGTTTGACTTCGCAAAGTGTCAGCGCATCCACTTCTTGGAGAACCAAAATGAACGATTTGCCGTCCATTGTTCTTAGAAAAAGACTCACCAATTTGTTTGGGCCAATCCGTAGTCCGTCGAAATGGCCATCGTGGAAATTTGGAATATTCATCAACGGAACTCGTCGCAGATTTTACTATAGCCTTCGCATACTCTCGTTAAGTATGACTGGAAACCCAACCCCTCTCCTCGTGCGCTTTTTTCTCTCCCATGCCCTCTCTCATTTCACCACCGGCAGTTCCAGCATGCTCGGACGCTCCGCATCGTGCAGCAACTTGATATGCGCCGTCTTGGCATCCTTCCCGGTCTCCTTCGCCACCACCCCGCCGCTGTTGTAGTTCTTCTCCGCCCCCACTGAATTCAAGCTCTGCACCACCAGCCGCAGCCTGCTGCCCGCCGCCATCCGCCGCGAGAAAAACGTAAAGTTGTCGAACACGTATTTCTCCGGCTTCCCAATCGGCACCAACTTCGCTTCCCGCAAAGACTCCCGGTACCGCGCCCGCATCGTGCTCCCCGTCAACGCCACCGACCCGCCATTCGGCAAAATCTCGTACAACGAAACTGAAAGGTCCGTGTCCGGCACATCCATTTCCAGCCACACCGTCAGCTTCACGAACCCGCTGATCTCCGTCGCCGCCGCAAACGGCTCGCTGTGATAAATCGCTCCCTCGCCAAACAGATTCGCCACGCCCGCTTGTGACGTCAAAAACGCCGGCTCGTCCGGATTCTCCGCATCGCCGGGCCGCGTATCCAGCGGATCATAAGTCCACGCATCCGCTGCAGCCGCAGCCTTCTTCTCCTTCTCCAAACTCCCCGAATGAAAAATATCCCCCGCGGTCCCATCCGACCCCAAATACAGCGTCAACTTGTCGTTCGCCAGCGTCTCCAGGGAATCCGCGTACTTCCATTCCTCCGCGCCCATCACGTAATACGCAATTCTCTTCTTCAAAAACGCCGGCTTGGCTCCGCTCTTCATCGTCCAGTCGTACCACTCCGTATGAAGTTTATTCAGGTCCAGCGCGCTCGCCTCATTGAACGTGATTCCGCCCAACTCTTTTTTCGGCGTCCGCGTCCCCGCATGATCCCACGGGCCAACGATCAGATAATGATTCGCTTTCGCTTCCGCGGTTCCATACTGCATGTGCCGCTTGTAAAAGTGGAACGCGCCCGGCTGGTCGCCGTCATAGTGCCCGGTAATCGTCAGGATCGGCACATTCATCGCCTTGTACTGCTCCGGCGTCGGTGCCGGCGCGTCGTAGTAGGCGTCCGGCGCCGGGTGCTGCATCCACTTCTGAAAAACCGGCGACGGATTTCCCATCAGCTTGTCGTAATCCGCGAACGCCAGGTGCTGCCGGTACATTTCCTTCGCCTTCTGATTCCAATAGTCCTTGTTCCCGAAGGTCTGCACGTTTCCCGTGCGCCCGCTCGTAAATGTCAGCCACTGCATGTCGTACGGTGCAAAAATATTGAACTGAAACGGGAAGTCCAGCCCCGGATGAGCGGCCGCCGCGGGCACAATCGTTTTCAAATGCGGGGGAAGCTCTTTCAGCGTCGCCCACTGATCGAACCCCGCGTACGATCCTCCCCACATCGTCACTTTCCCGTCGCAATACGACTGCTTCGCCAGCCACTCCGTCACGTCATACCCGTCGCGCCCGTCATTGATGAACGGCTCAAACTCCCCGCCGGAATTTCCGCGTCCCCGCACATCCACCAGCGCATACACGTAGCCATGCCGCGCAAAATACATCGCCCGGTCGGTGTACGAATCCCCGATATACGGCGTCAACGTGAAAATCACCGGCAGCCCATCTTTCTGCCCATGCGGGCGATACACGGTAGCGTTCAGCTTCACGCCATCGCGCATCGGTATCTTGACGCCCCACTCCATCTCCACATCGCCGCCAGACTTAGCCGCCTCCTGCGCCCAAACCCTACCCCCAACAAATAGCAACACCGCAAGCAACGTGACACTTCGTACCACTCCATCCATGCGTGGACGCATCCCTTCACCTCGAAAAAAATCTCAAATAGCCCGCCTATGGTATCGCGGGATTCACTAAAACGCGCAGTGAAACTGGGAGCGGCTCAGTTTCCGTTACTTAACCTTTGAGATGAGCACGCTAAGCGAGTTACCGGTAAGGGCGTTTTCAGGACTTGAATGAACTCAGTTGGAATGGCCTAACTCGCTTTTTTGCGGCGACGTTCGTGCCAGGCAATCCACTCGACAGACACCGTAAACGAAAGCAACAACAGCATCGCTAAATCTTCATAGGGGCTGTCCATCGCCATTAGTATCGTCCACGCTGCTATGCTGGCAATTGCAAAAAAGTTTCCCCAGGGCCGCAGTTGGTCGAGCGTGAATGCACGAAAACGAACCATCATGAAGAGAACCGACCAAGTTAGGGGCAATACCAATAGGAATAGAGCTTTGTGTGTGTGCGTCATTAGACGGGATCAAGCGAACCATATTTTAGAACGGAACGCGTAGGAAAAGATTTCGACTCCCGGTTAGCTACCCAATCGGATACCTCCCTGGCCATCGAAACCTGAGGTCACGAGTGAACTAGCGCGGCGCCGTTTGCGCCGTTTCCGGCAGATGCCGCGCCCGCAGGCGCAACACTTTCCGCTGGTTCGCTTCCAGCACTTCGAACCGGTATCCCTCCAGCTCCACCTTGTCGCCCGGCGCGGGCACTTTTCCCGAAACGTGGCTCAGCAGTCCCGCGATCGTCATCACCGTCTCGTCGGAATTTTCCCCGAAGTGAATCCCCAGCAACTCTTCCACATCCACAATCGTCATGCTGCCCCGCAGCACCAGGCTGCCATCCGCCTCGCGCACCGCATCCGGCGAAGGCTTCATTTCATCGGCGCGTTTTTCGCCCACAATCTCTTCCAGCAAATCTTCCACGGTAGCGATCCCCGCCACCGATCCATACTCATCAATCACCACCGCCAGCGATTGCCCCTTCTGCCGCATCTCCTTCAACATCTCCGACCCCAGCTTCGTCTCCGGCACAAACAGCACAGCGCGCATCAGTTCCCGCACCTTGCGCTTCGGCAAATCCGTGTCCGCAATCTGCAGCAAATCCTGCGCGTGCACCACGCCCAAAATGTCGTCCAGCGATTTCCCATACACCGGCATCTTCGCGTGTTTCGTCTCCACGAATCGCGTGTGCATCTCTTCCAGCGAAGCCTCCACCTGCACCGCCACCACGTCCGGCCGCGGCGTCATCACTTCGCGCACCCGCTTGTCGCTGAACTCCACCACCTGCTCGATCAAATCCGCCTGCGAAGGCTCGATAATCCCTTCCTCCTCTGCCGCCTCCACCAGCGCCTCAATCCCCTCTTCCGCGCGCTGCCCCTGCGTGCGCTCCGCATCCTGCTCCGAAATCCGCGCCAGCGATTCCGCGCCCTCCAGAAAAACGCGAATCGGCCACACCAATGCCATCGCCAGCCTGATCAGCGGCAGCAAAGGCTTCAGCCATCGCCCTTCCGTCCGATAAAGCAGCATGTCTGGAATGAAGTGCATGGCCATCACGACTTCCAACGACAGAAAAACCAAAAACTGCAACGCAGCTTCCCACCGGTTCGGCACCAGGTACACGACCGCCCGCGTCGTCTCCAGCACCACAAACGCCAGCCAGAAATGCCCCAAAATGCGGAACGTCCGCCCACCGCTCCTTCTATTTATTTTTAGCTTGGGTTCGATTTCGGCTTCGAAAATTTCCAGGTGTTCGTGTACCCGGCCCGTGGTCATCCGCCCCAATTCGCGGTAGATCAGCGTCAGGTAGGAAAAAATCGGCAGCCCCAGCGCCAATACCAGGATGCTGCCGACAAACGTCCACGTTTGCCAGAGTTGTTGCATTACGCGATTCCCAATTTCCGCCGCAATCGCATCTCGACGCGTTCCATCT
>DASSGJ010000248.1:0-5351 GCA_035693545.1 Candidatus Acidiferrum sp.
TGACGACGCCGGTTGGTGATCGCGCCGTGGTGAATGGCGTAAAGACCACGCTGGATGAATTTCGCGGGACTCCGTTCGCGCAGTTGGATCTGCGCGTGAGCCGCCCGTTTATCTTTCACGATCGCTGGTCGGTCACGCCGTTCGCGGATTTTTTCAATCTGTTCAATCGCAACAATCCCGGCAACAACTTTGTTGCGGACATTTCCGCCCTGCCGGTACCGGTGAACAGTCTCGCAAACGCCACCGCTTTTTGCCTGAACGCGGGCTGCACGCAAACAAAGCCCATCACCAGCCTTAATCAACTGCGCGCGCCTGCGGGCGCTTTGGGTGATTTTTTCGGGCCCGGCACCACGGTCGGCATTCCCTTCGCCGCCCAATTGGGCATCAAGCTGGGATTCTGAATGTTTCCCGCCAATTAGACCGAACACAACGCGTGCTGCAGCCCGGCGCGCCTGGCGGTACAATAAGAGAGGCGTGCATTCGCGCCAAAGACAACCATGTTTGAAAACCTGACAGAACGGCTGCAACGAACATTCAAGAATCTCCGCGGGCAGGGGAAGCTGTCTGAAGAGCACCTGGACGCGGCGCTGGCGGAAATCCGTGAAGCGCTGTTGGAGGGCGACGTCGCTGTCGCCGTGGCGGACGAGCTGCTGGCCAACATCCGCGCGAAAGCGCTGGGTACGGAAGTCATGCTGCAGCTTTCGCCGGACCAGCAAGTGGTAAAGGTCGTCCGCGACGAACTGCTCACCTTGCTTGGCAAGCACGCCAAGCCGCTGTTTGCGTCGCGGCCTCCCTCGGTGTGGATGATCGTGGGCTTGCAGGGCTCCGGCAAGACCACCACCACCGGCAAGCTGGCCAAGTGGCTGTCGCAGCATGGCCATCGTCCGATCGTGGTTTCCACGGACGTCTATCGTCCTGCCGCGCGTGAACAGCTTTCGCAAGTGGCCAAGGCCACCGGCATTTCCGTTTGGCCCGCTACAGGAACCGACAAGCCGCTGGAAATCGTGAAGGGCGCGATCAAGGAAGCGAAGCTTTCCGCGAGCGACGTGGTGATCGTGGACACCGCCGGCCGCCTGCACATTGACGATGAGCTGATGAACGAGCTCTCCACGCTGAAAAAAGAATTGCAGCCTGCGGAGATGCTGTTCATTGCGGACGCCATGATCGGCCAGGACGCCGTGCGCTCCGCCGGCGAATTCCACAAACGGCTGGGGTTGACGGGCGTCATTCTTACGAAGCTGGACGGCGATGCCCGCGGCGGTGCGGCGCTCTCGATCAGCAAAGTCTCCGGCGCGCCTGTAAAGTTTGTGGGCCTCGGCGAAAAATACGATGCCCTCGAAGCGTTTTATCCCGAGCGCATCGTTTCGCGTATCCTGGGCATGGGCGACATCATGTCGCTGATCGAGCGCGCGGAATCGGCCTTCGACAAAAAAGCCGCGATGGAGCTCGAGCGCAAACTGCGCAAAGAAGAGTTCACGCTGGAAGATTTCCGCGATCAATTGAAGCAAATTCGCAAGATGGGCCCCCTCGAACAGTTGGTTGACATGCTCCCGAAAGTCGGGCCGCTGCAGAATCTTCCGAAGGACGCCTCTGTGGATGAAGGCAAGCTGAAACAAGTCGAGGCGATTATCAATTCAATGACCAACGAAGAGCGCCGCGACCACAACGTGATTGACGGCAAGCGGCGCAAACGCATCGCCAAGGGCAGCGGCACCACCGTCCAGGACGTGAATCAGGTGCTCAAGCAGTATCTGCAGATGCGTACGATGATGAAGCAGTACGGCGCGCTGGCCGCGCGTTCCCGGATGAAAGGTCTCGGCAAGCTCGCTGGAATGGGTTGAGCGTGAGACTGGGCCTTCGGCAGACTTACATTCTTGCGAGAGCGCGAAAGATGGCAATCGGTCCCAGAACTCCAACCGCAATTCCGTATCCCAGGTCGGCCCAGATCACTCGCCCATAGTTCAGGACCACAAGGACGGCGCTGAGCGGCAGGCTGACAATCGCCAGCAAATTTCCTTTTTTCGCCAGAGGCGGCGCGGCTTTCCACACGTGCGACAGATCGGTGGTGGAAGGAAACGCGTGCATCCCGATCGAGAGGCCGAGCCAGTAATAGAAATAGGCCAGCGGGTCGTTCACTTTCAGTTCCCAGACGGGCAAAAAGGCTGCAGTGCAGAAAACCACGCAAAGAACAGTATTCACCACAAAGGGGCCCATGCTTACAAAAAACTGGGCCGTGAAATTTTCCGAATTTTCGTGGATCACGTATCCCGCGGGGTTCCCGAAACGGAAAAAGCAGACGTTGAACACCTTCAGCTTAAATAATTTGCAAAAGAACAGATGCGCGGTTTCGTGAATAATCACGCCCGGAAACGTCAGCAGGGCGATCACCTGGCCTGGGATGAAGAACATTTTTTCCTCGCTTCACTTCCCCGTGTTTTTTGTGCTGCGGAATTTCTTATCGTACTCGGTTTTGCTGAGAATCTGGCGGCTATCCAGGCGATAACGATTTCGCTCTTCAAACTCCGCCAGTCTGTCCAAACTTTCCTTGTCGCCGTGGGCCAGTTCTTTGGCCTTCGCCAGCATCTCTTCCGACCGCTGGCGGTAAGCCGCTTCTCCCGACACCGCATACTTGCAGGCTAGCGCACTGGAAATCATGGCGGCGGTTCGGCTGGCCTGCAGCAGGTTCCAGTCCCGCTCCGCGAGGGCGAGGAACGCATCGTAATCCTTCTTCGCGAACGCCACACCTTCGTCGTATTCGTCCACCAGAATATTTGCCTGCGGAATTTGCGGATAGATGGCCACCGCTTCGTGCACCAGCTTTGCGGCCTCGACTTCATGGCCGTCCTCGGCCTCGAGCTTCCCGGCTTTTTCGAGCTTGTCGAACGCCGCATTCGCGTTGTTCCAGAGGCGTTTCACCTCCTGAAATTCGGGCTTGTCGGCATTTTCAAAGCGGCCATTGTCGTGGCTTTCCAGGACCTTCGCGGCAGTTAGTACGTCGCCGCTTAGCAGGGCGGCCTTTGCGGTCAGCAGGGCTCCCTTGTCCGAATTTGGCGCGAGCTTCATGGTCGCCTTCAAGTAAGGCAATGCTTCCTGGTAGCGTCCTTTTTCGACGAGTTGCTCGCCCCGGTATAGATCTTTTCCGGCCTGGAAATATTTTCTTCCATGCAGCAAAGCGAACGCGAGCAAGAACAACAATCCGGCGAGGCTCAGTTTCAGCCATTGCGGATAGGGCCAGTCCTGCACACGTTCCGAACAGCCTGGACAGAGACGCGCATTCCCCACGGCAATGCCTCCGCCCTCACCGATGTAGGTGTTGCAGCGGGCACAGATGGACTTGTCCACATAACGGGCGACCGCGACCGGCTGACCAGCGGCCTTTGCGCGTTCCGCCGCGGCTTGAACACACGGTGCGCAATAGACTTTTCCATTTGATTCGTAAGCTTCGCCGCCGGAAACTGTTTTGGAGCAATCGCAACAGGAAACCTGGCTCATAGTCGCGCATTATCTAACAAGATGGCGTTGAAAACGGGAGGAATTTGTTAATGGTGCGCTACTTATTCATTGGGGTACTTCTTGAGGTTGTGGCGAGGGTGGCGATGTCTGGACACAGATGCGGGACAGGAGGGGAAGACCGATAGACTCGCAAATTGTTGTAATAGAAGGTATTCCGGTTGCATTATAATAAACATGGGTATATCATTCTCTGCATGAAACTCAAACTTCGCTCCATTGGCACCTCCACTGGCGTCATCCTTCCGAAACAACTTCTTGATCGGCTGAAGCTGAAGAAGAACGACATCCTGTTTGCCTCGGAGACTCCGGACGGCTATCTGCTGACGCCTTATGACCCAGAAGTCGAAAGGCAGATCAAGCTCGGCCTCGAAATCATGAAAGAGCATCGGGAGACGCTGCGGGCGCTGGCGAAATGAAGGAGCCCGTCTGGCTCGATCGTCAAGGCATCATTTTGCTGCAAGCAGAAAGTCTCGCGCAGCATGGCGGAAGCTCGGGGATCCGAGATGCTGGAATGCTCGATTCCGCGCTGGCACGGCCTGTCAATCAGTGGAACTACAATTCTGAGGTGGACCTGGCCGCCTTGGCAGCCGCCTACGGATTTGGGCTGGCACGAAATCATGCGTTCGTGGACGGCAACAAACGGATTGCTTTCATCGCGACAGCATTGTTTCTACGCCTGAACGGGTATCGGCTTGCCTCTGACGCTCTCGACGAAATTCAAACTATGCTGAACCTGGCGGCAGGAGAACTAAGCGAAGAGAATTTTGCGGTTTGGATCCGAAATCATACGAAATCAACGAAATAAAGCTTCCAGGCGGCAAGACTCTTGCCAGAATTGTCTTCTGATTGATGCTGGTCTTATTTTCCATTTTCCAGGTATAAGGTCGAAAATCTCATTCCGGGTAATATGCGTGAGATACTTTATTCCGCGCGAATACCGCTATCGTCGGATGAAATCAATGTGTGGCTACGGAAACGATTCGAACGAGCGGACGGATTTGGCGCTCGCCCTCGCCTATACTAGTTGTGCGGAAGGAGCCGCCCCCGCAGAACCCGCGGTGCCCGCCGAAGAAGTTCAGGAATCCCTAAATGCGACCCTTTGATCTGGTAGTCATCGGCTCCGGCCCCGGCGGGCAGCGAGCCGCGATTCAAGCTTCGAAAATCGGCAAGGCTGTGGCCGTGGTGGAAAAACAGACCATGGTCGGCGGCGTTTGCATCAACACGGGAACCATTCCCAGTAAAACGATGCGTGAAGCGGTGCTGCACCTTTCCGGCTTTTACGATCAGGCGTTTTACGGCGCAAATTATCATTCCAAAGAAAACGTCACGATGAGCGATCTGAATTTTCGCGTGAATCGCGTCATCGAGAATGAAGCCGCAGTGTTGCAGGACCAGTTGCGCCGCAACAACGTGGAGCTGTTCCACGGGACGGCCGCGTTCACGGATCCTCATCACCTGAGGGTGGAAAACAGCACGGGTTTCAGCGAACTGGAGGCCGCCTATGTTGTGGTCGCCACTGGCACGAAGCCGGCCACGAATCCGAAAGTGGCGATCAACGGGCGCAACATCATCAACAGCGACCAGATCCTGACCATGCCGGTGATCCCGCGAACCATCATCGTGGTCGGCGGCGGCGTGATTGGCGTCGAGTACGCCTGCATGTACGCCACGCTGGGCGTGCGCGTGATCATCGTGGAAAAACGCCCTCGCCTGCTGGAATTTGCCGACGCGGAAATGGTGGAGGCCCTGAGCTATCACATGCGCGACCGGCGCGCGACCATGCGCCTGAACGAGGAAGTGGAAAGCGTGGAAGAGTTGCCCGACGGAAAAGTTGCCGC
>DASSGJ010000249.1:0-2293 GCA_035693545.1 Candidatus Acidiferrum sp.
TTCCTCCTGGCTGGACGGCTTTCCGACGCGCGGCTCTCCACCGGCACGCATCTGTTCGATCCCCTCATGATCATCGCCGGCCTGATTCCGTTCACAGGTATGCTTCTCGTTCTGCTCCTTGTCCGCAACACAGAAGCCACCGATCGTGGTCTCGTGCGCAGGATCTGATAGCGCGTGCGTAAGGGGAGACAATTTCTTTAGAATCCGGCACTATTCATTTCCGTGGAGATCAGATCAATGAGCCTCTCGGCATTCCAACTCAACGGCAAAACCGCCCTCGTCACTGGTTCGCACCGGGGTCTCGGCGCGGCCATTGCCTTCGCGCTGGCACAGGCTGGCGCCGATGTCGCGTGTCACGGCCGTAGTTCCGACCCCGGAACCATCTGCACAGAGATTCAAGCGCTTGGGCGTCGCTCCACTTATTTTCCGGGCGACCTCGCCGACGCCGATGCATGCACTACTCTGATCGAGAAGACCGTGGCGGAATTCGGCTCCCTCGATATCCTGGTCAACAACGCGGGAATTATCCGGCGCTCTCCCGCCGCCGAATATTCCCGCGATGATTGGGACCAGGTAATCTCCATCGATCTGACCGCCGTGTTTCGCCTGTCCCAGTTCGCCGCCAATCAGATGTTTAAGCAAGGCACTCCCGGAAAAATCCTGAACATCGCCTCCGTTCTTTCTTTCCAGGGCGGAATCCTGGTCCCGGCATACGCCGCGGCGAAAGGCGGAGTCGTGCAACTCACCCGGGCGTTCGCAAATGAGTGGGCCGCCAAGGGGATTAACGTGAACGCCATCGCCCCCGGTTACATGGCCACCGACAACACCACCGCCCTGCGCAATGATCCCGTCCGCAACCGCCAGATTCTCGATCGCATTCCGGCCGGCCGCTGGGGCGTGCCCACCGATCTCGCAGGTGCCGCGGTCTTCCTGTGTTCCAAAGCCAGCGACTATGTCCACGGCCATGTTCTGGTGGTCGACGGTGGTTGGCTATCCCGCTGAGAGACGCTTGGCCTAGCCTCAACCGACGAAATACCCACAGCCGCACTATCTACATCCGTCTGAGGGACCATCGCCCACGGTCGCATTCTTGCTCGGCCAGCAAAGCTTCTCGTGTTGCGATCATGGCGCGCATGCATTCGGTTGTCGCCCTAAAGGGTCGCCTGTCACGCCACTGTCACGGCAAAGTGGCTGTTAACCGAAGGGTTGCTAGTTCGAATCTAGCGTCGGGGAGCCGACTTCTCCTTTTTTCTCATTTATTTACAGACTGCGATTTTATCCTCCTCCTCGTTTTGGGCAAACCTGTAGTGATCCGATAACAACCACGATAGTTTCCGAGTGGCCGACCGTCCACCAACTGATTTCTGTCAAACGCGATAAAACGGCTCAAAGGGCAATCTGCGTCTGCTGGCCCGAAACGAGTCTTTAGAACAGTAGTTTCGGAACTTGTTAGGGGTTAACTTCTGCTACGAGCCCGTAAGCCATGCCAACCGCTACAAGCGGACGATAACGCTTGGCACTTTTGCCGGATTGGCTCTGCAGGTCACAATGAGGGCCCAAACATGAGTCTTGATGAAGCAGCGCGTGCATACATCGCGAAGATAGAGGGGCAGCAGCGCGCACAATCCACTGGGCGATTTCCATGGATCCGAGAGACGAGCAGGCGCGCACCTCATTTCTCTGCGGGAACGCGGTTGCAATCAACATCGGCAGGAAGAATTCACTGTGAAGAATGCGGTCTGCCGATGAATGGGCAATCCATTTGCTCTGTATGCCGCGCTTCTCCCTCGCGGATGTGGCTTCAACTCTTCAGCCTAGGGACGCTAGGGATTTTGACGGCATACAACTACATCTTCGTCCTGAATCTTCTCTCCGCGCTTGTTTCGCCCGGACACGTGGCCAGCGTGTGGCTAAATGTCAGCAAATTTACGTGGCTCTACGGCTGGATAGTATTAGGGGTATACCTTCCTGCCTGGGCCTACTACGGACGGAAGAAATATGGTTACAGCTTAGAACCTGGGGTGTGGGTCGGGATCGGATTCGTTGTAATTCTTTTGATCGGGACCGTTGCACGGCCCATGTTTCCACGCATGGGATGGACCTGGACGGAACGCCTTGGAATCTCGTTGGATTCCCACCCCGGACTAGGAATCGTTGTCGGTTGGGCATTCGTAGCGCTAGCACTGATTTCTATCTGCTGCAATTGCGAGTCACGGGACCGACTCCTGGGCAGAGGCAAGGGACTGGCTCTTTTAGCCCTGGCGGCTCTTTGTATTATTCTTGCTTTAAGTTT
>DASSGJ010000250.1:0-9968 GCA_035693545.1 Candidatus Acidiferrum sp.
ATTCAGGAAGTGTGCCGCGGGTCGGTTTATCTGAGCCCGAAGATTTCCCGGGCAGTGGTGGATGCTTACCTCTCCAAAAGCTATGTTACTTCCGATCCGCTTTCCGGGCGCGAACGGCAAGTGCTGCAACTGGTGGGAGAAGGCAAGTCTACCAAGGACATCGCGACGCATCTCGGCATCAGCGTGAAAACTGCTGAGTCGCATCGCGCCCGTCTGATGAAAAAGCTGGATATCCACGAAACGGCCAGCCTGGTCCGCTACGCCATTCGCAACGGGCTGATCCAGCCTTGATCGATTCAGGTGTTGCCTCGACAAACTTCCAAGGTTATCCCTCTACAGAATGGGGGATTCACCCGATTGAGTTCATTTCCCCAGCGCTTATGTTGAATGGAGAATTAGAGGGGCAACTCAGCCGTTGGTTCCGTCCCACTCCGGCGCCGGCCGGCAAAGCCCGGTTGGGGAAGGTTAACTCACCAATGCCTTTGCGGTCAGGAAGACTCGAAAAACGAATTGAGGTCGCCATTCCTCTCCAGATCTCCACCTTGCTGGACCCGGAGACAGAGGAGCGAACCACGACCGAAAACGTATGTTCACTGGGAATTCGGGTCGTGACCGAGCACTCGCGGCAACTGGACGAACAACTGATGATCCGATCGATGACGAGCAACTTGCGAAGGCTTGCACGGGTTGTCTATTGTCAGCGGCTTTCCGACGGCCACTTCGCCGTCGGATTGCAGTTTCAGGGCGGTGCGGTCAAATGGTCCGATGATCCAACGTCGCTCGGAACGCCGTTTGCCGTGGTGTTAGCCAGTTTCTTCCCGCGATTCGTTTTCTGTTGAGCCACGGGGACACTTCAGCAAAGTCACTGGACTCACCAGGCAATTGCCGTGACAATTCGAGGCCTTTCTTCCCGATTACTGCGCGGAGGATTTGGCGTCCACGATCTTGAACTTGTACCACGCCGTGCCGTTGGGATAAAGAGTGTCGCGAATCTGCGCGTTGTGTTCCTCGCCTGGTGCAAAAGCTTCCGGAATTGAACCCTGATTCACGAGGATGGATTTGTTGTCCGCGCCGATGTAGTTGGTCTCGTAGCGGATTTTGTTGTAGGTGTAGGCGTTGGATTTGTTCTGCAAGGTCACCAGCCAGACCGCCGTGGCGCCCACGGGATCCTTGTTCATCGTAACGCGAATAATTTTCAAGTCGTGGACCGGGTCGGCAGGCGCCGTTGGGGCTGCCGCCACAGGGGCGGCCTGCTTCGGGCTCTGCTTGGGGAGGAAATAAAAAACGGCTCCCGCAATCACCAGAAGCACGAGGACAGAGATGCCGATGCGCTCGTAACCCAGTTTGGCTTCTTGCTTGTCCACAGGTACTTCAAACATGAAGGCCTCCTCTCGCCATATATATGCCGAAGACTGGGGAGTTGCAAGCAGGGCCGGCCACGGATTGGACACTCCCACGGCAAGTTTGTCATTAGGATATGGACCCCACTTGATGCCTCAAACTCTTTGTCTTGCATCGGAGTCTATCCCGTTTTTGACGGAGCCGTCACCCTTGTCTGAGTAGTTTCCGCAGTGCTCAGGAGGAAGCGCCTTCCGAGGGCCCTTTTCTCAAAGCGGCGCACGTCTCCTCAGCAATTCTTCCATCGAAGAGATGCAAAGTGCGCTCCGCATGGCCCGCATAGCGTGAATCATGCGTGACCATACAAATAGTCGCACCGCTGCGATGGATGTCGCAGAGCAGGTCCATCACCGAGTCTCCGTTTTTGGAATCGAGATTCCCTGTGGGCTCATCGGCGAGGAGAATCACGGGATCGCCGGCCAGGGCGCGCGCCACCGCCACGCGCTGCTGCTGCCCTCCCGAAAGTTGCGCCGGGTAGTGCCGGGAGCGATGCGCCATTTCCACGCGTTCCAGCGCCTGCAGGACTTTTTCCTTTCGTTCGGCGGCAGCCATGCCGCGATAGGTCAAGGGCAGTTCCACGTTTTCGTACACGGTAAGATCGCCAATCAAGTTGAAGGCCTGGAAAATGAAGCCGATCTCGCGGTTGCGAATTCGCGAGCGATCGCTCATCTTCAAACTCGAAACCGGCTGTCCGTTAAGCGAGTAGTTCCCTGCCGTGGGCGAATCGAGAAGGCCCAGAATGGCGAGCAGCGTCGATTTGCCGCAGCCGGAAGGGCCGGAAATGGCGAGATACTCGCCCTTTTTGATTTCCAGATCGATTGCGGACAAGGCGTGGGTTTCAACCTCGTCCGTGTAGAAGACCTTACCTACCCCTTCCATCTTGATGATCGTTCCGTTTGATGAAGCCATGAAGCAGCCTCCGAATTGAACTTCTCTAACGCAAGCGAATGCGGTCAAAAGCATCCCAGGCGGACATGTCCGAAAGAATGACCTTATCCCCAGCCTTGAGGCCTTCGAGGATTTCGATGGCGTTGACGGAACTTCTGCCCACTTTGACATTCACGCGCACGGCTTCCGCGCCATCCTCCACTAGTTTGAATAAGCCAATCGTGCTGTCGGACTGGCCGCGAACGGGCCGGCCCACATAGAGAACGTCGTTCAGATTCTCGAGTTCGATGGTGCCGTCAACGCTCAGGTCAGGCCGTGCGCCTTGGGGAAGCGCATCTTCGATCGCCACGTCCACCGTAACCGTGCCATTCAGAACGGAAGGATCGATTCGAGAAATGTGGCCCTTCACCACGCCATTTCGCGTGTCTATGGCCGCTTTTTGTCCGATGGCCACATCTTTGGCCTGCGTTTCGGCAATTTTGATTTCCGCTTTCAGCCTTTTGGGATCGGCAACGCGCGCAAGATTGGTTCCTGGGGTCACGCGCTGTCCGACATCCACGGGCACCAACTGCAACACGCCGTTGATTCCCGCCCTCACATGCAGCGCCTCGACTTGGCTTCGACGCAATTGATAAAGGGCCTTCTGCTGCTCGACGCGAGCTTGTTGCGCGTCCAGGCGCGCCTTCGACGATTCGGCCGCAACCTGCGTCCGCTCATCCTCAAGCTGGGCGCGGATGGACAGTTGTTCTTCCTTCACTTTGGACAGCTTGGCGGTCACGTCTGCGCCGATTCCTTGCTGGTACAACTTGTCGTCCACTTCGTGCTGGATTTTCGCCTGTTCATACTCGCTCCTTACAGCAGCGGCGGCGGCCTTCTGGTTCATGAGCTCGCTGCTTACCTGAACCTTCAGGTTGGCGTAATCCGCCTGCGTCGCCTTCAGTTGATACTCGGCGTCAAGAGCCTCGCGCTGCAACTGGGGATCGCTCAATTCGAGAATGATCGAATCCGGCCTCACCACGCCGCCAGGCCGAATCATGATCCGGTCCACACGGGAGTCCGTCTGCGCGGGGATCCAGCGGATTTCTTCGGGGACGAGCGTCCCCAAGCCGCGCACTTCGCGGAGCATCGGTCCACGCTTCACTTCGCCCAGCCAGATCGTTGCTCGATCGACCGTTGGCGCAGCAGGTCGCAGGCGGGACATTCCGAACGTCACTCCGCCAACAAGGATGATAGCGACGGCGCCACCGGCGATCCGCCTGATCTTTTTTGCGTGAGCGTTTACTGGCCGTTGTATGTCCATAGATACTCGTCAATCCCGCAGGGCCCTGGCCGGGTCAACCTGCGTCGCGCGCCAGGCGGGCAAGAAACACGCGGCGAACGAGGCGATCGTGATAACCACCAATGCCGACACGAAAGCCAGCGGGTCGCGCGGGCTTATGTGGTACAGGAGGCCCCCGAGCAGGCGTGTGAGAAGTAGCGCCAGGACGATTCCCGAGATTGTGCCGATTGTCGTCAGCAGCAAACCGCGCGAAAGCACCAGGCGCAGCACGTTCGATGCGCCGGCGCCAAGCGCCATGCGAAGTCCCAGCTCACGGGTGCTCTGCGAGACGGTGTACGACATCACTCCATAGAGGCCGATGCCGGCCAGCAGCAGAGCCAGGCCTCCGAACAGGGCCACCAAACTTACGGCCACGAGTTGCTGCGACGTCGAACGATCAACTTGTTCCTGCAATGTGATCATTTCGTATAAAGCGAGGTCAGGATCGAGCGCGCGTAATTCGCGAATCAAAGCCGTTTGGACGGTTTGCAGGGGCAGCGTCGTACGGATATGGATGTCGGGCTCTATGGCGAAATACTGCCGGAGCGGAACATAGAAAAACGGCCGGGGTGCTTCATCCATGTTGTAGTATTTCGAATCTTTGACGACGCCCACGACTTGCACCCAACTGCCTTTCACTTGCAAACGCCGGCCGACGGGATCCTGCCCGCGCCAGTACCGCGTGACCATGGTTTGGTTGACGATGGCGGCGCGCGGCGCTTTTTCGTCATCCGCGCGCGTGAAGTCGCGTCCAGAGATGAACGGAATGCCCATAGCAGCGAAGTAGTCGGGACTGACTTCATTGTATTCGGCGGTGGGTTGTTCGTTGGGTTGCGGTTCGTACCCGTCCATGGCAATCGGCGCCGAAGAAAATGATTGATAACCGAGCGGAACGACGCGGGCGTAAGCCGCCGCTTCGACACCGGGCAGCGCGCGGACGCGCTGGATCAATTCATCCTGAAAAGTCCTAGCCCGTGCCGCATCGTAACCGGCGGCGGCCAAACTTACGGAGGTATCGAACACCCGCGTCGTGGAGAAGCCCGGGCTGGTGGTTCGAATCTTGCGCAGGCTTTGCATCAGCAAGGTGGCGCCCACCAGCAAGATGAAGCTGAGAGTGACTTGGAGAACCACCAGGCTCGAACGGACCCATGCTCTTCCGCTGCCCCCGACAATCCCCGCGGAATCCGATTTCAGTGCGCCGGCCAGATCGATCTTGCCGGCCTGCAGCGCGGGAATCAGCCCGAGCAGAAGAGTTGTGATCACGCAAACTCCGGCACTCGCCGCCAGAACGCGCCAATCGATTTCGCCTGGCAGGTACATCGCATTTCCGCCACGGACAGGGAAAAGAAGAGCAAGCGAGTGACGGCACCAATACGCCAGCAGCATGCCGCCCGCCGCCCCGCAGGCAGACAGCAGCAAGCCTTCGGTAACCAGTTGCCTGAACAAGCGGCTGCGGCCGGCGCCGATGGCGAGCCGAACCGTCATTTCGTGCCGGCGCGCAAATGCCCGGACGAGAAGCAAGTTACCGACGTTGGCGCACACGATGAGCAGAACGAACATCACGACGACAACCATGATTTCGAAGATCGGCAGCAGCTCACCGGCGTGATTGAAAGGTGTTTGCCACAGTGACCACACCTTGATGCCGCGGCCACGGTTGGTGGCGGGATACTCAGCCTCAAGTCGCGCGGCAATGGCGGAAATTTCTTGCTGAGCTTGATCGCGCGTCACGCCCGGCTTGAGCCGCACATAGGCTTCCGCCCACCGCGCGCCGCGATCTTCCAGCTTGTCGTTGCCGGTGTAGAAGACTTCCAGCATCGAGGCCGGCACCCAAAACTCGATTCCACGGCCGACGAAAGTTCCGTAGAACCCTTCAGGTGCAACACCGATGATGGTGTGCACAACATTATTGAAGCGCTGCGTCTTGCCGATGGTTTCCGGGTCGCCCTTGAAACGCGTCTGCCAAAGATGGTGGCTGATGACCACGACCGGATGCGCGTTGCGGCCGGTGTCTTCGCCTGGCTCAAATCCCCGGCCCAATATCGGGCGAACGCCAGTCGCGTCAAAATAGTTTGCGGAGGCGATGCTTCCGGTGATGACCTGGGCACGCTCGCCAACGCTGAGAGTGGCGCTGGTGATGTTACTGACAAAGAGGGTCTCACACAGAGTGCAGCTTCTTTGCACGTCGAGGAGATCCGGCCATGACGTTTCGTCTCTCTCCTCGCCCGCCGTTCCGGCCAGTGCGACCAGGCGTTCCTGGTGAGAAACGAGGGGATACGGACGGAGAAGGATGCCTTCAACCCAGCTGAAAACAGCGGCGTTGGCGCCAATGCCAAGCGTGAGGCAGAGAATAGCCAAAACGGAGAAGCCTGGACTGCGCCGCAGCATCCGGAAACCGAAACGGAGGTCCTGCCACGCTGTCTCGAGCATCGGCAGGCCCCGCTGGTCGCGGTACATTTCCTTGGCTCGCTCGACGCCGCCGAAGCTACGGAGTGCTTCGCTGCGCGCGTCAGCCGCGGACATTCCCTTTCTCATGTTGAGTTCGACGGCCATCTCTAGATGGGAGCGCAGCTCCTCATCCAAGTCCCCTTCGAGCTGCCGGCGGCGGAAGAGCGCCGCGAGACGCTGAACGAAGGTGCGGAGAAGTTCAAGCATGAGCTAAGTCGCCCTCAACATCCGATTAATCATCGCGGACATGCGATCCCAGCTTTCGGCTTCTTCCACGAGTCGCTTTCGTCCAGCCCGCGTCAAAGAATAGAACTTCGCTTTGCGATTATTCTCCGAAACACCCCACTTGGACGCGATCCAGCCACGCTGCTCGAGCCGCAGCAGGGCGGGATAGAGGGTTCCCTGATTCAATTGGAGCAGGTCTTCGGAAACCTGCTGGATACGGAGGGCAATCCCAAAGCCGTGCATTGGCCCCATGGAATCGAGGGTCTTCAGCACCAGCAAATCGAGTGTTCCCTGGAGGACTTCCGCTTTGGAAAATGGCATGACGTTCCTTTAGACGTTCAACAGGAGAAAAGGGGAGCTTACCACACTCCTTTTGACCGTCAACAGGAGTTTTGGAGATTGAGCCGCCGTCTCGTAGTGGCTTGGTAATCGGAGGTGTTAGGGGTAAAGAGAGATTAAATCACTGCGTTAGTTGCACTTTCACTCCGCAGTCATTCCCAACGCAACATTTTACCGGCAAAGTCGAACTCAACGCGTTTTGCTTTTAGACTATCAATTCCCAGATAGCCGTCCGCTCCCGGCGGCCTCCCGTTTTCGGGTGCATCCATCAAGAAAACAGTCGCAACCGTTTGCGATCCCCCCAGGCGCACGCCAGGCAACTTCACCCGGGTCGTTTGCAGCCGCCCGATGTCGACCTCGGTCGCCTCGCCTTGGGTCTGCATTTCCGGCAATCCCTTGCGCAGGCGGTCTTTGTACAAGAGGATGCCCTGAAATCCTGTATCAATGATCAAACGCATTGGGAATCCCTGCACGATGAAAGGAATTGCAAAATACATCGGTGACAGATTTCCCAAATCCCGGTCCGCCGCCAACTCCCAGGAAATGGAATGTTTTTCGTAATCAATGAAAAGCTTATTGCTCCGGCTCAGCACATCGAGACCTATCACCCCGTCCACATTTTCCGCATATTCGGAGTAGTCCCGAAGCTTCGCGACCATCACGCGTAACGCGCCGGTCCGCAAAGATCCAATCCGCAAATCTGGTACTACCGCCCAGTCCACCGCAGCATCGCGATCAAAGTTCGTGACCTTTCCAGGGCGCCGCGGCAACTTGAGCTTGTCGGCCACCTTTCGGTCAATCAAAGTGAAGCTGGCCCCTGTGTCCACGATGAATTTCAGCCCGTCCAGTTCTCCGACCTGCCCGTTGACCACCACCAGAAAACCAGAAACGAGTTGAAACTGGACCGCCGGCCGAACCGGGGCATTGGCCGGGTCTTGAGCGTCGAGGTGTGAACCAAAGAAGAGAGCAGCAACCAGGAAAATCCGGCTTACAGGAAATGTGTGGCGCATGACGCCCGCCTCGGCCGCAGTAGCGGTAAGGCCGAAGTTGCGTCAGACAGCCTGGTACCTCAATTCACCAAACGTCTCCAAAGTGCCGTGACTTGCTCTCCGTCAATTTCATTGAAGATCCAGCAGGTTAGCATCAACTCTCTCCCGCGCAGAATACTGTCACCAGCAATCGCGGCATCTTCTTGGCGTCCTCTGCCCCGACACGACGACAACTCAATTCGCAAATGACATGAGGGCCCGTCGAACTTCCGAGACGGACCAAAAGGCAAAGCTACCACCTATGCCTACGACGACGCAGAACGCTTGACCTCGGTGACTGACGCCGCGAGTAACTCGACGCGTTCATCGCTTCATGTCAATTTGGCAGGTTGAGTTTCTTCAAAAGCGCGGTATAACGCGGGTCGTTGTGCAAACTGTTCAGCAGGGGCTCCATTCTTGTCGCCATCAGACTGGGATCACGTTGCGCGTAAGCTCGGTCCAGCCACTCGAACGCTTCGTTGGTCTGGTTCCGGAAAGCATAAATCGTGGCGATCTCGAACGCATTACTTGCATAGTATTTCGTGATCAACTCACTCAATGCGGCATCCGACTCCTTTTCCCGACCAAGCGCGTAATACGTAAGCGCATACAGATGGGCACGGTAGGTAGCGTTGTGGACGTGCTCGATTTCACGCAAAGCATCTTGCGGCCGCCCCTGCAACAGATAGATTCGGCTTAACAGAATTGGGCTGTCCCAATAATCGGGGTTCACTTCATGAGCCTTCTTGCTATCCGCTGCGGACTGGTCTAGCTGCCCCACATACAACTCGATCTCTGCAAGGGCCTCCCAACTACCTGCATTCAGCGGATCCAAGTCAATGGCTCGGCGGGCCAGCTGAAGAGCTTCGTCAAAGCGGCCGAAGCAGGCTGCCAGGATAGCCGTCAACCTTAAATATTCGGGATTTCCCGGTTCGAGAGCAACCGCCCGCTGGAGGGAAGCATTCCCACCAGCCCAATCGTAGTCGACCTGCTCCTTAATCCGTCCCATTTGGGCATGGGCCTCTGCCAGGTTCGGGTCCAGCGCCAGGGCTCGCTCAACCGCTTCACGCGCAAGACGGCGACCCTCTTCCATTGGAATTAGACCCTCGTTGGCCTGCCAGTTGCGCGCCCGAGACAGCCATGCCCAGGCCAACGCATAGGAGGGATCAAGCTGGGTTGCTCGTTCGAAATACTTTGCAGCCATGTCCGCATCTTTGTCGGTCCTCCCCTGAAAGAAGTGGTACCCCTGCAAGTAGGCATCGAAGGCTTCCGGATTCACTGGGTGTGTCTGGGCCAACTCTGCTTGTTTTTGCGGAGTCAAACGGAGCCGGATCTCCCGGGCGACAGCCTTGGCTACTTCGTCTTCAACATTAAGAGTGTCCTTCGCCGCGTAGTCGTAATCCTGTGACCAGAGGTGCGTTTGGTCCTTCACCTGAATCAGTTGCGCGGTAAGACGCAGGTGAATCCCGCTTTCGCGGAGGCTGTTTTCCAGCACGTATTGCACAGAAAGCTCGCGTCCAATCTGGTCCAAACGTTCGTCCTTATGCTTGTATCCCATGACGGACGTTCGTGCGATCACACCCAATTGTTCCGGGTTAAGCCGGCCCAACTGTGAAATCGTCTGCTCGGTCAGACCGTCCGCAAGATATTCCTTGTTGGGATCGCCAGTGAGATTCTGGAACGGCAGTACGGCGAGCATGACCTTCTGCGAGCCTGGCGGTGTTGCGTTCCGAAAGTGACGCCAAGACATGTATCCGGCGACCAAAATAGCGGCGGACGCAACCACGGGTGCAACTCTCCACCACCATGGCTTCCTTTGGCGCTGAACTCTCCCGCTTGCCGGTTGTGGTCCCGGCGCACTTGCGGGCTCGGCCACATTTTCAACTACAGTCGGGAGCCACTCAGCGGTCACACGCAGGCGGTATCCGCGTCTGGCCAGCGTCTCTATATATCGAGGATCCTCAGCGTTATCGCCCAGCGTTCGGCGGAGGGTCTTGATGACGGTGTTGATGCTGTGGTCGAAGTCAACGATGGTGTCGTTGGGCCAGAGCCTTTGCTTGATCTCGTCCCGGGTGACGATCTCGCCGGCCCGCTCGACCAGCATCCTCAGGACTTGGAAGGATTGCTCGCGCAGTAGGACCTTCCCATCGCTTTGTCCTTTTTCGATTGGGTACAGCTCACCAGACTTCAGGTCAAGCTCAAACGCTCCGAACCGGACGCGGCCTTGCGATGGTTGGGTCATCTGCGTCGTGAATTTCCCCTGGAGTGTACTATGACTCGAGCGGGGGCCAAACAAATACGGCGGACGTCCTCCCTGACCGCCA
>DASSGJ010000251.1:0-6345 GCA_035693545.1 Candidatus Acidiferrum sp.
GCGATTTTTCTGGGATTCGGCGTGTCGGCGATTATCGGCATTCCATGCTGGATTTATGGGGGCGAACTGCTGCGGCTGATGGGCGCGTCGCCGGCGATCGTGGCGACGGGGAGCGGGTACGCGCGGATTGCGCTGGGCGGAAGCGGCGTGGTGCTGCTGCTATTCTTGAACAACGCGATTTTTCGGGGGGCGGGCGACGCAGCGGTGGCGATGCGGCTGCTGTGGGTCTCAAACATTATTAATCTGATTCTGGACCCGTGCTTTATTTTCGGGATTGGGCCGTTTCCGAAGCTGGGAGTGACGGGCGCGGCGGTGGCTACGTTCACCGGGCGAAGCATCGGAGTGGCGTATCAGTTTTACCGGTTGCTGCGCGGGACGGAGCGGATCCGGATTTTGACTTCGCAGATTCGGCTGGATTTTCAGGTACTGTTCCGGCTGGTGCGGGTTTCGTTGACCGGGATTCTGCAGTTTGCGATTGCGCATACGAGCTGGATTGGGCTGGTGCGGATCATCAGCGTGTTTGGGTCGGCGGCGCTGGCCGGGTACACGATTGCGATTCGCATCTTGATTTTCATTCTTATGCCATCGTGGGGATTGAGCAACGCAGCGGCGACGCTGGTGGGGCAGAACCTGGGGGCGCGACAGCCGGAACGGGCGCAGATTTCGGTGTGGCGGACCGGGTTTTACAACATGCTTTTTATGGGAGGGATTGGCGTTGTTTTCCTGATTTGGGCGACGCCGGTGGTGCGGCTATTTACGAATGACCCGGAGGTGGTGCCGCTGGCGGCTTCGTGCCTGCGGATTTTGAGTTACGGAAATATCGGGTACGCATACGGAATGGTGATGCTGCAGGCGTTTAACGGAGCGGGGGATACCGTGACGCCGACGGTGGTGAATTTTTTTGGATTTTGGTTGCTGGAGATTCCGCTGGCGTATGTTTTGGCGCTGCGGATGGGCTGGCAGGCGAAAGGGGCGTACGTTTCGATTGTGGTGGCGGAATGTGCGATTGCGTTGGCGGGAGTGTTGTTGTTCCGGCGGGGGAAGTGGAAGGGGAGGAAGATTTGAGGGGGGAGCAGGCCGAGGCGCATCGAAACCTTGAAATGTTTTGATCTTGCACCGGTCCCTCCGCTTCGTAGCCGGCGCGCCACAATTCGGCGCGGAAGAAAAAACCGGCCACTCCGGTCGGGATGACAGAGTAGGGCAAGAGCAAAGCGAAGAGCGCAGGTTTCGGCCTGCGCTCTTTTTATTTGGCGGTGGATACCGGGAGTTCGACGAAGCTGGTTAGATTGGGTGCGTGGTAGATCCGTTGGGTGGCTTTGCGGTAGTCGTCGGGCTTGGCCCAGAAAATGTTGGGGACGAAGGTTTGCGGATTGCGGTCGTAGAGGGGGAACCAGCTGGACTGCACCTGAACCATTAGTTTGTGGCCGGGGAGGAAGACGTGGTTCGCGGTGGGCAGGGCGAAACGATAGACGAGGGGAGTGTCGCGCGGAATGGATTTTGGATTTTCGAAACTTTCGCGATAGCGGCCACGGAAGATGTCGGCGGCGATCATCAGTTGGTAGCCGCCCATCGCCGGCTGGCCGGCGACTTCGTCAGGATAAACGTCGATGAGTTTGACGACCCAGTCAGAATCGGTGCCGGTGGTGGACGCAACGAGATTGGCGATGGGCTGGCCGCTGATTTTGAGGGGCTCTTTCAATTCATCGGAAATAAATGTTAGGACGTCGGTGCGGCCAGAGGCTTCGCGCTGGTCGTCTACGAGCCATTCGGGCCAGGTCAGGCCGTTGTCGTAGCCGACGGGTTGACTTGGGCGGGCGCGGAATGGGACGGGCTTGGCGGGATTGGAGACGTACTCGTCGTAAGCGGCGTCTTCTTTCGTGGGGGCTGAGAAATTTAATTTGAGGCCGGCGGAAAGATACAGCGGTGTGGGCTTAACGGTGCAGCCTGTGGCGCAGCCGGACGGCCAACTGTTGAGCTTGAGCCAGCGGTTGGTGCCGGTTTCAAAGGCGTTGACGGGCGCGACTTCGGATTGCGGGGCTCCGTCCTTGAGATAGCGGGCGAGGAACGGTCGCAGAATTTCCTGGCGGAAATAGGTTCCGGTGTCGCTGCCGAAATGGAGTGCGCCGAGGGTGCTGGCGTCTTCGATTTCCTGGCCGTGATGCCACGGGCCGAGGACGAGGAAGATTTTGTCGTTGGCGGTGTCTTTTGGCTTGAGAGCTTTGTAGAGCGCGGGGGCGCCGTAGATGTCTTCCTGATCCCAGAGGCTGTCAACAATCATCGTGGGAACTTTGAGAGGTTGCGCGGCTAGGATTTTGTCCATTGCCTGTTGCTGCCACCACGAATCGTAGCTTGGATGCTCGATTAGTTTTTTCCAGAAGCCGAGTTGCTCCATGCCATGTTGGCGGCCGAGTTCGCCGGCGGAACCGGCACGCATATACAAATCGTAGTCGTCATGGACTCCGGACCACCACTTCTCCTCGTTCTTGCGGGTGGCTTCCTGCTCGTAAATGTAGGGCAGATTCTGCTGGCGGAAGGCGCCGTTGTGGAACCAATCGTCTCCCATCCAGCCATCAACCATTGGGTTCATTGGGACAGCTACTTTGAGCGCGGGATGCGGATTGACAAGGGCCATGAGGGGAGTGAAGCCGTCGTAAGAGATGCCGAGGATGCCGACCTTCCCATTGGTTTCGGGAATATTTTTGACCAGCCAGTCGATGGTGTCGTAGGTGTCGGTGGCGTGATCGACGGGCGAGAGATTGAGCGGGCCGTGGAGCGGACGGGTCATGACATAGTCGCCTTCGGAGTTGTACTTGCCGCGGACGTCCTGGATGACGCGGATGTAGCCGTCTTCGACGATGACTTCGGTGGCGTTGTCGTAGCCCCAGAGGGCCGGGCCGAGGTGGGGGCTGGATTTGTGGCTCACTTGATCGTCGGCGTTGTAAGGAGTGCGCGTGAGGAGGATGGGGGCGTTTTTGGCGCCTTTGGGAATGAGAATGACGGTGTGGAGCTTGACGCCGTCGCGCATCAGGATCATGGCGTCGCGGCGCTCGTAGTCGAAATCCTTGGTGACGGGCTGGAAATGGGCGGGGGTTTCGCTGGGGAGGGTGCCGGTGTCGTTCTGTTGGGCGGCGAGGCGCGATGGCAAGGAGACTGTCAAAACCATTCCGCAAGTTGCGGCGACAACTAAACTCGCAATGGCCTTGAAATGCGATGTGGTGCGGATCATTCGAATCTCCCTTACAGGCGCGATTGTGCGGTCGAAATGCTGGCGGGATTATAAACGAAACAGAGCGCGGTGTCTGATTGTTCGGGGTTCTCCCGTGCAACTCAAAAGGCTACACTTTGGGAATGGCACACGCCGTCATGTCTCCGCAACTTCCCTTCCCGCCGGGGCCTAAGGGGAATTTTTTCCTGGGCAGCGCGCGGGAACTGGCGCGTAGCTGGCCGGGGCATTCGGAGCGGTGCATGCGGGACTACGGCGACGTTGTGTGCTACCGGTTCCTGCATGTTCCGATCTGCCAGCTTACGCACCCTGATTACATTGAGCTGGTGCTGGTGAAGCAGGCGGCGAATTTTCACAAGTCGAGGGATTACGCGGCGTTCAAATTCTTTTTGGGCAATGGCCTGCTGACGAACGAGGGGGCTTCGTGGCGGGCCCAGCGGCAACTGGTCCAGCCGGCGTTTCGCCACGAAAACATTGCGGCGTATGCGGAGATTATGGCCGATTCGGCGGCGACGCATTTGTCACGCTGGAAAGACGGGGAGAAGCGCGACCTGCATCAGGAGATGGGGGAGCTGGCGCTGGACATCGTTGCGAAATCGCTGTTTGGCGCAAACGTCGGCCACGCGGCCGAAACCATCGGCGAGGAAGTGGCGGCGGTGATGGAACGGTTTTTCGCGCAGGCGGCGATGTCGTTTCTGTTGCCGGACAAGTTTCCGATTCCGAAGACGCCGCGGCTGATGCGATCGAAGAAGCGGCTGGACGACATCGTACTTTCGATCATCCGGCAGCGACAGGCGAGCAAGACCCCCGCAAATGATCTACTGCAACGGCTGCTGGACGCGCGGGACGAGCAGGGCGAGCGGATGAACGAGGAGCAACTCCGCGAGGAAGTGATGACGCTGTTCATCGCGGGGCATGAGACGACGGCAAATGCGCTGACGTGGACGTGGTATCTGCTGTCGCAAAATCCGGACGTGGAAAAGAAATTGACGGCGGAACTGGATGCGGTGCTGGGCGGGCGCGCTCCGGCGCTGGCGGATTTGCCGCGGTTGCCGTACACGGAGATGGTGTTGAAGGAATCGATGCGGCTGTATCCGCCAGCTTGGGGAGTGGGGCGGCGGGCGCTGGAAGATTTCGAGGTTGGCGGGTACCGGGTTCCGGCAGGCACAAATGTTTTTCTGCTGCAGTGGGTGACGCAGCGCGACGCGCGATTTTTTCCTGAGCCGGAGCGATTTGATCCGGAACGGTGGCGGGATGACCCGATTCGAAAGGGGAAGATTCCGCGGTTCGCGTACTTCCCTTTTGGCGGCGGGCCGCGGGTGTGTATCGGAGCGGGATTCGCAATGATGGAGGCGACGTTGCTGCTGGCGACGATTGCGCAGCGGTATCGGTTTACGTTGGCGCCAGAGGCGGTGGTTGCGCCGTTTTTCAGTATTACGTTGCGGCCGAAATATGGATTGCCGATGCAAGTGCACCGGCGCACGCGCTCGTAGCAGCGCGCGTAGAATGCCCAATGAGATAAGGCGCCCGCGGCGGACGGCGGCTTCTACAAAACAGGAAAACCCAAGAGGGCGGGGCGAGCCCCGCCCCTACACAAGACAAGAGAATGCAAGAAGGCGGCATAAAGCCGCCCCTACATTGGAAGACGCGTCCACCTGAAGGTGGACGCTACGGGCTAGAAGCCAGGTGGGTGCTCGGAGACGACGTTGAAGGCGCGCTCTAAGGCGAGGCCGGCGCGGCCGAGGGTGCCTTCTTCGAAGAGGCGGCCGATTAGGGTGATGCCGTGGGGGACGCGGCGCGGCGGAGCGAATTTTGGAATGGGGCGGCTGGGGTCGGGAGCCCAGTCGGTGCGGGCTTCGGAGACTTCGACGAAACCGGCGCGCATGGTGAGCGAAGGCTGGCCGGTGAAATTGGTGATGGTGAGCATTTCGTCGCGGAGCGAGGGGACGAGGAGCAGGTCCACTTCGGAGAAAACGCGGGCCATTTCTTCGGCGACGCGGCGGCGCAGGCGATCGGTCTGGACGAAATCCACGGCGGAGAGGAATCGCGACTGGCGGAAGAGGTTGGGCCAGGCGTCGTAGGTCTGGACTTTGAGTTGGTCGGCTTCGCCGCTGAGAGTGAGTTCTTCGAAGGCGGCTGCGCCCTCGGCGAAGAGGATCAGATTTAGGGATTGGTAGGGCCAGTCGGGGATGGAAACTTCGACCGGAACCATGCCGACTTTTTTTAGGGTTTCGAGGGCGGCGCGGTCTACGTCGGTGGCCGGAGCTTCTTTCATCCACTTTGGGAAATAGCCGACGCGGAGTCCTTTCACGCTGGCCTCGGCGTCGTAGTCGAGTTTGCTAGGGACACTTTGGAGGTCGCCGGGATCGGGCCCGGAGATGGCGTTGAGGACCAGCAGGGCGTCTTCGACGCTGCGGGTCATGGGGCCGAGTTTGTCGAGGGACCAGCAGAGGGTCATTGCGCCGGTGCGCGGGACGCGGCCATAGGTGGGGCGGAGGCCGGTGATGCCGCAGCGCATGCTGGGGGAGACGATGCTGCCGCCGGTTTCGCTGCCGATGGAAAAGCCGACGAGGCCTGCGGCGGTGGCGGCGCCGGGGCCGGCGCTGGAGCCGGAAGCGCCTTCTTCGAGGAGCCAGGGATTCACGGTTTGGCCGCCGAACCAGATGTCGTTGAGGGCAAGAGCGCCGAGGCTGAGTTTGGCAACGAGGACGGCGCCCGCGGCGTGGAGGCGTTTTACCACGGCGGCGTCAGTTTTTGGAATGCGATTGCGGAATGGCTCGGCGCCGTAGGTGGTGGGAATGCCCGCGGTGTCGAGAAGATCTTTGCCGCCCCAGGGGATGCCGTGGAGCGGGCCGCGATATTTTCCAGCGGCGATTTCCGCGTCAGCTTGCTTGGCTTGAGCGAGCGCGAAATCTTTGGTGAGGGTGATGATGCAGCGAAGCTTGGGATCGTACTTCTCGATACGCTTCAGATAGATTTGGGTGAGGCGCTCGGAAGTGATTTGGCGCGTTTCGACCCAGCGGGAAAGACGGGTGACCGGCGAGAAGGCTATTTCGTCGTCGTTTTTGGGGAGCGCACCGGGATCGGATTTGCTGCGGACGAACTGGTCGCGATCGGGGCCG
>DASSGJ010000252.1:0-13060 GCA_035693545.1 Candidatus Acidiferrum sp.
CAGCGCAACCTGCAACACTTCATCCATGGTTTCCACGAAGTGCATCTTGAGGCTGGAGAGGATCTCCTGGGGGATTTCCGCTAGGTCCTTCTCATTATCCTTCGGAAGGATGATGGTACGCAAGCCCATTCGGTGGGCGGCGAGGAGCTTCTCTTTGACGCCGCCGATGGGCAGAACTTTGCCGCGCAGCGTGATTTCACCGGTCATGGCCACGTCATGGCGCACGGGATTCTTGGTCAGCGCGCTGACCAAGGAAGTCGCAATCGTGATTCCCGCCGAGGGGCCATCCTTGGGGATCGCCCCTTCGGGTACGTGCACGTGAATATCGAGTGTGCGGTAAAAGTCTTTTTCCAGACCAAGCGCTGCAGTGCGGGAGCGGACGTAGCTCATTGCGGCCTGCGCGGATTCCTGCATGACTTCGCCGAGTTTCCCGGTGGGCGTCAGGCGGCCCTTGCCTTCCATGGTGGTGGCTTCGACGGCCAGAACGGAGCCGCCGACTTCGGTCCATGCAAGGCCGGTCGCCAGGCCGATTTCGCTCTGCTTTTCTAGGCCAAATTCGCGGAACTTCAGCACGCCCAGGTAATCGTTGACGTTCTCCGCGTTGATCTGGACAGAGGTTTCGGCGCCGTCGGCAACCACCCGGCGAGCCATCTTGCGGGCGATGTTCTGGATTTCGCGCTCCAGGTTGCGCACGCCCGCCTCGTGCGTGTAGTGGCGGATCATGTGCAACAAGCCTTCGTCAGTGAAAGTGAGATTTTTCTCCGTAAGGCCGGTGGCTTCCCGCGCGCGCTTCACCAGGAAGCGCTTGGCGATTTCGAGTTTTTCCTGTTCCGTATAGCCGGGCAGGCGGAGAATCTCCATGCGATCCTGCAGCGGCTGCGGGATGGTGTGCATCACGTTGGCCGTGCAGACGAACATCACTTTCGAAAGGTCGTATTCGACGTCCAGATAGTGATCCGTGAACGCGTGGTTGAGCTCCGGATCGAGCACTTCCATCAGCGCGGCCGACGGGTCGCCGCGGAAGTCGGTGGACATCTTGTCCACTTCGTCGAGAACGAAGATCGGATTGACCGTCCCGGCCTTTTTCATCATCTGGATAATCTGACCGGGCAGGGCACCGATGTAGGTGCGCCGGTGGCCACGAATTTCCGCTTCATCGCGCACGCCGCCGAGAGAAACGCGTACAAACTTGCGGCCGGTGGCGTGGCCGATGGACATGGCCAGCGAAGTCTTTCCGACGCCCGGAGGCCCGACAAAGCAGAGAATAGAGCCCTTGGGATTTTTGACAAGCTGGCGGACGGCGAGGAATTCGAGAATGCGGTCTTTCACTTTTTCCAGGCCGTAGTGCTCGGTGTTGAGAATTTCTTCGGCGGCCTTAATATCGCGAATCTCTTTCGAACGCTTCTTCCAGGGCACGGCAAGCAGCCAGTCAATGTAATTGCGGCTGACGGTCGATTCCGCGGACATCGGCGGCATCAGTTCCAGGCGCTTCAGCTCGGTGCTGGCCTTTTCGAGGACGTCCTTGGGCATGCCGGCCGAATCGATCTTTTTCTTCAACTCTTCGATTTCGTTTTTTTCGCCGCGGCCCAATTCCTTCTGAATGGCCTTGAGCTTCTCGTTGAGGTAGTACTCCTTTTGCGCGCGCTCCATCTGGCGCTTTACGCGGGTATTGATGTTGCGGTCCACGTTCAGCTTTTCCAGCTCGATTTCCAGAATGTCCGAGACGCGGTTCAGGCGTTCCAGCGGGTCCGCGGTTTCGAGCAGATCCTGCTTTTCGTCCACAGGGAGCTGAAGATTCGCCGCGATCGTATCGGAAAGGCGCGAAGGGTCGTCCACGCGCGCCGCTGCGATCATCGTGTCGTAATTCAGGCTCTGGGAAAGCTTGATGAACTGCTCGTAGAGGCCGGTGACCTTCTGGACCAGCTGTTCCACCTGGGGAGTGGCTTCAATTTTCGCCGCAAGCAAACGAATGGTGGCGCGGAAGAAGCCTTCCTCGGAAGTGATGGAAAGGGAACGAGCGCGCTCGACGCCTTCGACCAGTACCTTGATATTGCCATCGGGCAGTTTGACGCTCTGGACGATGTTCGCGAGTGTCCCGACGGCGTAGATCTCCTCCGGCTTCGGGTCGTCAATAGACGCATCATGCTGGGTCGAAAGAAAAATTTTCTTGTCGCCGGCAAGCGCTTCTTCAAGCGCGCGGACGCTGGCTTCGCGGCCGACGATAAACGGGGTCATCTGTTGCGGAAAGATGACCATATCGCGCACCGGCATCATCGGTACGCGTTTCATTTCCTGTTTCTCACGAGTGAACATGCAGGCCCCTGAACTTCCCCAGACGCCCAAGAAACCGTTAGCCGGCTTTCTCGAGCAAACTCCAATTGATCTCGTGGCCGCGAACCATGTCGGCGGTCACCACGAAATCGCGTACTCTCTTCTGCATCGGCAGGTGGTACATCAACTCCAGCATGAGGTCTTCGAGGATCATACGCAAGCCGCGCGCGCCGACTTTGCGCTGAAGAGCCAACTCCGCGACAGTCTCGAGGGCGTCGTCGGTGAACCGCAGCCGCACATTTTCGAATTCGAACAGGCGCTGGTACTGCTTCATCAGCGCGTTCTTCGGCTCGGTCAAAATCTTCATCAGCGCGCCCTTGTCCAGGTCGCTCATGACGCCGGCGACAGGCAGGCGGCCGACAAATTCGGGGATCAGGCCGTAGCGGATCAGGTCACCGGGCTGCACCTGCTCGAGCAACTCCGTGTTGCGGCGCTGGGCAGAGGTCGCGGTGGACTCGGTATGGAAGCCCAGGGAACGCCGGCCGACCCGCTTTTCGATCAGCTTCTCAAGTCCAACGAACGCACCGCCGCAAATAAATAAGATGTTCGTCGTATCCACCGGGGTAAATTCCTGGTGGGGATGCTTGCGGCCGCCTTGTGGAGGCACGTTGGCGACGGTGCCTTCGAGAATCTTCAGCAGCGCCTGCTGCACGCCCTCGCCGCTGACGTCGCGGGTGATGGAGGGGTTCTCGTCCTTCTTGGCGATCTTGTCGATCTCATCAATATAGATGATGCCTTGCTGCGCCTTCTGCACGTCGCCATCGGCAGCCTGCAACAGCTTCAGTATGATATTTTCGACGTCTTCGCCGACGTAGCCGGCTTCGGTCAGCGTGGTGGCGTCCACAATCGCGAACGGCACATCCAGCATGCGCGAAAGAGTCTGCGCCAGCAAAGTCTTGCCGGTACCTGTCGGACCAATCAGCAGAATGTTGGACTTGCTGAGTTCCACTTCGCCCGGTTGCTTGTTCAGGAAGATCCGCTTGTAGTGGTTGTAGACCGCCACAGCCAATTTCTTCTTGGTGCGGTCCTGCCCGATGACATAGCTGTCCAGGAATTGCTTGATCTCCGGCGGGCGAGGCAACCGGCGCGCCGGCGCCGCGGCTTGCTCCCGCTTTTCGTCTTCCAGAATCGTCTGGCAAACGCCCACACACTCATTGCAGATGTACGCCCGGGGATAATCCGAAGGCGAACTGATGAGCTTCTCCACCTGCTCCTGCGTCTTGTGGCAGAAGGAGCAGCGAAGCGGTTCGTCTGGGGTATATTTTTTCACGTGTGTGAGGGCCTCTCCTCCGGCTCAGCCTCCGGAGATATTGGATACCATTCTAGGCCGATTTTTCCCCTGGGTGAAAGAGAAAGTGCAAGCCCTGCTGTCAAACAGAAACGCTTGTGGATTTCTTTCCGCGCCCGGCCAGTCCGGCAAGCGGCCAATCTCTACCGGTGCTTGTAGATGATCTCATCGATCATCCCGTATTCCTTGGCCTGCTCCGGATTCATGATGTAGTCGCGCTCCACGTCCTTTTCGATGCGCTCCACGGGCTGCCCGGAGTGCTTGGAAAGGATGGAATTGATGGTGGTGCGCATGCGCAGAATCTCTTTCGCGTGCAGGTCAATGTCGGTGGCCTGGCCGCCGAGGCCGCTCATCCACGGCTGGTGGATCAGAATGCGCGCGTTGGGCAGAGCGAAGCGCTTCTTCGGCGAACCGCCGGCAAGCAGCACAGCCGCAATCGAAGCAGCCTGGCCTACACATGTGGTGACCACATCCGGCTTCACAAACTGCATCGTGTCGTAAATCGCAAAGCCGGCGGTAATCGAGCCGCCAGGGGAGTTGATATACAGCTGAATGTCCTTTTCCGGGTCTTCGGCCTGGAGGAAGAGCATCTGCGCGGTGGCCAGGTTGGCGACGTGGTCGTCAATCGGTGTGCCAATAAAGATGATGTGCTCTTTCAGCAGGCGCGAATAAATGTCGTAAGCGCGCTCGCCCCGGCTGGTCTGTTCCACCACCATGGGTACCAGAGTGGTTGCGTGATAGGTCGGTTCTTCGTAGTTTTTCATGTGAGAGATTGGGCTCGCAGGAGCGGGGTCAGGGTCACTTGGCGCTTGCCGCGGCTACCGTTTTGACACTGGCGTTCTGTGCCAGCCAGTCAATTGTTTTGTCACTCCGCAGCTTCGCCTTCATCCTATCGAGCGCACCCTGCTTTGTCAAACGAGCGCGAATTGCCTCAGCGGATTCGCCGGAATGGCCCGCCATGTGTTCGAGTTCATGGTCGAGTTCTTCGTCGGTGGCGTCAATCTTTTCCTCGGTGGCAATGCGGTCAATCACCAGTTCGGCCTTCACATCATCCTTGGCGCGGTCTTCCTGCCGCTTGCGAAGAGTCACCCAATCAACATTGACGGCCCGGGGATCCACGCCTTGCTGCGCCAGCGAACGGACCACGCGCTCCAGCCGCACATCCATCTGATGCTCGACCAGCGATTCCGGTACGGGAAAGTCGTGCAGCTTTACAAGTTCGCCAATCACCTTTTCGCGCTGCAGATCTTTCTGTCGGTGATCGCGCTCGTGCTCCAGGCTTTCCTTGATTTTGGTCTTCAGTTCGTCGAGAGAAGTGGCGTCGCTGACGTCTTTGGCGAATTCGTCGTTCAGTTCAGGCAGCTTCTTGGTCTTGATGCCGAGAACATCCACGGAATAGTGGAAGAGCTTTCCGGCGAGTTTTGCGTCCGGATAGTCGGCGGGATAGTTGACGTCAAAATCCTTGTGGTCCCCTACGTTCGCGCCGCGCAAGTTTTCGTTGAACGGCTCCATGGTCTCTTCGGCGCCGACGTGGCAGAGCACGCTTTCCGCCTGCAGCGGTTCGCCGCCGCCCTCCGGCGTGCCATGCAGTTTCACCTGCACAAAGTCATCGTTCTGGACAGTGCGGCCCTCGACTGGAGTAAACGCCGCGGCGCGCTGCTGCATCTCCGCCAGCGCCTTATTCACATCCTCATCGGTCAGATTCATTTCCGGCATTTCAATTTCAAGGCTCTTGTAATTCGCCAGCGTGAATTCCGGCAGCACGTCGAACGACGCGCGGAACTTCACCGGCTCGCCTTCCTTGAATTCCAGTTTGTCCACTTGCGGCTGCGAGACGGGCGTGAGCTTCTGCTCGGCCAAAGCCTTTTCCACCGTTTCAGGCACCAGGTTCTGCAGCACCTCGCCCTTGATGTCTTCGGCGAACCGGCGCTTGATCAGCGAAATCGGGGCTTTGCCCGGGCGGAATCCCGGCACGCGCGCCATCTTGGCGAATTCCTTCGCGACTTTTTCGGAGGCCTTGGCAACTTCTTCGGCGGGAATTTCCAGTTCCAGTTCTCTACGGCAGCTAGCGTCCGCCATTCGTCTTCTCCCTTATTAGGAAATCGATAATTGAAATTGCCGGTCCGGCAGGCGGATGGTGCGGGGCCAAAAACACGCATCCGGGTTCCTTCACGCCATCCCGCGCATGCTGCGGAATTTTCTTGGATTACAGTGCGGAACCCAGCGGAAAACCTGCAAGCGACACCGAACCTTAAGTATAGGGTAGCGTGCCGCCACGGTCAACGAATGCGCTGCTTCCGCCGGAAAATCGCACCTGGACAGACCTCTTGGAGCAACCTACTTGTTTGATGCACGCCGGCGCGCAACTGCCACGAGGAAACCGGGTTGTACAGGATGGAAAAAGGCAGTCATGTTACGCGGTTAGCCATGGGCGCAAGAAAACAGAAACTCAATTGGCGCCCTGGACATCTATTAGGTATAGAGCGCCGCGGGGCACAGGGCGCACGGAGGTTGACGAAGATGAACATACTCGAACGCGGGGCATTCCGTTTACTGGCTTCGTGGTGCAGAAAAGCTTCCGCCGTCGTGTTGGCCTCAGCGATGCTTTTTGCCGCTGTGCCTCGCGATACCCGTGCGGCTCAGGATCCATCTCAGAATCAACCTCAGGATCAATCCGCTCCGGGGGCGCGGGGACCGGCGTATGAAACGCAATCTCCGGAACAGCTGCAGCAACTGGTGGCGCCCATCGCGCTTTATCCGGATTCGCTGGTGGCGCAGATCCTGTCGGCGTCCACCTTTCCCGAACAAGTCGTCGAGGCCGATCGCTGGGTGCAAACGCATCCCGAATTGAAGGGTGACGCCTTGGCGCAGGCCGTGGATCAAGAACCTTGGGACCCCAGCGTAAAAGCCCTTGCCGCGTTTCCCGCGGTTCTCGGCAACATGGACAAGAACCTCTCCTGGACATCGTCCCTAGGCGACGCCTACTACAACCAGCAGCAGGACGTGGCAGACGCCATTCAGGTGATGCGGCAGAAAGCGCAGCAGGCCGGCAATCTGAGCACCACGCCTCAACAAACTGTGACGACGCAGGGCTCCACCATCATCATTCAACCGGCGGCGCCCGACGTCGTGTACGTGCCGGCCTATGACCCGTGGCTTGTCTACGGTCCCGGAATCGTAGCTTGGCCGGGTTGGTATCCGTATCCCGGCATCTGGTATGGCGGCCCGAGTCTCTTCTTCGGTGTAGGTTTCGGCATCGGCTTCTTCGGCGGCTTCGGATGGGGCTGGGGCCACTGGGGCTACGACTGGCACAACCACTACGCGGTCTACAATCACGAGCGCTACTTCTCTCATAGCACGACGTTCTATAACCGCAACGTCTATTACCGCGGCGGACGCGGCGGCCCCGGCGCCCCGGGGCGCGACGGCTTCCGGCCCCAGGAGCGGGGTTACGCGGCTCGCGGCAACGTCTACAACCGTCCCGGCGCTTCGCCCCGGCCGTTCGAGGGAAACAACCGCGAGGCGCGCGGGTTCGCCCAGCCTCGCGGACAGAGCAACGTCCGCTCAGGCGCCTTCAGCGGCTATGACCATGGCGGAGAGTCTCGCGGCTATTCCGCTCGCGGCAGCGCCAGCTTTGGCGGCGGCGGCGGCGGCGGCGGGTTTCATGGCGGCGGTGGCGGCGGTGCGCACGGCGGCGGCCCGCATCACTAGAGCGCAAATTCGATGTTTCGAACGGAATCGCAGGACCTGAAAGAGGAGGGAATCGCTATGCAGGTTGGGAATATTTGCCATCGCTTTGCTGATCTTTGCAATTCTTGGAAGACCGCCGCCGCTGCGATTCTCACGGCGGGTCTGCTTGCTACGCCGGCCTTCGCCCAGCAAGCCGGGCAGAAAACTTTCGCGTCGCCCGAGGAAGCCAGCAAAGCCTTGTTTTCCGCGGTAAAGAGCAACGACGAAAAGGCCATGCTCGATCTCCTGGGGCCCGATGGAAAAGAGATTGTCTCGTCCGGTGACGAAGCCGAAGACGCGCAATCCCGCGCCGAGTTTGCCAAGCGGTACGAAGAGATGAGCCGCCTTGTGAAGGAACCCGACGGAAGCGTGACTTTGTATATCGGGGCACACAACTGGCCCTGCCCGATCCCGCTGGTGAACAAGGGCAGCGCGTGGTATTTCGACACCGCCGTGGGCAAGCAGGAAATTTTGTTCCGGCGCATTGGCCGCAACGAAATATCGGCCATCCACGTCAGCCGCGAACTGGCGGCGGCACAGAAGGAATACTTTGCGGAGAGGCACGGGGAGTACGCGCATCGGATTTACAGCGAGGAGGGCAAGCGCGACGGCCTCTACTGGAAAACGGCTGAAAACGAGCCGCAGAGCCCGATCGGCCCGTTGCTGGCCCAAGCCGTCTCCGACGATGAATCCAAGACCCGTGGCACCCCGCCGGTGCCTTTCCGCGGCTATTACTTTCACATCCTGACCCGGCAGGGAAAGAATGCCCCGGGAGGCGCGAAGCTCTACTTGGTTGATGGCAAAATGACCAGCTTTGCGTTCATCGCGTATCCCGCGATGTACCGGACTTCCGGTGTGAAAACTTTCCTGGTGAGCGAGGACGGAGTGGTCTACGAGAAGGATCTCGGAAAGAAGACGGAAACGCTGGCAATGTCCATGCACGAGTTCAATCCCGATTCCAGCTGGCAAAAGGCGGAAGTGGAACAGCAAGCGGCCGGCGGCGCGCAGCCGAAGTAGGATCAAGCCCGCGGCTCGGCTCGATCGGGCTGCTCACATAGTTATTTTGTATGGAAAGACAAACGCCTGTGGCAAAGGTTCAATGCCGCAGGCGTTTCGTGCGTTTAGAAGCGGTATTCGAGCGTAGCCATCACCGTGTGCGCGTGATACGACGGTTGGTCGACACCCAGAAAAAGATACCGAGCTGACGAAGGATCCCCCACCACAAAGCCTGGGTAGAACGGGCTTGCGGCGCCAGGCAGCGGAGTGGGTGAAGTCGCGCTATTCAGAATGGGCGACCCGCAATTGGGCACTGCCGCCCCAGGAGGCGCCGGGCTGACGCAACCCATATACGGTGTCATCACCGTCGTCTGGTAATCCCGGTTGTCCCACTGCTGGTAGCGATACTCGATGCGTGGAGTCAATCGATCTGTCAGCTTGTATTTGAAAATCACGCCAATTTCGTGGTTCCGTTCCACCGTCTCCGGGTACGGGGTTGCGGCGTTCGTGCCCGTCAGCAGAAACGCGTTCGCTCCTGTTGTAATCGTCGGATCACCTAGAAACTCCGAGTTGACATTGCCCTTGCCTGCCGAGAGCGTGTAGTAGGTCGTGAAGTATGCCTTCTTGCTCAGGTAGAGATCCACGCCGACCGAATAGACATCAACGGGATCGGTGGCTGTGGATTGCCAGTCGTTGTTCGCCGTGTCGCAGCCGGTGCATGTCGTGATGTTCAGTCCGGCGGCCGGCGGCGTGCGGTAGCGGGTAATCATCCGCTGGTAATAGTGTTCGCGGGAATATTCGGCGTACAGCGTGACATGGCTGGAGAAGGCATAGTCCGCATCGAAGCCATAATTGTAAGAAATGTCTTTCTGCAGGCCATAGAGATAATAGGGGCTCACGGTCGCCGCCGCGCCGGTAAGAAAATTCAACGGAGTCAGGCTGTTGAGGCTGCCGCGCTTGTTGTAGTCGTTCTGCAGCGTTCCGCCGAACGCGGAAACCGTCAGCTTGTCCCACGGACTGTACTGCACCAGGAAATCGCCGCGATTCAGGGTGCGCGCGGCCTCGTCAAATCGGCGGTGGCACCGCTGGTCGCCGGTGAAAGTTACGTCGGTATTGTCATTACAAACGACCGGCAGGCCAGTAACGGTATCCGTCACCTGCTCGTCCTGGTAGGCGTCCGGCGTACGGTTCGAATGCCGGTAAGAGAGCCGGATCAGCAGATCGCGAATCGGCACCCAGTCGCCTGCAACGAAAAACGTGTTGTCCAGAGAGTGGGAGACGTCGCGGTCGGTGCGATCCATCCACAGTTCGTCCACGCCAGCTTTGATGGAACTCTTCTTGGCGAAAAACCAGATCCCGCTGACTTCCAGATCCTTGCGGTTGAAACCAAACGGCAGATTGTCCACTGCTGCTCCGGGAGCGGCGGCATCACCCTGGACCGGCGTGAAGGCCCGGCTGGGCGTATTGTCGTTGTAGTCGTACTGGCGGTAGTTCGCTTTTAAGGTGATATTTTTCCAGCTGGCTGTGGAGATCGTGTAATTCATCGCCAGCGTCTGCGCGTCCCCGCCGAGATTGGGCGCGGGCAACACTGCCAGTGAATTGCAAGCCTGCGTTCCGTTTCCGCAGGTGTTAATGGTTGTGTTTGTGGTGTAGGGCAGAAATGCCTGGGTTTGCTTCAGCCATCCGGGCGTGATGCTGGCGGTTACATGCAGATATTTTCCAAGATCCGTGCCCGCCGCGAAACTAAAGTAGTTTGCGTGATTGTCCGGATAAAGCGCCATCGCCCCGGTCAGCGGATTGGTGATGGCTTCCGGGTTCAGGCGGAACGGATTATCCCAGGTTAACGTGGAAGTATTGTTCTGGAAAAAGGAGCCGATATACGCGCCTTGCACAACCAGGGAGCGCCAGCCAAAGTCGGCGCCGAGGCGCACCAGATTATTGAAGTAATTGATCGGTTCAGGCAATTCAACGCCGAATCCTGACGTGGTGCTGGCGCTGGGGCTGGAGTTCATAATTAATCCGATTGGCCGGGCCCCCTTCTGGCTTTCTCGGAAAAACATTCCGTTCACAGTCCAATGGGAGTTCAGGTTGTAGCCGGCGGAGATGGTTCCGGCTTTTCGGTAAATCGCCGGCGTAAAAAAATTAGACTGCGGCACGACCTGCGTGTTGACGATGTTCGGAATGGTGTTGGCGGGCGTGGCGGCTTGCAGTGCCTGCCGAATCAGCGCCGGAAAGCGGTACACGCCAGGCGAAGTCTGCGCAAACAAGGTGCGCGTCGTATCGCTGTAGATGTGCGGAATTTCGTCGTAGCGGAACTGCACCTTGAACTTGCCGTACTGCCCGTATGAGGCGAGGTAACTCTGGTCGTGGTACAGCGTGCTTTGCGATTGCAGGCCGAAATAGTTCTTTGTGTGCAGCACGTTGTTGAACTTCACGTCCAGCCGCCGCACGTAAAAGCCATCCCGCACGTCCTGATACTCATTGAATTGCGAGGCTTTCAACGATGGCTGGAACGGCAGATCCGGGCGTCCGTAAACATCCCCAGTGGCGAACCGGACGCCGAAATCCACGGTTCCATGGTCCGCATCTTTGTTGTCCTGCCCAAAGGCGCGGTAGGGAGAGATGAGGCAAGTCAAGACTGCCAGAATCGCAAGTTCAGCTGTTTTTCTCATTTGGTGAGCTCACTTTTCCTATCGCAAAAATGCGGAACCCGAGGGGTGATTGGACCCGTGAATATAGGAATGGCAATTGGTGCAGCCACGGTTGAAGTTCTTGATGGAACTGAGCGGCTGTGCCTGCGTCGGATGGCGGCTGCTGTCGTGGCAGTCGTCGCACACGCGCGGCATGCGAACCTTCAGCAATTGCGGGTTGTTGCTGCCATGCGCCTCGTGGCAGTTGGCGCAGTTTTCCAGGACCGGCGGGTGTTCCCACAGGAAAGGCCCGCGCCGCTCCGTGTGGCAGCTCAGGCAGTTTTCATTGGTGGAACTCTGAATCAGCATCTTCGGGTTCGGCGTGCCATGCGGATTGTGGCAGCTGGTGCAGGTCACTTTGCCTTCGCGATACGGCATGTGCGACGAGCGCTGCAGTTGTGCGCGGCGCATCTGGTGGCATTGCAGGCACAACTCCGGCTGGCGTTTTGTCACCCCGCGGTTGTCCGAAAGCGGCGCGCTGTACCGCGCATCGGAAGAAAGCCTCACGTGGATTTCCTGCTTCACCTGGTGGCAGTCTACGCAGGCCACACCGCGCGACTCGTGCGGGCTGCCCTTCCAGAACATGTGTGTGCCGCGCGAATGGCAATCCATGCAGACGGCGTTCTTCTCCGCAACGGAATTTTTCGAATCCTTGCCGAAACGAATCGGGATCGTGTCCTTGCCGCCGCCCGCCGCCACGTGCGCGCGTCCCGGCCCGTGGCACGATTCGCAGCCTCGCGCTTCCTCGGGCGTGTGAGGATTCCCCAGCATGGCCTTGCCCATCACCGTGTCCTTGAACCGGCGATTCTGATCGTCATGGCAGGTGATGCAGGTTTCGCTGCCCACATAATCGCCATCCGGCCCTTTTGGTGGCGGCGTCTTGGCCTTTTCCTGCGCTGTGGCGGGCAGCGGACTCGCCGATTTTGCGTAAGAGAGGTTCTCGCCCTGAGCCGCGGGCGCGGCATCTTGGGCAGTTTGCTGGCGGGCAAACGAATACACCGCCGCGAAGAAAAACAGGATTAACCCCAGTATGGGGAGAAAAACTTGGCGAGGCGGCGCTGTTGCTCTCATCGACCCTCCGATACCCGACGGTTCCACAGCGGCCGAATTTCGGCCGTGCCGGTCTTCAGAGGCAAACCGCATGCCAATCCTTGGAAGGCTTTCACAATTTGTTTCCGCATCTGCAATTCACTCGCGCTTCGGCATGAAAACGGAACACCGCAGAAGAAATCAGCAATCGCCGCCGCCCGCACCAACAGGCGCGGAGTTCAGCTATCTCAATCGTTATCAGGAGCTAAGCAACCAACTGCGGAGAAGGAGTTCGTGTAAACGCGTATGAACATTGGCGACGATCTGCGGGTGGGGCGGAATTATTATTTAGCTAAAAAGACAATTTCGGCGCTTCGGCGGCATCAAAATGCTGCCAAAATAGTTCCAATTTCCCGCTTTGGTACCCCGCAATACCAAGTTGAATTATGGGTCTCTTACCGCTCTATTGCAGCGGAGTCCACGCGGCAGGTCACAAGCAAGATTCATCGAATTCCCAGGCCACTCCGATTTTTGCATCCATTTGGTGTCCAGCTTCATCCAAAACCCAGTGTCCCGGGCGTCACCGTTCTCCGTCTGAGTCGATTTTCGAAACAACCCAGGACGAAGAAATGGCGTGAGGCTCTTTCCGGTAGTTTTGAAGAAAAGCTTGCGCTAACCTTTACAGGATAGGTTCACGAATCATTTTTCAATTCAAGGGTAGTTCAAGGACAAACAGGAGGTCCGCTGTAATGAAGAAATTCTTCTCGATCGCAGTATTGGCCGTATTTCTTGCAGTTATGGTTGCCGCTGCGGATGACGTCGTGAGCGTTCTTCACGGAACGGTCACCAAAGTTGACGCCGCTGCCAAGACCATGGTGGTGAAAACGAAGGATGGCACCGAACACACCATCCACTTCGTGGACAAAACCGTGGTGAAAGGCGGAGAGGCCGTCGGGACCGGCGCGAAGGACACCTTTCAGGGCGTAAAGGAAGGTTC